>DDPM01000092.1:0-2759 GCA_002342165.1 Hylemonella sp. UBA2468
GAAGACATTCGCACCCTAAAGCGTATTAAAGACGCCATGGCAGCGGGGCGGCCTTTACCCATGGCGCTGCGCGAGCAGCGCGTGTGGGGAGTCAAAGAAAAGCTCATGGAGCGTGTGTTGCCCCGCCTGAGCGACACCACCCTGAACAACCTGTTGCAAGCCGCCCATGTGGTGGATGGCATTGTCAAAGGGCTCAAACAGCCCGATTGGCCGCACGACCCTTGGCAGGCTTTGCAACGTCTGGCCATGGGTCTGTGCGAGCCATGCATGGCCAGCGCAAAAAGCGCAAGTGCAAGATAACCCCTATAGACTGGGCTTCGACCCAGTGGAATGATCCACGGCGTCATGAGCACATCCTCCGTCTTAATCAGATCCCTTCATGAAGTGGCCTTATTCGCCAAGACAGGCGATAGGGCACGCGCTTGGGCTGTAGCTGCTTTATTGGTAAGTGCCCCTTTGTTGGGCACGCAGGTGGCTCATGCCCAGCAAGACGCTTTTCCCACCCAAACCCTCAAGCTGCTTGTAGGTTTTGCACCTGGGGGTGGGGCCGATATCGTGGCGCGTCTTCTGGCGCCCAAGTTGGCCGAGCAGCTCAAGCAAAGCGTGGTGGTGGAAAACCGGCCAGGTGCGGGAGGCAATATTGCCACCGACCAGCTCATCAAATCGGCTCCAGATGGCCACACCCTGATGCTGGGCACCATTGGACCCCTTGCGGTGAATCAGCACTTAAGCCGACTCACCTACAACCCCATCACTGACACGGCGGCGGTGTCCATGGCGGTGGTGTTTTCCAATGTGTTGGTGGTGCAGGCCAGCAGCGACATCAAAACCCTGGAAGACTACCTGCAGCAGGCACGCAGCCCCGACACGCGCTTGTCGTTTGGCTCATCGGGCATAGGCAGCGCGGGGCATTTGTCGGGAGAACTGCTGAAGTCTGCCGCCAACCTCAACAACCAGCACGTGGCCTACCGTGGGGGTGCCCCGGCCATGAACGATCTGTTGGGAGGCGCCTTGCCCTCCATCTTCTCCAGCCCTTCAGATGCGATTCAGCACATACAAAGCGGGCGTCTGCGCGCTCTGGCCACCACGGGGCTTAAACGGTCTGAGTCACTTCCGCAGGTGCCCACCATTGCGGAATCGGGGTTTCCCGGGTTTGAAGCCATCAACTGGTATGCCTTTGCCGTGCCGGCACGCACCCCTGTCGAGGTGGTGCGCAAACTCAATGCCGCCATCGTCACCGCCTTGAACGACCCCCAAGTGGTGGCTCAAATTCGCAAAATTGGCATGGAGCCTGCGCCCACCAGCCCTACCGAGGCGGCCCGCTTCTTCAAGGCCGAGTCCGACAAATGGGGTGAGGTGATTCGCAAAGCCAAAATCAAGTCCGATTGAGTCAAGTCCGATTGAGCACGGCTGGCCAAGCCAAGCTGCCCAGCTCGGTGCGAGAATGTTGGGATGAACCACATCGCACCCTCGGCTGTTCCTGCCTCTGAAACCAGTTTGTCTGAAGTGATGTTGCAATTGGGCCAGCAGGCTCGGGCGTCGTCTGCCCTTATGGCCAAAGCTACTGCGGCCGCCAAAAACCAAACGCTTTTGTGTTTGGCGCGTTTGTTGCGCGCCCAAACGGCCTTCCTCCAACAGGCCAATGTCCAGGACTTGGAGCGCGCCCAGGCGGCGGGCTTGAGTGGCCCCATGCTGGACCGGCTCAAACTCTCGGCCCAAGCCCTGGAAACGGTGGCCTTGGGTTGCGAACAGCTGGCCGCCATGCCCGACATCATTGGAGGCATTATGGGCATGCGTCAGCAGCCCAGCGGCATACAGGTGGGCCAAATGCGCGTGCCCATAGGCGTGTTTGGCATGATTTATGAGAGCCGACCGAACGTCACCATTGAGGCGGCCAGCTTGTCCATCAAAAGTGGCAACGCCTGCATACTGCGAGGCGGCTCCGAGGCCATAGCCTCCAACAAGGCGCTGACCGAGTTGGTGCGGCAAGCCTTGGCTGAAAGCGGCTTGCCTGCTGATGCTGTGCAGCTGGTGCCCAGCACCGATCGTGCGTTGGTGGGCCAGCTCATTGCCATGCCTGAATTTGTGGACCTCATCATCCCGCGCGGCGGCAAATCGTTGATCGAGCGCATCAGCCGAGAGGCCAAGGTGCCTGTGATCAAACACCTGGACGGCAATTGCCATGTGTATGTGGACGACCCCTGCGACCTGACCATGGCCCTGCGTGTGGTGGACAACGCCAAAACCCAAAAGTACAGCCCCTGCAACGCCTGCGAGAGCTTGTTGGTGGCCGCCGGTGTGGCCCACGAATTTCTGCCCCAAATCGCCGCAGTATTCTCGGACAAGGGTGTGGAAATGCGTTGTGACCCTGCGTCGCTTGAGATCTTGAAGTCGCAGCCAAAGGCCTGCGCTGGCGCAACGGGCCACGCATCAGAGCCCCTGCTTACAGCCGCCACCGAACAAGACTGGTTTGAAGAGTATTTGGCCCCCATCATCAGCATCAAGGTGGTGGCTGGATTAGAAGAGGCCATTGCTCATATCAACCGATATGGCAGCCACCACACCGACGCCATCATCACCAGCAACCACCAGCATGCCCAAGCGTTTTTGCGCGAGGTCGACTCCGGCAGTGTGATGGTCAATGCCAGCACCCGATTTGCCGATGGATTTGAGTACGGTTTGGGTGCAGAAATTGGCATCAGTACCGACAAATTTCATGCCCGTGGGCCCGTAGGGCTAGAGGGTTTGACATCCCTCAA
>DDPM01000092.1:2797-2946 GCA_002342165.1 Hylemonella sp. UBA2468
ATCCCCACCACACAATAAGGTCCTAACATGGTTCCTCATTTGGTCACTGCACTCCAAGGTCCTATCAACGAGCTGGAGCAACGCATCTTGGACTCCATGCCCGCCATTGAGCGCTGGTTTCGCCTGGAGTGGATGGAGCACACCCCGCC
>DDPM01000120.1:0-1315 GCA_002342165.1 Hylemonella sp. UBA2468
GAGTGGAACAACCTGAATGTCAAAAACATCATCATTGCCATTTTTGTCATCGGCATGGTGGGCTTGGTGCTTGAAATGGCCCTCATCAAACTGGCTACAACCTTCACCTTTGAGGAGGTCAAGTCATGAACACTCGCTGGCACAGCCACCGCAGCGCCTCAGATATGGCCGAGACCATGGCTCTTAGCCCCAAGTTTTTAGATATTCAAGGCGTAGATCAAAGCTTTAAAACAGCTAAAGGCTGGTTTCCGGCCCTACGCAACATCAACCTGTCGGTGGCGCGGGGTGAATTTGTGACCCTCATTGGCCACTCCGGTTGCGGCAAATCCACCCTGCTTAACCTTATTGCAGGCTTGGCGTTACCCACACAAGGCACGCTGTTGTGCGCCAACCGAGAAATTTCGGGGCCAGGCCCTGAGCGGGCCGTGGTGTTTCAAAACCACTCGCTGCTGCCTTGGTTGACTTGTTTTGAAAACGTGTACCTTGGTGTAGAGCGTGTTTTTGGCGCAGCCAACAAATCCATAGGCGCAACAGCCGAAACCAAAACCCAATTGCGAGAGCGTACCGACGCATCACTGGCTTTGGTTGGGCTCACGGCTGCGGCGCACAAACGCCCCGGGGAAATATCAGGCGGCATGAAACAACGTGTGGGCATAGCCCGTGCACTGGCCATGGAGCCCAAAGTGCTGCTGATGGACGAGCCCTTTGGCGCGCTAGACGCCCTGACCCGCGCCAAACTGCAAGACGAACTGCTCGACATAGTCTCCCGCACCCAAAGCACGGTGGTGATGGTGACGCACGACGTGGACGAAGCCGTGCTGCTGAGCGACCGCATTGTGATGCTCACCAACGGCCCGGCGGCCACGATTGGAGACATTGTTCAAGTGAACCTAGACCGCCCCCGCTCTCGCGTGACCTTGGCCGAAAACCCACAGTACTTGGGCTACCGCAAAGCGGTCATTGACTTTTTATACACACGGCAATCGCATGTGGAGAAGGTTGCTTGAAGACCTTAAAGGATATTCCTATGAACAAACCCAAACTGGTGATGATTGGCAACGGCATGGCCGGTGTGCGCACTTTGGAAGAGCTGTTCAAGCTCGCGCCCGACATGTACGACGTGACGGTTTTTGGTGCTGAGCCCCACCCCAACTACAACCGCATTTTGTTGTCGCCCGTGCTCGCAGGCGAGCAAACCTTACAAGACATTGTGCTCAACGATTGGTCTTGGTACGAGGAGCACCACATTACCCTGCATGCAGGCTGGACCGTCACAGCAGTAGACCGGCAGCGGCGCGTGGTGCACGCGCGCAAT
>DDPM01000120.1:1326-5602 GCA_002342165.1 Hylemonella sp. UBA2468
GCCCAAGGCGATACCTGCCAAACCCCCTACGACCGATTGTTGATGGCCACGGGGTCTAACCCTTTCATATTGCCCATTGCGGGCAACTCACTGGAAGGCGTGTTGGCTTACCGTGACATTGCCGATACGCAAGCCATGATTGATGCAGCACAAACCTACCAACATGCAGTGGTGATTGGAGGGGGGCTACTGGGCTTAGAAGCAGCCAATGGCCTGATGCTCAGAGGCATGCAAGTCACGGTGGTCCACGTGATGCCCACCCTGATGGAACGCCAGCTGGACGCAGTAGCAGGCAAGATGCTGCAGCAGTCTCTTGAAGACCGCGGTCTGAAGTTTTTAATGGGCGCACAAACCGAAGCTTTACTTGGCAATGAAGATCATGGGAAAAGCGGTCGCGTCAAAGCCGTGCGCTTCAAAGATGGCCGCGAAATTCCGGCCGATTTGGTGGTGATGGCGGTGGGTATTCGGCCCAATACCAGCTTGGCGCAAGACATGCACCTGCATTGCGACCGAGGCATTGTGGTGGATGACACCATGCAAACCGTGACCGATGCCCGTATCTACAGCGTGGGCGAATGCGCAGCGCACCGCGGCGTGGCCTACGGTTTGGTTGCCCCCTTATTTGAACAAGCCAAGGTGGCTGCCA
The DNA here is from genome assembly GCA_002342165.1 of Hylemonella sp. UBA2468. GTDB lineage: Bacteria > Pseudomonadota > Gammaproteobacteria > Burkholderiales > Burkholderiaceae_C > Hylemonella. Next base: position 1,973 of record DDPM01000120.1, read on the forward strand.
ACCATCTAGCGCAATTTGGTATTGGGCACTACACCGGCTCGCTCACCTCCACGAAGCTGAAAGTAACCGGCATTGATTTGTTTTCGGCAGGAAACTTTTTGGGCAGCGCCAGCGGTCGCGCCGAAGACGCCAACTGCGAAGAGATTGTGATGAGCGACCCGAGCGCGGGGGTTTACAAAAAGCTCGTGGTTCAAAACGACCGGCTGGTGGGTGCCTGCTTGTACGGCGACACGGTAGACGGGAGTTGGTATTTCAAGCTGCTGCGCGACGGCCGATCAGTGGCCGATATTCGCGACCAACTTATGTTTGGGGAGTCCAATATTGGCGACGCCGGACATGAGGGGCATAACAAGGCCGCGGCCATGGCCGACTCTGACGAGGTGTGCGGCTGCAACGGGGTGACCAAAGGTACCATTTGCAAAGCCATTAAGGACAAGGGATTGTTTACTTTGGACGAGGTGCGCAAGCACACCAAAGCCAGTGCCAGCTGTGGCTCGTGCACTGGCTTGGTAGAGCAGATTTTGATGTTCACTGCTGGCGGCGACTACTCCGCCACACCCAAAACCAAGGCCATGTGCGGCTGCACCGAACACGGGCACCAAGCGGTGCGCGACGCCATCGTGCTGCACCAATTGCTCACCATTCCTGATGTGTTTAAGTTCATGGCATGGGGCACCCCCAATGGTTGTGCCAGCTGCCGACCTGCTATCAACTACTACCTCATCAGCAGTTGGCCCAAGGTGGCTAAAGACGATCCGCAAAGTCGCTTCATCAACGAGCGAAGCCATGCCAATATTCAAAAAGACGGCACTTACTCCGTCATTCCCCGCATGTGGGGTGGTGAGACCACGGCTGACGAATTGCGCCGCATTGCCAACGCGGTGGACAAATACAAAATCCCCACCGTGAAGGTAACCGGCGGCCAGCGCATCGACTTGCTGGGCGTTAAAAAAGAAGACCTGCAAGCCGTCTGGAAAGACATCGGCATGCCCAGCGGCCACGCCTATGCCAAGGCTTTGCGTACGGTCAAGACTTGCGTGGGGTCGGAGTGGTGCCGTATGGGCACCCAAGACAGTACCCAAATGGGTAAAGACCTGGAACGCGCGATGTGGCGCATGTATGCCCCGCACAAGGTGAAATTTGCCGTCAGCGGTTGTCCGCGAAACTGTGCGGAATCGGGCATTAAAGATGTGGGCATCATTGGCGTGGATTCAGGCTGGGAAATGCATATAGCAGGTAATGGCGGCATCAAAACCGAGGTGGCCCACTTTTTCACCAAACTTAAAACCGCTCAAGAAGTACTGGAGTACACCGGTGCATTTATGCAGTTGTACCGAGAAGAAGGCTGGTACCTTGAGCGCACGGTGCACTACGTGAAGCGGGTGGGGCTAGACCACGTGAAGCACCGCATTTTGGACGACGCAGAGGGTCGCCAAGCCCTTTGGGAGCGTTTGCAGTTCAGCCTGGACGGCGAACCAGACCCTTGGTTTGAAATGGACAAAGCAGCCGTGGATACCCGTCAGTTCGACAAACTCACCATCTCTTAACTCAACCTAGTGATTGCCCATGAATGCTTCTGACCACGTTTGGAAAACCATTTGCCGACTTGAGGACATTCCGGTGCTGGGTGCACGCCGTGTGGCCCGTCCTGTAGGCATGGATGTGGCGGTTTTTCGCAATGAAGCCGATCAGGTTTTTGCGTTGTTAGACCGCTGCCCTCACAAGGGCGGTCCTTTGAGCCAGGGCATTGTGTTTGGCACCAACGTGGCCTGCCCCCTGCACAACTGGACCATCGGGTTAGCCGATGGCTGCGCCCAGGGGGCTGATTCAGGCTGCACGCCGCGCTTTGCCGTACGCATTGAAAACGGTATGGTTTGCCTGAACGCAAAAGAACTGGAGCAGCTTGCACTTGACGCACAGGCTCCGCTGGCTGGGCCCGCACACAAGTCATGCTGAAGCACACCCGGTCCACCTGCCCATACTGCGGCGTGGGCTGTGGTGTGGTTATAGAGTCGCAAGGTCAGCACATTACCGGAGTACGTGGAGACCCTGAACACCCGGCCAACTGGGGTCGGCTGTGCACCAAAGGCTCTACGTTGGCGCTTACAGCCAGCCCTCACATTCAGCAACAAACACGGTTGCTACATCCCCAAATGCGCACGCAGCGCCAAGGCGCAACCCAAGCCATTTCGTGGGAGCAAGCGCTGGATGTAGCCAGCCAAAAGTTGCTGGACGTGATGCACCGGCACGGGCCAGATGCTTTGGGGTTTTATGTTTCAGGGCAGCTGCTGACCGAAGACTATTACGTGTTCAACAAACTGGCCAAAGGCTTGCTGGGCACCAACAACATCGACACCAACTCACGCTTGTGCATGAGCAGTGCGGTGGCCGGCTACAAACTGACGCTTGGTGCAGACGCTCCCCCCGCATGCTATGAGGACGTGGACCACGCCCAGTGCCTGTTCATAGTGGGTTCCAACACTGCTTGGGCGCACCCAGTACTGTTTAGACGCATTGAAGAAGCTAAGGCCGCTCGGCCTGATTTAAAAATGGTGGTGGCCGACCCCAGACGCACCGAAACTGCTGGGTTGGCAGATTTATTTTTACCCCTGCAGCCCGGTACTGATGTGGCGCTGTTTCATGGCTTGCTGCACATCATGCTGTGGGAAGGCTGGACGCAACCCGACTTCATAGCCCAACACACATCGGGCTTTGAGGCGCTCAAAACATTGGTGCGAGACTTCACGCCCGACAAAGTGGCTGATATTTGTGGTTTGCGCAAAGAAGATGTGTTTACAGCCGCCCAGTGGTTTGCCACATCACCAGCCACCCTAAGCCTGTATTGCCAGGGGCTGAACCAATCCACCAGCGGCACTGCCAAAAATGCTGCCCTCATCAACCTGCACTTGGCCACGGGCCAAATCGGAAAGCCAGGAGCTGGACCGTTTTCACTCACAGGTCAGCCCAATGCCATGGGTGGCCGCGAGGTGGGCGGCATGGCCAATTTGCTCTCGGCTCACCGCGACTTGGCCAACCCAAAGCATCGCGCCGAAGTCGCCGCCCTGTGGGGCGTGGATCATGTGCCCGAGCAGCCTGGCAAAACCGCGGTAGACATGTTTGAGGCCGCAGCCGATGGGCAAATCAAGGCCTTGTGGATTGCATGCACCAATCCGGCGCAATCTATGCCTCATCAGTCCACGGTGCGGCGCGCTCTGGAGCGGGCCGAGTGGGTGGTGGTACAAGAAGCTTTTGCCAGCACCGCCACCTGCGCCTATGCCGACTTGCTGTTGCCCGCCTCCACCTGGGGCGAAAAAGAAGGCACCGTGACCAACAGCGAGCGCCGCATCAGCCNNGCCGGGTCAGGCACGGCATGACTGGTACATTGCTGTGCAACTGGCGCAGCGCCTAGAGCAACACCTGCGCCCAGGACAACCCAGCTTGTTCCAGTACTCCAGCGCTGAATCTGTTTGGCTTGAACACCGCGAGAGCACCCGGGGGCGCGATCTTGACATCACCGGTTTGTCTTACGAGCTTCTGGAGCAGCAAGGTCCACAGCAGTGGCCGTTTGCCAGTGGCAGCACACAGGGCACTGCACGTCTGTACCAAGATGGCGTGTTTCCCACCCCAGAC
>DDPM01000120.1:5622-6561 GCA_002342165.1 Hylemonella sp. UBA2468
GTTTGCAGCCAAGCCTTATGTGGCTGTTGCAGAAAAGCGCGAACCTAAATACCCGTTTTCGCTCAACACAGGCCGCCTGCGCGACCACTGGCATGGCATGAGCCGCACGGGTGTACTGGGGCGGCTTTTTGGTCATGTGCCCGAGCCGGTGATTCAAATGCACCCGCAAGACATGGCGCGCCGCAACTTTATAGAAGGCAGCTTGGTTCGAGTGAGCAGCAAGCGCGGTAGTCTGGTGGTGCCCGTGCAAGCCAGCGCGGAATTGGGACTGTCTCAAACTTTTATGGCCATGCATTGGGGCAGCGAATACTTAAGTGGCCAAGATGCCCAGGGCATGCCCTTGGGCGGCGTTAATGCCCTCACCTCGCCCGAGGTATGCCCAAGCTCGCACCAACCCGAGCTCAAACATGCCGCCATCAAAGTAGAAGCCATAGATTTACCTTGGTCTTTGATGGCCATGGCGTGGCTGCCTGCTTCATCGGTATGGCAGGTGCAAAGCCAGCTGCGCCCGTTAATGAACCGTTTTGACTTTGCCAGCTGCGTGCCTTTTGGTCGGGAGCGCACAGGTTTGATGCTCAGAGCAGGCCACGCTCATGCCCCAGACGCTGTTCTTATTGATGAAATTGAGCAAACATTGGGGCTTGCATCAAATACCGCCTTGCGCTACGTGGACCCCCAACGCGGTCAGCGCCGCTGCGCCCAGTTGGACACCAGCTTGGACTCCAACAGTTCTGTGCTGCAAGGGTTTTTGCTGGCTGGGGACACGCAGTCGGCCGCTTGGATGTCCACCATGCTGACCCAACAGATCCCTGCGCAGGTTCCAGCTCAGACTTTTCGCAGGCAATTGCTGATGCCTGGCAGCAGCCCACCTGCTGCTATGCCTGAGTCCATGCACTTAGCCAGCCAACAAATTTGCAATTGCCTTGACGTTAGCGCCAG
>DDPM01000034.1 GCA_002342165.1 Hylemonella sp. UBA2468
TCGCGCCACTGTGCCGAGCTCACGATCCGTGAAGCTTCTGCGCGGGTGTCCGAGAACCAGGTCGAGTCCCACCACAAGCGGGCCATGCAGATTTTGCGGGATGCGGGCATGGCTGGCATGTCCAAGAGCGACTTCACAAGGCGCACGCAATTCATGGACCACCGACAGCGCGACGGCGTGTTGCGCACTTTGAGCGAGGCCGGGCTGATCGAGGCCACCACGCTTCAAAGCAAAGGCAGGCCAACCCAGATACTAAAAGCATTATAAATCAGTCACATGCGGCACCCTGGGGGGTTTGCTTCAGTAATTTCATCTTTNNCAAACCCCCCACTAGAGATACACCTATAAAAAGTGGGGCCCTAGAGCCTCGCGCGCGCGAAGCCCCCCAGACAGAGACAGAGAGAAGGAGAACTAGATTGAAATAAATAAATATTGAACTATCTCTCTACTACTCCCGGGCACCCTGCCTAGGCGTTGAAAGATGAAGTATTGAAATTTGTTTTGCAGTCGATTGCGCACCGCATTGACTTCCCCGTAGCCGTAACGAAACCGGACATGAGGGAGCCTCGCACCAGCCCTGACCCGGCAATGCNNTCCTCCAGGTCGCTTGAACAAGTGGGCACGAGCGCTTGTTCGCACCCTTGGAGGACTTTCCCGATGCATCACCCACAAGATTCACAATCCAACGCTAAACCCCCAACCGTTTTGGCGCTGGACCTGGGCACCACGACTGGCTGGGCCTTGAGCCTACTTGATCGCACGATGATCCACGGCTATGTCAGCTTCAAGCCCCAGCGATTCGAAGGTGGCGGGATGCGCTACCTGCGCTTTCGTCGCTGGTTGGACGAACTCCTGGCTACGACGGCCCCGAGAGGCGCCGCACTTGGGCTGGACGCGATTTATTTCGAGGAGGTGCGCCGCCACCTTGGCGTCGATGCCGCGCACGCCTACGGCGGCTTTCTGGCAACGCTGACAGGCTGGTGTGAGCACCATTCGATCCCGTATGAGGGCGTGCCCGTGGGCACGATCAAGCGCCATGTGACCGGCAAGGGCAACGCGGGTAAGGCAGAAGTGGCTGAGGCAGTGCGTGCCTTGGGTCACCCGGTGATCGATGCCAACGAAGCGGATGCGTTGGCGCTCTTGCACTGGGTGATGGCACAAAACTCAAACCCCGCTGTTGGCAAGGAGGCGCGCTATGGCTAAAAAACAAATCGCTCAGCCACTGACCCACGGCACGTTGGTGAAGCTGCCCGGTGGACGGGTTGGTGAATGGATCAGCCAAGCAGAAGAAGGCACCCGCTACCGAACCGAGCACTTTCGCTGCATCGACTCCTTGGGCATCTTGCTGCGCAACGGTTCGATCACAACTCAAATGCACGATGCCGGGCAAGACTTCAACCGAGCCTTTGTCTTTGCCCAGATGGGCCTCGCAGGCGCCCCGCCGCTCACCCGTATCCCCGGTGGCCAGTGGACGGACAGCATGACCGAGCGGGTGGTCTGGGCGCGAAAGCGCATGCATGAGGCGCTCGACGCTGTGGGCGGGATCAGAAGCCCCGGTGGTTGCGCCGTTTGGCATGTGGCAGGCCTGGGTCGAAGCGTGAAAGAGTGGTCAGCGGTTGAGGGGTGGAATGGCCGAACGCTCAATCAGTACGAGGCCAAAGGCATCCTGGTCGGTGCGCTCGCGGTGCTGGCGGCGCACTATGGCTACAAAACCGCACAATAAATATCAGCGGGTGATATACTGTGCGTGTGAATGAACACCAAATCCGAACGCTGCTCGACCTCCATGACCAGATCATTGATCAGGAGGATGGCTATTGGATCAAGATCGAAGCCTGGGAGGTTAAACCCAGCAAAGACGTTCCACACGGCATCAGATATACGCTGACTTTGCATGCGCCCAGTGGCAAGCGAATCTTAGGTTATGACAACGCGCACGCAGTCAAAACCAAGGGAAACAAATTCTCCGGGCAGCGTTTGCCGTTTGATCACAAGCACAGGCACGTCGCCGACAAGGGAGTGCCTTATGAATTCAAGGATGCACATCAGTTGCTGTCAGACTTTTTTACCGAGGTCGATTCGGTACTGAAAGAAGTGAGGTCAAAATGAAAGTCATCAAAATCGGCATTGCGCCGCAAGAGAAGATCCGTGAGCGGATGTTGGCAATCGCCAAAGGTGAGATCAAGCCCAAGGCTTCTGACCCGAAGGTATGGTTTACATCCATGAGATCGTTGTCCCAGGTCTTGAGCGATGAAAACCGTGCATTGCTAGATGTCATCCGTACCTCTCGACCAGCGTCCATCAGTGAATTGGCTGACATCACGGGACGCAAGCAGGGCAACCTGTCGCGAACTCTCAAAACCATGTCTCGCTATGGACTGGTGAAGATGGAGAAGAATGACCGTTCGGTCCGCCCGATTGCGCAGGCAAAGCGCTATCAAATCATGGTGTAAGGCGAATTTAAAAATCAGCTTGACGCGGTATATATCGAAGAGGTACCATTCAGCTAATCGCTCAAATCACGCCCACCTAATTTTCTTGGTGGGCGTTTTGTTTTCTGCCCTTCAAACCCGCCCCATGTAATGCGAGGCGGGTTTTTCATTTCAAGCCTTCATGAACCCCATCAAACTCGAATACCGCTCGGTCGATTCGCTGATCCCCTATGCCCGCAATGCTAAGCAGCATTCCGACGCTCAAGTGGCGCAGATCGCCGCCAGCATTCGTGAGTTCGGCTGGGGCGCCCCCATCCTGATTGATGGCGCAAATAACGTCATTGCCGGCCATGGCAGGCTGCTTGCTGCGCGAAAACTCGGTCTTGCCGAGGTTCCCGTGGTGCCCTTGGAGCACCTTAACGACACCCAGCGACGCGCCCTGATCCTGGCCGACAACAAAATTGGCGAGAACGCCTCGTGGGAAGACGAACTGCTGGGCATCGAGTTGTCCGAGTTGAAGGACGCTGGCTTTGACCTTGAGCTGACTGGCTTTTCCCCTAAGGAGTGGGAGGCGCTTATTGCCGGCGAAGAGCAGACCCAAGACGGCTTGACCGATGAGGATGCCGTACCTGAGATCACCGAGACCCCGGTTTCCAAGCCAGGTGACGTCTGGGTGCTTGGCGAGCACAAGTTGCTTTGCGGCGATGCCACTAAGGCCCGTGACTATCAAGCCCT
>DDPM01000015.1:0-189 GCA_002342165.1 Hylemonella sp. UBA2468
CCCGCTGCCTCATCCAATGTCACCGCTGCACCCGCCGCTCCCGCCGCATCCACCGATGTGGTGTTGGCCCAAGCCAGTCCAAGCGCAACAAAGCCTTCGCCCGCTGCAGCTCCGTCGTCTGTCACCACGCCCCCAGCGGCAGTTGCGGCGCCTGAAAAACCTAATTCCAGCAAACCTGCCGCTAAACCC
>DDPM01000015.1:219-4263 GCA_002342165.1 Hylemonella sp. UBA2468
GATGCCAAGCCAGACAACGCTCCCAAGGCAAAAGCGGCGGCAAGGTCCGAGCCCGCTAAAACCAAAGTGTGGTTTGTGCAAGCGGGCGCCTTTGCGCAAGAAAGCAATGCCCAAAATGTGCGGCTCAAGCTCGAAGGTGCGGGCCTGCAAACCTTGGCGGAATCGGCTGACACCAAAGCGGGCAAGCTCATTCGGGTGCGGGTGGGACCCTTTACGACCAAGGCCGAGGCAGAAAACGCCTCGCTTCAAATCAAGGCGCTGGACCTGCCTGCAGTCTTGTTCAGAGAGTAGGCCGCGTGGTCCATATGACCACTCATTACCGCTGCCCAATCAGCGCTGCCCAATTTTGATGTTGGCAAACACGTTTTGTGCCTCGCGCGGCAAACACCGCCAGTACTGGCGGCTGGCTTCTAACTGAGCCCCCAACGCCGCCGCGGCTTCCCATGGCCAGCGGGGTTTGTAGAGCAGCACGCGGGCAATGGCTATCAGGTCGGCATCGCCCGCCTGCAAAATGTCTTCCGCTTGTTGTGCCTCCGTGACCAAGCCTACGGCTGTGGTGGTGAGCCCCGTGGCCTGCCGCACTTGGCGCGCAAACGGTACTTGGTAGCCCGGCCCCACCGGAATTTTCTGTACCGGCGAAATACCTGCCGTGGACACGTGCACAAAGTCGGCCCCCAAGGCCTTGAGCTCTTGGGCCAGGGCGCAGGTTTGGGCGACGTCCCAACCGCCGTCAACCCAGTCGGTGGCGGACACCCGCATGCCCACCGGACCGTCAAATTCAGCACGAACGGCGGCCAGCACCTCCAGCGGAAAGCGCATGCGGTTTTCCAGGGTGCCGCCATACGCATCGGTGCGGTGGTTGGAAATGGGCGACAAAAACTGGTGCAGCAAATAGCCGTGGGCGCCGTGCAGTTCAACGGCGTCCAATCCCAGTCGGCGGGCCCGCTTCGCGGCTTGGGCAAACGCTTGGGCAATCTCGGCCATTTGGCTCACGGTCAGTTCTGCGGGCGCGGGTTCTTCCGGCCGCTGGGGCAGGGCAGANNCCAGACGGCGCCACGGTGGGCCAGCCGCCCTCTGCTGCAGACAACAAGCCGCCCCCAAACCAAGGCGCCGAGCTGGAAGCCTTGCGCCCAGCGTGCGAGAGCTGAATGCACACCGGCACGGCAGGGGCCAGCTTGCGGGCGCGGTGCAAGTGGTTGCCCAACGCAGCCTCGGTGGCGTCGTCGTACAAGCCCAAGCAATCGGGGGTGATGCGGCCCTGCGCCGTCACACCCGTGGCCTCTAGGGTCACCAGACCCGCGCCACTGTTGAGCAAGCTGGTCCAGTGGGCCAAATGCCAGTCGTTGGCCTGGCCTTGAACCGCCGAATACTGGCACATGGGTGCCACCACAATGCGGTTGGCCAGCGGCAAACCGCCGTGCGGAGAAGACAATGTGTAGGGGGCAAATAGCAAACTCATGGAATGGCTTTCAGAACAACTGACCTAAGAACAGGCTTCAAATTGTGTCATGTCCTCAAAGCTGAGGCAGGCACAATGTTTCGGCGCTAGGGCACATTTGCTGAAGGACACCTAATGAAGACAACGCCGCATGTTGGGGCCCAAAGGGCCAACGCTTTAAGGGGCATGGAGCTAAGCGTGAGCATTGGTGCTCGTATATGTATGGGCACCATATTGTTCATCTTGATGAGCTTGTGGACCAACCAGCACGCGCTGGCGCAAAACCCCAAGGTCGATTTATTGGTGGAGCTGCGACAAATCGAAGAGGGGTCCACCGGTGTAGGCAACACCACCTGGGGCACATTGCAACGGGAACAGCTCTTAACACCGCAAAGAATTCAAGTGCGCAACGGCAGTAAAGCCAGCATGAGCTTGGGGCAAAGCGTGCCGGTGCAGTGGGTGCAGTCGGTGGGGGGCTTTACGTCCAGCCAATCGTTTACGGGGGGCGACACGTCCACCACGGTGGGCACCACCACCAACACCGCCAAGGGTGGCAGCGCGCAAGGCAGCAGCAAAGGCGGCAGCGTTACGAACGGTTTGATGATGATGGACACCGGCCAAAGACTGGTGGTGCACCCCACATGGGGTGGCGGCACGCAAGCGGTGGTGGTGGAAGTGGAGGTGCAAAGCGCCCGCCTGGACACCCGACCCGGCGCTGACTTGCCCAGCCAAAGCCGCAACGAGCTGGTGACCACCGTGAGCGCGCCCGTGGGGCATTGGGTCACCATTGCATCCACTGGTGCGAGCGCCGTGCGAGGCAGCTACGGCAGTGAGGGCGCCGAAACATCGCGCAAGCTGCTACAACTGCGCATTTCCACACCTTGAGCCGCAGCTGGGCTTGGCCCAAGGCGTTTAAGATGGTTCTCTTATGACCCTGACCGAACTCAAGTACATCGTGGCGGTGGCGCGCGAAAAGCACTTTGGCAAAGCAGCTGATGCCTGCTTCGTGTCGCAACCCACCTTGTCGGTGGCTGTAAAAAAGCTGGAAGAAGAGCTAGAGGTCAAGCTGTTTGAGCGCAGCGCTAATGAAGTCACCGTGACCGACTTGGGCGAAGATATTGTTCGGCAAGCCCAATCGGTGCTGGAGCAAGCCAACAACATTCGGGAAATTGCCAAGCGCGGCAAAGACCCTTTGTTTGGTCCGCTCAAGCTCGGGGTCATTTACACCATTGGGCCCTACCTGTTGCCGGGCCTGGTCAAGCAAATGATTCAGCGCAACCCGCAAATGCCGCTGATGCTGCAGGAAAACTTTACCGTGCGCCTGCTGGAAATGCTGCGCACCGGAGAAATTGACTGCGCCATATTGGCAGAGCCTTTTCCTGACAACGGCTTGGCCGTGGCCCCGTTGTACGACGAGCCTTTTTACGCGGCAGTGCCCTCGCACCATGTGCTGGCCTCGGAGCCCAGCATCACCAGCGAACAGCTCAAGCAAGAAACCATGCTGCTCCTGGGTACGGGCCACTGCTTTCGCGACCATGTGCTGGAGGTGTGCCCCGAATTTGCCCGTTTTTCCACGCATACGGAAGGCATCAGCAAAAGTTTTGAAGGGTCTTCGCTGGAAACCATCAAACACATGGTGGCCTCGGGCATGGGCGTGACGCTGGTGCCGCGTTTGAGCATTCCCAAGTCGGCGTTCAGTGCACGCGCCAAACGCGATGACGACGACCCCTACATCCATTACCTGCCGTTTGCCGGTGACCCGCCCACCCGCCGTGTGGTGATGGTGTGGCGCCGCAGCTTTACCCGCTACGAAGCCATAGCCGCTTTGCGCAACGCGGTGTATGCGTGCGAGCTTGCTGGTGTGAAGCGTTTGTCTTGAGCGGCTTACTTTGAGCCGGTTTTCGCTCTACCTCAATCTGATCCGATGGGACCGGCCCGCTGGCTGGTTGCTGCTGTTGTGGCCCTCGCTGAGTGCACTGTGGATGGCAGCGGGCGGTTTTCCGGGTTGGCATTTGGTGGTGGTGTTTGTGGCGGGCACCATCCTCATGCGCAGTGCGGGCTGCTGCCTGAACGATGTGGCCGACCGCGAGTTTGACCGCCACGTCAAGCGCACCGCGCAGCGCCCGGTGACCACCGGCGCAGTCTCGGTTCGTGAAGCCTTGGCGCTGGGGGCCGTGCTGGCACTCTTGGCATTTGGGCTGGTACTCACCATTCACCCCATTGCGGTGGTGTGGTCGTTTGCGGCGCTGGCCGTTGCGGTTTTGTACCCCTACGCCAAACGTGTGGTGTCTATGCCGCAAGCGGTCCTGGGTGTGGCCTTTAGTTTTGGCATACCCATGGCGTTTGCGGCGGTGCTGGGGCAGGGCCAGCCGCTTGCGTGGCTTCACGTTTGGAATGCCGTACCTTGGCAAGCTTGGCTGCTGCTGTTGGGCAACCTGTTTTGGGTGTTGGCCTACGACACCGAATACGCCATGGTNNGGCATGAAAACCTCGGCCATCACTTTAGGCCGTTGGGATGTGCCGGTGGTCATGGCCTGCTACCTGCTGCACATCGCCGTTTGGGGCGGCATGTTGTGGCAGCACACCAGCACCCATGTGCAGCTTTT
>DDPM01000160.1:0-120 GCA_002342165.1 Hylemonella sp. UBA2468
GTGCGGGCTTGCACCTTAAACACCAAGCGCCCTTGATCATCTTGGGCCAGCCGCAGGGATTGGTCTTCAGGCAGCTTGGTTTGGGCCATGGCCAAGTCGGGTTGAATGGGAAGCTCGCGC
>DDPM01000160.1:259-390 GCA_002342165.1 Hylemonella sp. UBA2468
TCGGCTCCCTCCACCTCAAACTCCAGTTGCGTGGCCTGCGCGCTGCCGGAGAGGCCACGGCTGGAAAAGTCGTCGCGGTGCATGACCGAAGAGATGATGCCTGGCTTGCCTGGCAAGCCCAAATCGGCGTG
>DDPM01000160.1:494-5342 GCA_002342165.1 Hylemonella sp. UBA2468
CCGCAAGGAGGCTTTGGTAAAGCCCCTCTGCCTCAGGCAAATCCACATTCAATTCGTTTGCAGATGGCTTCTGGCTCATGCCATGTCTCTCAAAAATTGCTCCAAGATGATGCACGCCGAGGCCGCATCGACGTCTTTGGCTCCCGAAGATAAGGCCTCGGTAGTGCTGTAACGCTCATCTACCTCAAACACCGGCAAGCCAAAGCGGCCGTGCAGCTGGCGCGCAAAACGACGGGCACGCCTCGTGTTCTCGTGTTCAGCCCCGTCAGGGTGAAACGGCAGACCTACCACCAACGCGTCGGGCTGCCACTCTTTGAGGCGCACGGCAATTTGGTTAAAGCGCTGGTCGCCAGCAGCCTGAATGGTGGCCTGAGGTGTGGCCGTGCGCATCAAGCGGTTGCCAACGGCCACACCGGTTCTTTGGGTGCCAAAGTCAAACGCCATAAAAGTTTGCAGCTGAGCTGGCACGTCTTGCAGGGCCATGGCTGCCTGCATCAGGCGTGCCCCGCGTCGGGCGAGAGCATCCAGGACTGCAGCCCCAGCAAAGACAAGGCTTTGTCGTAGCGTTGCTCGATGGGAGTGTCAAAAATCACCTCATGGTTGGCGTCCACCGTGAGCCAGGCGTTTTCGCTGATTTCGGATTCCAGCTGGCCTTCGCCCCAAGCGGCGTAGCCCAGAGACACCAGCAACTTGCGGGGTCCGCCGCCAGTAGACAAGGCTTCCAACACGTCGCGGGAGGTGGTCATTTCCAGTCCACCTGGGATCTTGAGGGAGGAGGCATAAACGGTTTCATCGTCATCTTTCGCCTCTTCCATCATGGATTCGTGCAGCACAAAGCCACGCTCGGTTTGGACCGGACCACCTTGGAAGACGGGCTGGGTTTTGAGGTCGGCGCGGCCTAGTGACAGCTGCACTTTTTCGAACAAGCCATCCATATCAATGTCGCCAGGCTTGTTGATGACCAGCCCCAAAGCACCGCGTTCGCTGTGCTCACACATGTACACCACGCTTTTGGAAAAGACCCTGTCCGTCAAGCCGGGCATGGCAATCAAAAAATGATTCGTGAAGTTGATGGGTGCAGAATCATCCGTCATAAAACCATTCTAGCGGTGAACATGTCTACCCCCTCCTCCCCAACCTGTGAAGCCCTGTACCCCGTCGGACTGATGTGGTTTCGTCGTGATTTGCGCTTGGGCGACAACCCTGCCCTGCACCAAGCGCTCACGCAATGCCGCACGGTGCACTGTGTGTTTGTGTTGGACACCGATATTTTGGACCCCCTGCCCCGGGCCGACCGGCGGGTGGAATTTATTCAGGCCAGCCTGGTGGAGCTGGACCAAGCCCTCAGGCTGCACGCCCAGCGCCCCGCTGCAGGCCTGATCGTTCTCCACGGCAAGGCCGCACAGCACATTCCGGAGCTGGCTGCCAGCCTGGGGGCGCAAGCGGTGTTTGCTGCCCACGATTACGAGCCGCAAGCCTTGGCACGCGACGACCAAATTCAGGCGCTGCTGGCGGCACAGGGCATACCCCTGCGCACCTGCAAAGACCATGTGGTGTTTGAAAAGCGTGAGGTGCTCACCCGCACCGGCACGGTGTACGGGGTGTTTAGCCCCTATAAAAAAGCTTGGCTTGCCCGCCTGACAGAACACCCGCTGGTCGTGCGTGACATGCCCCAAATGTCTGCTCTGATTGCCAAGGGTCTGGCCGACCGACCACCAGCGCTACAAAAACCACCGCCCAGCTTGGCCGATATTGGGTTCAAAACCACCAACCTGAGCCAGTTGAGCATTCCCACCGGGGAAAGCGGTGCCCGCCAGCTGTTTGAAGACTTTTTGGACCGGATGGACGCCTACCAAGACGCGCGCGACTTTCCGGCGCTGCGTGGGCCCAGCTACCTGAGCGTGCACCTGCGGTTCGGCACCGTGTCCATTAGGCAACTGGTGTTGTCCGCCTGGCAGCGTAGCTTGCAAAGCAGTGCGGGCGCCAGCACTTGGCTGGGCGAGCTGATTTGGCGCGACTTTTACGCCCAAATATTGGCCAATGCACCACAGGTTTGCACCCAGTCGTTCAAGCCCGAATTTGACGCCATTCAATGGGAACAAGGTGACTTGGCTCTAGAGCGCTTTGAGGCTTGGAAAAACGGACAAACCGGTTACCCGCTGGTGGACGCAGCCATGTTGCAACTCAAGCAAAGCGGCTACATGCACAACCGTTTGCGTATGGTGGCAGGAAGTTTTTTGGTGAAAGATTTGGGGGTGGACTGGCGCTGGGGTGAATGCTATTTTGCCGAGCAGCTCAACGACTTTGAGCTGTCCAGCAACAACGGTGGTTGGCAGTGGGTCAGCTCCAGCGGGTGCGACGCACAGCCCTGGTTTCGCATCTTCAACCCCATCACTCAGAGCGAAAAATTTGACGCGCAAGGCAAATTCATCAAACGCTATTTGCCGCACCTGGCAAATTTATCGAGTCGTTGGATTCACGCGCCTTGGCTGACGCCGCCGCTGGAACTTCAAGCCGCAGGGTTGAAATTAGGCAAAGACGGCCATTACCCCATGCCCATCGTGCAACACGACCAGGCCCGCGACGCCACGCTAAAGCGCTATGCGGTGGTTAAAAAACCTCAGATTTGAACCATCTCAAAGTCTTCTTTGCGGGCACCGCACTCTGGGCAAGTCCAGTTCATGGGTACATCGGCCCATGCGGTTCCGGGGGCAATACCCTCTTCGGGGCAGCCAGCGGCTTCATCGTAAATCCAGCCACAAATCAGACACATCCAGGTTTTGGTTTCGCTCACAGGGCTACAGGCCTATAAAGAAGAGAAGGACAGGGCAGTTGGGTCAAGATCAAGGCAACTGCTCACAAGATACGCTATTCTGCCCGAATACATGAAACACTCCATGCCCAACCCCACCCTCCCGGATGCCGAAGACGCAGACGACGCGTCTAACGAAGCCACCGTTTGCGTCTTGACCTTCAATACCAACGACCCCAGTGGCGCAGGGGGGGTGAGCGCTGACATTTTGTCCATGACGTCGGTGGGCGTGCATGTGGTCCCGATCATGACGGGCAGCTATGTACGCGACACCGCGCAAATTTTTGAACACTATTCGGTGGATGAAGACATCGTGACCGATCAGGCCCGCGCCATTTTGGAAGACCTGACGGTGCAGGCCATCAAGGTGGGGTTTGCCTCGTCCCCAGAAACTTTGGCTGTGATTGCCGAAACCTTGTCGGACTACGCCGACATTCCTGTGGTGGCCTACATGCCCGATTTGTCCTGGTGGAACGATGTGCAAATTGACCTTTACCTCGATGCCTTCCAGGAACTCTTGCTGCCCCAAACCGCTTTATTGGTGGGCAACCACAGCACCTTGACCCGCTGGCTGCTGCCCGACTGGAGTGAAGAGCGCGCCCCATCTGCCCGCGACATTGCCATGGCGGCTGGTGAATTTGGAGTGTCTTATGTGTTGGTCACGGGTATTCCACTGCCAGAACAGCACATTGATAACGTGCTGGCCTCGCCCCAAGCCACCTTGGGCAACATCAAGTTTGAACGCATTGACGCCACCTTCACCGGTGTGGGCGACACCTTGTCGGCCACCTTGGCGGCGCTGATTGCAAGCGGTTGTGATTTGTCCGACGCGTTCAGCGAAACGATGGGCTTTTTAGACCAATGCTTGGACTACGGATTTCGCCCTGGAATGGGCCACGTGATTCCCGACCGGATGTTTTGGGCTCAAGCCTCTGAAGACGATGAAGACGAAGGCGCCACCACCAGCAACCCGTTTCAGCTGCCGCCGCACGACACTCAGCATTGATGCTCCATAGGGATTCCCGCCACCCAAGCCTCTGAACCATTTTTTGTTTATCTCTCTTAAGCTTGACCATGAAACCTGCTGTAGACCTCAATATTCCACTTTTTGAGCGCGCCAAGCGCGTGATTCCCGGTGGGGTGAATTCACCCGTACGCGCCTTTAAAGCCGTTGGCGGTGTGCCCCGTTTTGTTAAACGGGCGCAGGGTGCGTACTTTTGGGACTCCAACGATCAACAGTTCATCGACTACATAGGATCCTGGGGTCCCATGATTTTGGGTCACGGTCACCCTGCCGTGGTGGAGGCCGTGCAAAAAGCGGTGACTCAAGGTTTTTCTTTTGGCGCACCCACCGAACGCGAGGTGGAGCTGGCAGAGGAAATTTTGAAGCACGTGCCTTCTATGGAGATGGTCCGTCTGGTGAGCAGCGGCACAGAAGCCGGCATGAGCGCCCTGCGCTTGGCCCGCGGCGCCACTGGCCGCAGTAAGATCATCAAGTTTGAAGGCTGCTACCACGGCCATGCCGACGCCTTGCTGGTCAAAGCCGGCTCCGGCCTGGCCACCTTTGGAAATCCCACCAGCGCGGGTGTGCCGCCCGAAGTGGTGCAACACACCTTGGTGCTGGAATACAACAACCTGCAACAGCTCGAAGAAGCCTTTGACCTGCATGGCCCTGAACTGGCTTGCCTGATGATCGAACCCATTGCAGGCAACATGAACTTTGTGCGCGCCAGCGTGCCCTTTATGAAGCGCTGCCGTGAGTTGTGTACCCAATACGGTGCGTTGTTGGTGTTGGATGAGGTGATGAGCGGCTTTAGGGTGGCATTGGGCAGCGCCCAAAGTGTTTACGCCCGCCAAGTTCCTGGCTTTAAACCCGACCTCACAGTGTTGGGCAAAGTGATTGGCGGNNTGCCACTGGCTGCTTTTGGCGGTCCGCGCGCCATCATGGAACAAATGGCACCGCTGGGTCCGGTGTACCAAGCGGGCACCTTGTCGGGCAACCCGGTAGCCACCGCCTGCGGCTTGGCCACGCTCCG
>DDPM01000160.1:5409-5724 GCA_002342165.1 Hylemonella sp. UBA2468
GCAGGCGTGCCCTTTTGTGCTGACAGCGAAGGCGGCATGTTTGGTTTTTTTCTGTTGCCTGAACTGCCCAGCAACTACGCACAGGTCTTGAAAACCGACAGCGCGCGCTTCAACACCCTGTTTCACGGCCTGCTGGATCGAGGGGTCTACATAGCGCCCGCTTTGTATGAAGCTGGTTTTGTAAGTGCAGCACACTCCAGCCAAGACATTGAAGCCACAGTGGCTGCGGCGCAAGAGATTTTTAGAATTTGGGGCTAAGTTCAAACCTTTTCAACTGCCAATTTAGTCATGCCAACTGAAACCATTGACCTTCAC
>DDPM01000160.1:5745-6016 GCA_002342165.1 Hylemonella sp. UBA2468
GCCACGTGATCGCCCCCGATGCCGACGCTTACCCCCTAAACCCCATGGGCGGCAAACAGTCGGATTGGTCACGCGAGCGCCCGGTGGACGATGCGGGCATGCTGCAGGCCATGACGTTGGCGGGGGTTTCACAGTCTGTGTTGGTACAAGCCTCCACCTGTTACGGTCACGACAACCGTTACGTTCAGGACTGTGTGGCCAAACACCCCCATGCCTTTATTGGCGTGTTTTCGGTCGACATGGTGTCGGACCAAGCCATAACCGACATCGA
>DDPM01000201.1:0-2174 GCA_002342165.1 Hylemonella sp. UBA2468
AGGCTGATACATTCTTGAAACAAGGCTTGACTCGGGCTAATGTCATAGAACAAAGGCCGCATAACAAAGCCACCACCTACTTACAAAGGAGACACCTATGAACACACACTATTTAATTCGGCTGTTGAGTAAACCTGCTGGTTGGGCTAAGGCTAGAGCCTTGGCTGTCACCTATGCAGGTGCATTGCTGTGCGCCATATTGGGTTTTGCCACCTTGGCCAACGCCCAAACGGCGGGCTGGCCGAACAAGCCGGTGCGCATTGTGGTGCCCTTTACCCCTGGTGGTACTACCGACATCTTGGCCCGTGCGGTGGCACCGGAGCTGTCTAGAGCGTTTAACCAGCAGTTTTTGGTGGAAAACCGGGGTGGCGCAGGCGGTAACTTGGGTGCGGAAATCGTGGCCAAATCCCCAGGCGATGGCTACACCTTGCTGATGGGTACTGTGGGTACGCACGGCATCAACCGCGCCTTGTATGACAAATTGCCTTACGACCCCATTAAAGATTTTGCGCCGATCACGCTGGTGGCTGCGGTGCCCAATGTCATGGTGGTCAATGCCGAAAAAGCCAAGGAGCGCGGCATTAACACCGTGGATGACTTTATCAAGTTTGCCAAGGCCAACCCTGGCAAGCTCAACATGGCTTCCAGCGGTAATGGCACATCCATTCACCTTTCGGGTGAGTTGTTCAAGTCCATGACGGGCACCTTTATGACCCACATCCCTTATCGTGGTTCCAGTCAGGCTTTGCTCGATTTGAGCGCCGGCAATATGGATGTGATGTTTGACAACCTGCCATCCTCCATGCAGTTGATCAAGTCGGGCCGTCTCAAGGCCTTGGCGGTGACCAGTGGTCAGCGGTCGGGCGCCATGCCCGAGGTACCCACCCTTCAAGAGGCTGGCAAGTTAATGGGTTATGAGGCCAGCAGCTGGTTTGGCCTCTTGGCGCCAGCGGGGACCCCAAGCGATATCGTGCAGCGCATTCAGCAAGAAACGGCCAAAGCGCTCAATGTGCCCGCCATTAAAGAAAAATTATTGGCACAAGGAGCGATTCCCAGCGGTATGACGCCTGAAGAGTTTGTGAAGCTGATTGATGCCGAACACAAAAAATGGGCTCTGGTGGTCAAGGCCTCTGGTGCCCGGGTGGATTGAAGGGTTGATTTAAACGCCCCACACCACCGGCTGCCCCGCCTTGTGGGCGCGGCGCAGCATCTGAATCAAAGGGGTGGCCCGCTGGCGCAGGGTGACATGCTGCCCTTCCGCCTGGTCCTGACCAGCACCCAGTTCTTTCGGTGCGGCTGCGCCAAACGCTTTATCTTTAGGGTTTGGGTCTGGCGTTTCTTCCCTAAGAATGGCCTCCTCCAAGGCAGCAATGGCGTGCAAGGCTTGTTCTAAAGTGATGATGCCGGTCGGCGCAGGAGTTGTTTTGCCGATCAGTTGGAGCAAACGCTCTGCAACTGGCTGCAACATCAGCACATCAGCCGTGGCGCGGGATTTGAACTTGTAAATCATGGGTCAACTGTCACCCATTTGGCGCGGGTTGGCAAGCGGGTCAGGCCAATCCATCGTGCATGAAATAATGGTGCCATGCATTACAAGGGAAACCCATGATTTTGGTTACGGGGGGCGCGGGCTTTATTGGCGCCAACTTCGTGTTGGACTGGCTGGCCGCCCATGAAGAACCTGTGGTGAACGTTGACAAACTCACCTATGCGGGTAATTTGGACAATTTGGCGTCGCTTCAAGGCGATACCCGTCACGTGTTTGTGCAAGGCGACATTGGAGACGCCGCCCTCATAACCGGCCTGCTCAAGCAACACCAACCCCGAGCGGTGGTGAACTTTGCCGCCGAAAGCCATGTGGACCGATCCATCCATGGGCCCGAAGACTTTATTCAGACCAATGTATTGGGTACCTTTAGGCTGTTGGAGGCGGTGCGCGGCTATTGGAACGGTTTAGAAATATCTGCCAGGTCCACCTTTCGCATGTTGCATGTGTCCACTGACGAGGTGTATGGCTCTTTGGCACCAGGCGAGGCAGCCTTTAACGAAGGGCACCGCTACGAACCCAACAGCCCTTACTCGGCCAGCAAGGCCGCCAGCGACCACTTGGTGCGGGCTTGGCACCACACTTACGGCTTGCCGGTACTGACCACCAACTGCTCCAACAATTACGG
>DDPM01000201.1:2248-3630 GCA_002342165.1 Hylemonella sp. UBA2468
GTCAAAGACCATTGCAGCGCCATCCGGCGGGTGCTGGAAGCGGGAACCGTGGGCGAGGTGTACAACGTGGGCGGCTGGAACGAAAAACCCAATTTGGAGATCGTGCGCACCATTTGCGCCTTACTCGATGAGCTCAAGCCCCGGGCTGATGGGGTGTCTTATGCCACCCAAATTGCCTTTGTAAAAGACCGTCCAGGGCACGACCGTCGCTATGCCATAGATGCTCGCAAGCTGGAGCGGGAGTTGGGTTGGAAGCCTGCTGAGACCTTTGAAACCGGCATTCGCAAAACAGTGCAGTGGTATTTGGACAACCCCGAGTGGGTGGCGCGGGCGCAGTCGGGTGCCTACAGGGATTGGTTGAACACCCAATATGCCCCGGCCTGAAACCATGGCATCACCCAAAATTTTGCTGCTGGGTAAAAACGGCCAACTGGGTTGGGAACTGCAACGCAGCTTGAGTGTGTTGGGCGAGGTGGTGGCTTTGGACCGCCATGGCATCAATGGTTGGAGCGGAGATTTAAGCCAACCCGTAGCAATGGCCCAAACGGTGCAGCAGATTCAGCCCCAAGTGATTGTGAACGCGGCAGCTTACACCGCAGTAGACCGCGCTGAAAGTGAGCCCGATATGGCGCACGCCATCAACGCGCAAGCTCCACAAATTTTGGCGCAAGAAGCCCAAAAGCTGGGCGCTTGGTTGGTGCATTTCAGCACCGACTATGTGTTTAACGGCTCTGGACAACAAGCCTGGACCGAAACCGATGCTTGTGCGCCTTTAAGTGTGTATGGCCAGACCAAGTGGCAAGGCGAGCAAGCCGTGGCGGCTTCGGGTTGCCGGCACCTGATGTTCAGAACCAGCTGGGTCTACGGCGCGCGGGGTGGCAACTTTGCCAAAACCATGCTCAATTTGGCGCAGGAGCGTGATGCGCTGCGGGTGATTGACGACCAAATCGGTGCCCCCACGGGGGCAGACATGTTGGCAGATGTCACGGCGCATGCTTTGGCCAAGGTGATGGAGTCGGGTTCAGAATCAAGCGGGACTTACCACCTGGCTGCTGCGGGCGAGACTTCATGGCACGGCTATGCGCAGTTTGTGCTCACCCAAGCCAAGGCGTTGGGTATGGCGCTTAAAGTGCAACCAGAAGATGTGCAGGCCATTCCCACCAGCGCCTACCCCACACCGGCGCGCCGCCCTCTGAATTCGAGGCTGGACACCCGCAAGATACAAGACACCTTTGGCCTCACCCTGCCACACTGGACCCTGGGTGTCGCTCGAATGTTGGAGGAAACACGGACATGAATACAAGCTCAACTGGCGCACCAAACGCATCTTTTTCCCCCCCAACAGGCCAAAAGGGCATCATCCTTGCGGGCGGCTCGGGCAC
>DDPM01000201.1:3650-7559 GCA_002342165.1 Hylemonella sp. UBA2468
TACGACAAACCCATGGTGTATTACCCCCTGAGCACCTTGATGCTGGCGGGTATTCAAGACATTTTGCTCATCAGCACCCCCCAAGACACCCCCCGGTTTGAGCAATTGTTGGGGGATGGATCCCAGTGGGGTATCAGCCTAAGTTATGCGGTGCAACCCTCTCCGGATGGTTTGGCTCAAGCTTTTTTGATTGGCGAATCGTTTATTGATGGCCAGCCCAGTGCCCTGGTGCTGGGCGACAACATTTTTTATGGGCACGACTTTCAGCCTTTGCTGTTCAATGCCCGTAAGCGTCGACAAGGGGCTACAGTTTTTGCTTATCACGTGCAAGACCCCGAGCGTTACGGCGTGGCTGAATTTGACAGTGCTGGCCGCGTGCTCACACTAGAAGAAAAGCCTGCCCAGCCCAAATCCAACTACGCGGTCACAGGCCTTTATTTTTACGACGATCAAGTGGTGGAACTGGCCAAGCGCCTCAAGCCTTCAGCCCGGGGAGAATTGGAAATCACCGACCTAAACCGTTTGTATTTGGAGCAGGGGCAATTGCAGGTGGAGGTGATGAAGCGGGGCTACGCCTGGTTGGACACCGGCACCCACGACAGTTTGTTAGAGGCCAGCCAATTTATCGCCACTTTAGAACACCGCCAAGGCCTCAAAATTGCTTGTCCCGAAGAAATTTCGTGGCGCAGCGGCTGGATTGACGATACGCAGTTGCAGCGCTTGGCCAAGCCACTGGCCAAAAGCGGTTACGGTAAATACCTGTTGACCATGTTGAATGACCGAGTGCATCATGCCGCGCCCTAAACGCATACCCAAAATATTCGCTGCCTATCCATGAACGTTATACCCACCGCACTGCCAGAAGTTTTGATTGTGGAGCCCAAGGTATTTGGCGATGCTCGGGGGTTTTTCTTTGAAAGTTTCAATCAAAGGGTATTTCAAGAAAAAACTGGGCTGAATTTAGAGTTTGTGCAAGACAACCACAGCCGCAGTTCGCAAGGGGTATTGAGAGGTTTGCACTATCAAATCCAGCAGCCCCAGGGCAAGTTGGTGCGGGTGGCGCGCGGGTCGGTTTTTGATGTGGCGGTGGATATTCGCCGCAGTTCTACTAGGTTTGGGCAATGGGTGGGTGTGGAATTAAGCGAAGACAACCAACGTCAAATGTGGATCCCGCCTGGTTTTGCGCATGGATTTGTGGTGACATCCGAGTCCGCCGACTTCTTATATAAAACCACGGATTACTATGCGCCTGAGCACGAGCGCTGCATTTTGTGGAGCGACTCCCAAATCAATATCCATTGGCCACAACTCAATCACCTCAAGATGTCGGCCAAAGATCAGGCGGGTATAAGTTTGTCTGTTGCGCAAGTGTTTGAATAACAAGGTATTGATATGGTTTTGCCAGTGATTTTGTGTGGGGGCAGTGGTACCCGTTTGTGGCCCTTGTCTCGCAAGGCGTTTCCCAAACAATTTATTCCGCTGATTCAAAATAAATCCCTGCTGCAGCTCACCATGGAGCGGCTCAAGGTGTTGGCTGATGCAGAAGTTGAATTAAGGTCAAAGTCAGGGCCTGGTGCCCACGCCTACCCTTATCCCTACGAGCTTATCTGCGTATCATCTGATGACCATAGGTTTTTGGTGGCAGATACTGCCGCCCATGTGGGTCTCAAGTTGCAGCAGATACTCGAACCCCAAGCCAAAAATACCGCGGCTGCCATGGCCTTGGCGGCATTGGCTGTGCCGCCAGACACCCCGCTGCTTTTTTGCCCGGCGGATCACCATATTCCCGATGCTGCCGCTTTTGCCCGGCTTGTTTTGTCTGCATTGCCCGCCGTTCAGGCGGGCAGTGTGGTGACGTTTGGGGTGTTGCCCACGTCGCCCAGCACGGCTTATGGCTATATTCAAAAAGGTTCAGCTGCTTGGGATGGCTTTAAGGTGGCGCAATTTGTTGAAAAGCCCCCGCTTGAACAGGCTCTAGAGTATTTGGCCAGTAGCGATTATTTTTGGAATGCCGGTATTTTTCTCGTGCGGGCCGATACCTTGATTGAGGCCTTGTCTCAACATGCTCCAGATATTTTGAAAGTGTGCCAAGCCGCTATGGATCAAAAAGCGGTGGATGGTGATTTTCTGCGGCCTAACGCCGCCGCTTTTGCCGCTTGCCGCAGCCAATCTATTGATTACGCGGTGATGGAGCGCGCACCCAATGTGTGTGTATTTCCTTTTCAAGGGGTTTGGAGCGACGTGGGCAGTTGGAATGCTGTGGCTGATTTGGCCGAGGCTGATTCTCAAGGCAACTGCAGTGGCGGGGCAAGTGCTGATGCCCATTTTGTGGAGGCTACACATACCTATATTCATGCGGGGGGTGGGCGTCCCGTGGTGGCTTTGGGTACACATAATGTATTGGTCATTGACACCCCAGACGCCGTATTGGTGGCCAACCACGAGCATGCTGAGGCGGTGAAAACTGTGGTGGGCCGTTTGGAGCAGTTAGACGCGGCCCAAGCTTTGCAACACCGCCGTGTGTACCGGCCCTGGGGGTGGTACGAGGGAATTGATGCGGGTCAGCGACACCAAGTCAAACGCATTCAGGTCAAACCCGGCGCCTCCCTGTCCCTGCAAATGCACCACCACCGAGCGGAGCATTGGGTGGTGGTGAGCGGCACCGCTGAAGTTACCAATGGAGATCAGGTGATGTTGTTGGCAGAAAACCAAAGCACCTATATCCCTCTTGGACAAACCCACCGCTTGGCCAATCCAGGGCAAGTGCCTTTGGAGATTATTGAAGTTCAAAGCGGCTCTTATTTGGGTGAAGACGATATTGTGCGTTTTGAGGATGTGTACGGCCGCCAGTAAAAGGTGTTGGCGCTGGCGATGAATATGTGGAAAATCCATCAATATCAAGAATATTTTTGGTAATAACTCTCAAAAACTCTTGAAAACAGTTCAATATGTATTAATATAGGGCAATCGGTATTCGATTGAATCGATTTTGATTGAATCCGTCCCTTACAACTCTCATTCAAAGGTAATTCATATGGCAACTTTAGTGGACCTCCAGTCTCAAATCGAAAAACTTCAAAAACAAGCTTCCGAGATTCGTTCGAAAGAATTTGATAAAACCGTAGCCGAAATCCTGACGCAAATGCAGGCATTTGGTATCACCATCAAAGACTTGCAAGCCGCGCAGGGCAAAACACGTGCTGGTAAAGGCCGTGGCAAAGGCCGTCCAGTTGGCAAAAAAGCACCTGCAGCCAAAAAAGGCACTCGTGCAGGTATTCCTGTTCAAGCCAAATTTAAAGGCCCTAACGGTGAAACATGGAGCGGTCGTGGTTTGATGCCCAAGTGGTTGTCTACCTTGGTGGCATCTGGTCGCACTAAAGAAGATTTTGCGATTCAAGCTTAATTTCAATTTGAACTTTTATGTCTTCAAATGGAGTGTTTAAAAAATGGGGCGTTAAGCCCCATTTTTTTTTGGCATGTGTTTATTTGTATGAGTAGGATGACGCTAAATAAACGAGATTGGTGAAGCATTTGGTTTGCGGCACAATCTGCTCCCATGACTTCAATGCCCAAATCACCTTCCACTTCCGCTGCCGTATCTTCCCCTATACCTGACCCGTTATCCCCACTTGTCTCGACCCGAGATAAGGCTGAGATACTCGCTCAGGCCTTGCCTTATATACGCAAGTTCCACGGTAAAACCATGGTCATCAAGTACGGCGGCAACGCCATGACCGACCCGGCCTTACAGGCCGACTTTGCTGAAGACGTGGTGCTGCTTAAATTGGTGGGCATTAATCCTGTGGTGGTTCATGGCGGCGGCCCACAAATTGAAACAGTACTCAACCGCTTGGGCAAAAAGGGTGAGTTTGTTCAGGGCATGCGCGTGACCGATGCCGAAACCATGGA
>DDPM01000201.1:7602-7745 GCA_002342165.1 Hylemonella sp. UBA2468
AACCAAGCGGGCGGTAAGGCCGTAGGTTTGACAGGTCGAGATGGCGGCATGATCCATGCGCGCAAGTTGAAAATGGTGGACAACCAAGACCCCAGCAAAGAACTGGATGTGGGGCAGGTCGGTGAAATCGAGTCGATTGACCC
>DDPM01000190.1 GCA_002342165.1 Hylemonella sp. UBA2468
GAGATGTGCTCGTATTCACCCAAAATCACCGAACCTACGGAGTCGCGTTCAAGATTCAGGGCCAAGCCAAATGTAGGCTGACCGTCTTTGGTGGCTGGGAACTCCAACATTTCGCCCTGCATCACATCGGACAGGCCGTGAATGCGGCAAATGCCGTCGGTCACAGATACCACGGTGCCTTGGTTGCGCACATCGGTGCTGACGGACAGCCCCTCAATACGGCTCTTGATCAATTCAGAGATTTCTGCGGGATTGAGTTGCATGACTCTTTCCTTCTTTCCTTAATAAAGGCTCTAGCTTGAGAACACCTCAAGCTGTAAGAGCCACTTTCATTTGTTCAAGACGGGCTTTGACCGAAGTGTCCAGCACCTCGTCACCCACCACCACTCGAATGCCACCAATCAAGGAGGCGTCGATTACCACCGAAAGCTTTAACCTGCGTGCAAACCGTTTTTCCAACGCAATGGAAAGCTCAGACAAGGCCGATTCGTCCAAGGGAAAAGCACTTTGAACACTGGCGTCATAGGTTCCGGCTTGCTGGTTGACCAGCGCACGAAATTGCGAGGCCATTTCAGGCAGCGCGGCTAAACGCCCGTTTTCAATGACCGTGCGCAAAAAATTTTGTGCATGAGCATCCAAATTGAACTTGGCCACGGACTTCACCAAGTTCAAAACCTGCTCTGAGCTGGCGGACGGTGAAGCATCCAAAGATTGGAGGTCCTTGTTGGACGCAATCAGGGCGAGCTCATCCAACCAAGCCGAAACCGACCCCATGTTATCTGTTGAAGCCTTAAACAAAGCTTCAGCATAAGGGCGAGCAATGGTTGCAGTTTCAGCCATAAGGATTCAAAGCTCCGCTTTCAAACGCGAGAGGAGCTCAGCATGGACGTCAGCATTAACCTCTTTGCGAAGAATTTGTTCTGCGCCTTTGACAGCCAACAGAGCCACCTGTTCACGCAAAACTTCACGGGCTTTGATGGTTTGCTGATTGGCTTCAGATTTGGCAGCGGACACAATTTTGTCAGCCTCTTCAATCGCCCGGGCTTTGGCCTCTTCAATGATGGCTAAAGCCCGTCGTTCAGCGTCAGCCAGCAAGCTAGCCGTCTCATTGCGAGACTTTGCCAACTCTTCCTCGACGCGACGGTTAGCTAAAGAAAGCTCACTTTTGGCCTTGTCAGCGGCCGCAAGACCGTCTGCGATTTTGTGCGCACGCTCATCCAATGCTTTGGTGATGGGCGGCCACACAAACTTCATTGTGAAGACGACCAACAAGAAAAAGACAACGAGCTGAGCGAAGAATGTTGCGTTGATGCTCACAACAACACCTCTCTGTTAGTGGAAAGGTGAGGAATTACTTCAACACGAAGGGGTTGGCAAACGCAAACATCATGGCGATACCAACGCCAATCAGGAAAGCGGCGTCGATCAAGCCGGCCAGCAAGAACATTTTGGTTTGCAGTTCGTTCATCAGTTCGGGCTGGCGAGCAGCTGATTCCAAATACTTACTTCCCATGATGCCAATACCGATACAAGCACCCACAGCGCCCAGACCGATAATCAAGCCAGCGGCCAGCGCAACCAAGCCAAGAACGTGTTCCATTTAAATACTCCTATGGATTAAAACAACTAAAAAAAACTTCAATTAATGGTGGTCGTGGGCCTGCCCCACGTACACCAAGGTCAACATCATGAAAATAAAGGCCTGAAGGGCAACAATAAGGATGTGAAAGATAGCCCAACCTGTACCTGCAAGCACATGACCCACCCAAAGTGCAACTCCCGTGGCAGAACCAAAGCCCACCGCCCCCATTAAGGCAATCAACATGAAGACCAATTCACCAGCGTACATGTTGCCAAACAGTCGCATGCCGTGTGATACGGTTTTTGCCGTGAACTCAATCAACTGCATGGCCAAATTGAGCACACCCAAGATGATGGCAAAAATAGGGTTCTTGCTGGTACCAAATGGTGCACTCACCATTTCATGAGCCCATCCTGCTGCACCCTTGATCTTGACGTTGTAGTACAAGCAAACCAAGAGCACTGAAGTCGACAAACCCAAAGTGGTGGATAGATCGGCGGTAGGCACCACGCGAAAGTAATGAATGTTGTGATCCAACCCCGTAGCGGAGAAGACCATATGGAAGAGATCTACGGGCAAAAAGTCCATAGAGTTCATCAGAAATACCCAAACAAAGACAGTCAAGGCCAAGGGCCCCACAAAAAGGCGAGACTGAGCGTTGTGCACAATACCTTTGGCTTGCGTATCAACCATTTCTAAAAGAATTTCTACTGCCGCTTGCAAGCGCCCTGGCACGCCCGAAGTGACGCTACGCGACACTTTCCACATGAAAAACAGACCCACCACACCAAGTAGCACCGACCAAAACAAAGAGTCGATGTTCAAGACATTAAAGTCAATGACGCCAGACTGTGCTGCAGTCTGCAGGTGTGTAAGGTGGTGACCAATATAGTCACCAGCAGTCAAAACACTTTGCTCAGAAGACATTAATTATTTCATTCAAAACACCCTTGGACCTCAAACAAGATCCCAAGAGCCATTTAACTTATTAACTTTTGGACGAACCAACAAGGCCAACCAATAAACTTTAAGCGTTAGAAGCATCGTCAGCAACATAGCCGCCCAATTTAACTCTGCCTGCCACCGACTGGCCAATACCATCAGAGAAACTGAGGCCAACAATTTGACAGACTCCCATACAAAAAAACCTAACACAGACCGAACCGGGTCACCTCTCAACCACGGATTGGAGATGCCCCTTGCAAACAACATGGCGGGTAACACCACCACAGCAACACCCCAGGCAGCAGAGACAGCAATAACCCGGTTTTCAAACACGACCGCTAAAAGCCCCACGAAAACCAGACCCACACCACACTGAGCTGCAATAACGCACCAAGGAGGTAAAGACGAATTTCGTAACCGAAAGCTTTGGACTTCCTGGGGCGTAAGTGGCAAAGACTCGTTGTTAAAGTCTTTTTGCTCCGCCCAATCCGCATCTTTTTCTTTGATTGTTGACATAAAAAATGACGTCAGAATTACAAAGCTGTTACAAAAACTGTCGGTTGGTCAGCCTTGAATTATACGGAGAAAACTTTTTGAACCAGTTTGTGTTGGAAAACCCGCCTCATGGCACTCAGCGCTACCCCGCATATTGGCTCACTTTTCAGACTCCTATACCCTTTGACAGTCTTCAATAGACGCCATTTGATGCGGCGGTATGCCAAGCGTTTCAGCGCTGCAAACATGGCGCCAAATTGCGACCTGTCCTCAAATTGAGACACGTGGTGTCACAATCCAATAGTTTGATGACTATGAGCTCCAACAAACCCTCTGACCCCTCAACCAGCAAGCCCAGTAGCGAACCGAGTGCTTCTGTCATGAAGTTTCCCATGGACTTTCCGATCAAGGTCATGGGTGCTCAGGTTGCAGGCTTTGTTGAAGCCATTGAAGCCATTGCTCTGGCTTTTGATCCAAAATTTGACCGATCAACCACCGAGCTCAGGCCCAGCAGCACGGGCAAGTACCTTGGGGTAACCATCACCTTACAAGCCACAAGCCAGGACATGCTCGACGAGCTTTACAGAACCCTGTCCACCCACCCCATGGTGAAAGTGGTGCTTTAAGGCCATGAACATAAAGCCATGATGGTTCGAGATTTGGGGCAAGTGGACCTGCTGCCCACGCTTGAGGCGATGCAAACTTTTACTGAACAACGACATAGTGACTCTCCTGACGAGCTTTGGCTTTGCGAACACCCGCCTGTGTTCACTCAAGGCTTGGCGGGTAAAGCCAGCCACGTTTTGGATGCGCGGAACATTCCAGTGGTGCAAACCAACCGCGGCGGGCAGGTGACCTACCATGGGCCGGGTCAGTTGGTGGCGTACCCCCTACTGGACCTCAAACGTGCGGGTTACTTTGTGAAGGAATATGTGTACCGTCTAGAAGATGCTTTGTTACGTACCCTTGCAACGTTTGGTGTTATTGGCCATCGGGTGGCGGGCGCACCAGGCATTTACGTGCGTCTGTACGACCCCCATTCTCATGCGCTTTTGCCGCAGCGCCCGCAGTGTCAAAATAGGCAACCTTCAGACAGTGCTTCATCAGGACAGATCGGCCCAACACCGTACCCCGGTCCAATCCATGCCCCCCAAACTCCCAACTTAACGGGCTTGGGCAAAATTGCGGCGCTGGGCATTAAGGTCAGCAGAAACTGCACCTACCACGGCGTAGCGCTTAATGTGAGTATGGACTTAAGCCCGTTTTCAAATATCAACCCGTGTGGGTACGTGGGGTTGCAAACGGTGGACTTTTCTACAATGGGCATCACTGCAGAGCTGGAACAAGTCAAGCAGGTGTTGAGTCAAAAACTCGTCAGCCACTTGTTACCTTAACTTCCTCATTCTGCAAAGCCCCTCTTTTTAGCTCTGCCCCTACCTTCACTCCTTCTTATGACGCCCTACGACCCCCTTGTCAAACAAAAGGCTCAGGCCAAGTTGGAACGAATTCCGGTCAAGGTGCAGCATGCCGAAACTTTGAAAAAGCCCGATTGGATTCGGGTGAAGGCGGGCTCTCCTACCACGCGCTTTAATGAAATTAAAAAAATTCTGCGGGACCACCATTTGCACACGGTGTGCGAAGAAGCCAGCTGCCCCAATATTGGCGAGTGTTTTGGCAAGGGCACCGCCACCTTCATGATCATGGGTGACAAATGCACGCGCAGGTGCCCGTTTTGCGATGTGGGCCACGGACGACCCGACCCTTTGGATGCGCAAGAGCCCGACAATTTGGCCAAAACCATTGCCGCGCTGAAATTGAAATACGTGGTGATCACCAGCGTGGACCGCGACGACCTTCGCGACGGGGGTGCCGCCCACTTTGTGGCATGCATCCGCAAAACCCGAGAACTCTCGCCCACCACGCAAATTGAGGTACTGGTGCCCGACTTTCGGGGCCGAGACGACCGAGCACTGGACATCCTCAAAACCGCGCCGCCGGATGTGATGAACCACAACATTGAAACCGTGCCGAGGCTTTACAAGCAGGCGCGCCCAGGCAGTGATTACGAGTTTTCCTTAAGGTTGCTGCAAAAGTTCAAAGGCATGCACCCCGCGGTGCCCACCAAAAGTGGGCTGATGGTGGGGCTGGGCGAAACCGACGACGAAATTTTACAGGTGATGCGAGATATGCGCGACCACCAGATCGACATGTTGACCATTGGCCAATACTTGTCACCGTCTTCAGCCCATTTGCCCGTGCTGCGTTATGTGCCCCTAGAGACCTTTAAAAAATGGGAGGCGGCGGCCTACGAGATGGGGTTTTCGCATGCGGCCGTGGGGCCCATGGTACGCAGCAGCTACCACGCAGACCAACAAGCCGAGCACGTCTTAGCTGGCTAATAACGGGCTAAGGCTTAAAACTTACTGCAACAGAAAGTTGGCTGGCTCTTCGCTTGCCAACACTTGCAAAGCCCAAGGTTCGAGCTTGCGAGTATCGGCCCTGAGCACCTCTTGCTTGACCGCCAATATTTGCGCGGGATGCATCGAAAAACACCGCAAACCTAGTCCAAGCAGCAAACGCGTCATGGTGATATCGCCCGCCATTTCGCCGCACACGCTCACGGGCTTTCCGCTTTGGCGAGCCGCCGCTATGGTGTCGGCCAGCAAACGCAAGACAGCGGGGTGCATGGGGTCGTACAAATGGGCCACCGATTCATCGGTACGGTCAATGGCTAAGGTGTACTGAATCAAATCGTTGGTGCCCAAAGACAAAAAGTCGAAGTGGCGCAAGAAGGTGTGCACGATCAGCACGGCGGCCGGGATTTCAATCATTGCCCCAATTTCCAGCTGTCCGTAAGGCACCCCCTCAGAGTGAAGTTGGGCGCGCGCTTGCTCCACCAACGTCAAGGTTTGGCGAATTTCGCTCAAATGCGCCAACATGGGAATCATCATCTTCACTGGCCCGTGCGCAGCAGCCCTATAGATGGCGCGCAGTTGGCTGACAAACATGTCCGGATCAGCCAAGCTCCACCGAATGGCACGCAAGCCGAGCGCGGGATTCAAATGGCCTTGGTCTTGAATGGCCCCATCCATGGATTTGTCGGCACCCACATCCACCGTGCGAATGGTCACGGGCAGGCCCTTCATGCCTTCCACCGCATGTCGGTAAGCAAGGTACTGCTCTTCTTCATCTGGCAAGTCGGCACCATGCCGGCCCATAAACAAAAACTCGCTGCGAAAAAGACCTACGCCCTGGGCTCCGGCCTCAAGCGCCAAGGGCGCATCTGCCGGCATTTCAATATTGGCCAAGAGTTCCACCTTGTGCCCGTCCAAGGTTAAAGACGGGGTGGTGAGCAATCGGGCCAAACGTCCACGTTCTAGTTCGAGTTGGCGTTGCTTGTAGTTGTATTCTGCCAAGATGATGGGAGAAGGGTCCACGATGACCACGCCGGCATCGCCATCGATGATGATCCAGTCGTCTTGGCGAACCAGCAAACTGGCAGTTCGCGCACCCACCACCGCCGGAATGTCCATGCTGCGGGCCACAATGGCCGTGTGAGAGGTTTTTCCCCCCACATCGGTCACAAAGCCGGTAAATACGCTCTGCTTGAACTGCAGCATGTCCGCGGGTGAGAGCTCATGCGCCACCAACACCAAAGGCACATCGGTATCGCCCAGCCGGATGTCGGCATTGGGCTCTTTGGCTTTAGTGCGCCTTCTACCGGCTAAGTTTGGAGATAGATCCAGGGCTTTGGCCTCGTTTTGAAAATGCTGGGCATTCGCCAATGCGGTGGCAGGCAAGCCTTTCATGGCGCGCAGTACTTTTTCAGTGATTTGCTCCATGTCGGCCTTGCGCTCGCGCAGGTAGGCGTCTTCCATTTCGTCAAATTGCCTAGCAATGGCTTCTAACTGGGAGGTAATGGCCCACTCAGCGTTGTACAGCCGGTCGCGAATCCAGTGTTTGACGCCTTCAATCACTTCTTGATCGTCCAGCAACATAAGGTGCACGTCCAGCATGGCGCGCAATTCTTGCGGCGCATCTTTAGGGCCCAATTGCGAAACCGTGTGTTGCAAACGGCTGATTTCAGCCACCACCGTATCGCGCCCGCGGCGGGCCCGGTCAATTTCGGCATCCACCTGATCAGGCTCAATAAAGTAGTGGGCCACATCCATCCTGCTGGAGGCCACCAGCACCGCGCGGCCAATAGTGATGCCGCGCGATACTGAAATGCCGTGGATGGAAATGGTCATGCGCTTACTCGCCTTCGCCAAATTTGTCCTGGATCAACTCCAACAAGGCCTGCAAGGCCTCTTCAGCGCGGTCACCCTCAGTATCGAGTTCTATAGTGCTGCCTATCCCGGCGGCGAGCATCATGACGCCCATGATGGATTTGGCATTCACTCGGCGCTCTCCTTTGGAAATGAAGATTTCGCAAGGATAGCTGCCCGCCAATTTGGACAACTTGGCTGAGGCTCGGGCATGCAAACCCAATTTGTTGCAGATGGTGGCGGTGGCTTTGTGCATAGCGGGCTCAGTTAAATTTTAAGAATGGCAAGGATTGTCCACATGCATATCGACCTCTTGTATGCACTGGACGCCCCCCGTTACGGCGCGCTGCACCAAATCTTCTATGGGGTGCCCTATGTAGCTGACCGTGCGCCATATCATGGGCAGGTTGAGCCCCGTGACCACACGAATGTGCTTTTCACGCCCCAGAAGTGCTGCCACATTGCAGGGCGTGGCGCCCATGGCGTCTGTAAACACCAAAACGCTTGGAGGGACCGAGCCAGCCGGTGCTGCTTCAACTTTTGAAAGTGCGCGCTCTTGCAGCTGGTCCACCATTTGCTTGGCCTTTTCTAGATAAGTGGGCACATCGGCATCAGCAGGAATGTCTAGTGACAACACCCCTGGTAAATGTTCTGAAAAGACGTGGCCCACCACCGACCTGAAGGCGCTGGCCAAGGGCTCATGGGCAATGATCAAAATTCCTGTCTTCATGTGCATTCTTTCTGTCCCCAAGCATAGCCCCAGACAAAATGGATATAGGTCATCACACTGAGCATGGCATAGGCCCCCAGGGCACCTTGAAAGGCCGCCACCTCGGTCCAACCCACCGACTTCAAGGCATCCACCATCAAGCCTATGCCCCATTGCAGGGCAAACACCCCAATAAAAATCACCAAGTTGTAAGCCGACAAAGCTCGACCCACCCACTCCTTGCTAAAGGCCTGCCCTACTGCCGGCTGAGCTAAAGATGCCGCCGTACTGCTCACGCAATAGGCGATCAACAGCAACCCGGCAGGTATGCCGTCGGGCCGGGTGGCCAGGATCAGCAAGGCCAACAGCAGCAGGTTCAGGGGCGTGCCCCACGTGATCAGACGGTTGACGCTCCAACCCGACTGGGCCAGTTTGGGCGCAACCCAACCCCAAGTCCAAAACGTGCACAACATTGCCAGATTGATGGCAAACAAACCAGCTGAAGCCTGAGTATCCGTGTAGCCGCCCACCTTCATCATCCAGGGCACAGACCATAAGGTTTGAATGGACAACATGCCCCCGTAGTTGACCATCCCCACCCAAGCCATCCTTCGGAAATAGGGGTGTTTAAACACCTCACCATATCCAGCGCTTAATGGTGCATCGCCATCCCCTTCCGGGCTCGCGTTTTCTTTTGTCTTAGATTGGTGTTGGGGCACTTGCCACACCAACACCACCATGGCGATCACAAACATCACCGCCAGCAAGGCAAACAAGGCGCGCCATCCGATTACCGGCATGAGCCACTGCACGGGCAAGGTAGAGGCCAACATGCCCATGGAGCCTGACATCAGCATCCAAGAGTTGGCTCTCAATTGACGCTCAGGGGTGAACCAGTGGCGAAACCCTGTGAGGGCGGCCATCAAGCAGGCGCTGACCCCAACACCAATTAGAACTCTAGCGGCCAACAAGCCTGCAAAGCTTTGCGCCAATGAAAAAATGACACACCCCACCACCGCCAAGGCCAGTAACCACACATTGACCTTTTTGGGGCCTATGCGGTCCAGCCAACGCCCCAAAGGAAGTTGCATGACGGCAAATCCCAAAAAATACCCTCCTGCCAGCAAGCCCAAATCCCGGGCTTGCAAACTCAACTCTAAGGTCAGCACTGGAGACAAGGTGGCCGTGATAGCTCGAATCAGTGCCGAAAAAAAATAGGCCAAAGCGAAAGCCACAAATACCGCGATGGCTTGCTTATTGTTCATGGAATGGGGCATCGGATAGGCGATGGTCGTTGCAAGGGGTGTGTACTCTTGTTGCTCAGTTTTTTAACTCCAGGCCAGTGAAAAAGGTTTCGGTCACGGCACTATCTGCTTTTGTAGGGGAGTTCGCAATCCACACGGCATGAAACACCTGTGCCCCACTGTGAAACCAAATGCCTTGCATGGCAGTTTGGTGGTTTGTAATAGGTTGCGTTGGATTGGTGTTGTTGGTCATCCATTGTGCGTTGGTTGGCAACTTGGCAGCGGGCCACAACGGCAGGTCCGCTGGCATCAGCGTTTGCCCTTGTTGCTGGTACTGCGTTTGGACGGCCAGCATCCACTCGGCCTGCACCTTTGCCGCACTGAGATGCACGGGTACTTTTAAGGAGGACACTGCGAACAACTGTCCTTGTATTTCACAACCGGCCATGAGCATTTCTAAGGCTTGTGTGCTCGGAATTGTCCCCCAAGGCAGCTGCCTTTTGGCATGATCCGGCTTGCAGGGCAACAAGGCTGAAAAGCCACTTTCTTGAATTTCAACCTGCCGCCAATTGAACACCGGAGAACAGGCCGTCACAAGAGTCAGCACAGTGCCAGCCAGCACATGCCTGAGCAAACAAAACCACCACGAACGGTCTTGTAACCGTTGGTGGTGGCGGGTAGATAGCGCAATAACAGGCTTTACTGTGTGCGGAAGTTGTCGTGGCAGTTTTTGCATGAACCGCTGGCAGCGGTAACGGCGGCCTTCACGTTATCAAGGTTCCCGGTTTTGGTGGCAGCCGTCAATTTGGCCATGTCGACGGACAAGCGGTCAGCAGCATCTTTGAATTTGGCTGCATCTGACCATATTTCAGCTTTGGCGCGGGTGTCGCCTTTGTCTGTACCAGCACCAAAAGCAGCCCAAGGCAGTTTGCCCAACATTTCTGCTATTTCGGCATTTTCTTGGGCAATTTTGGCGTCAAAAGGCACGCGTCCTGCGGCCATGGCGCCCACACGGCCAAAGTGTTGGCCCATGACGAAGAGCGCGTTTTTGCGGTATTTGATGGCGTCTTCAGGCTTGGCAAACTGAGCCTGCGCAGTGTGAGAAAGTGTGGCAGCGGCACAGGCTAAGCCGAGTACAACGAGCAATTTCATAAAAACTCCTGAGTGTTAACGGTTGGGTGATCGTTTTAACTTACTTTCGGTTGAGAGAATACCTTAGAGTTGCCTATTTGCTGGTGAACTTAAGGATATTTTGATCATGAGTCATATTGTTCGCATTTGGGACCTCCCCACCCGTTTGTTCCATTGGCTGCTGGCTTTGAGTGTTTTGTGCTCCTTAACCACTGCTTGGTTGGGCGGTGCTGCTATGGAATGGCACTTTCGTTCAGGCTACCTGGTGATCAGCCTCTTGCTGTTCCGCTTGATTTGGGGGTTTGCAGGCGGATACTGGTCAAAGTGGTCTCGGCTGATTTACTTTGTGGTCCATCCTTGGCAGGTTTGGCTTTATGTCAGGCATCAATTGCTTGGTAAGCCTTTACCCTTTTCAAACGACCATGTCGACACGTCATTTTCAAACCCAACCCAATCGAATTCCTCCAATCCTGTCACTTGGACTGCCGGACATTCGCCTCTAGGGGCACTGGCTGTGTTGGTCATGCTTTTGGTAATAGTTGCTCAAGTATCAACGGGATTGATCAGCGACGATGAAATCACCTGGGCGGGGCCTTTGACGGCTTGGGCATCCAGCGCGTGGGTGGGTTCGGCTACCAGCTACCACAAGACCTGGGGAGAATGGCTGATTGTGGGTCTCATTGTGGTGCATGTGTTGGCCATTGCGGCTTATCAATGGTTTAAGGGGCAACAGTTACTCAAACCGATGATTTGGGGTGACAAAACGCTGGACCAACCTATGACCGCTTCAAAGGATACTTGGGCTAACCGCTTTATGGGTTTGGCATGCTTTGCAATTTGCGCTGTGGCGGTAGCTTGGGCGTTTTTACTCTAAAAGTCGATATGGTCAGCGAAAACAAATTGGAACTTCACTCAGAACCTCAAATATTCATCCCCACCACCCCTGAGCATTTGATCGCATTGCGTCTTATTTTTCAGGAATATTCTGAAAGTCTGCCGATCAGCCTTGACTTTCAGGGGTTTGAAGAAGAGGTGATGAATTTGCCCGGTGAATATGTGGAGCCTAGAGGCTGCATCTTGTTGGCCACCGTAGAGGGCGCCCCCGCAGGTTGTGTGGCCTTAAGGCCGCTGGACAATGTGGACTACTCCAACGCATGCGAGATGAAGCGTTTGTATGTGCGCCCTAACTTTCGCAGGTTGGGCCTTGGGAGGCTTTTGACAGAATACATTTTGGATGCAGCCACCATGGCAGGGTACAGCACGGTTTTGCTGGACACCTTAGACGACATGGAGGCCGCACGGGAGCTTTACGCAGACTTGGGTTTTGAGGAGATTCCTCCTTTTTACCATTCGCCCATAGCGGGCGCTCACTATTTAAAAGTGGAGCTGGATTAGTCCTTGGAGTTTCTTAGACTGCCCTGGCTTGTTTGAGCATGGTGGCGGCGTCGCTTACTTCAAATTTGCCGCCTTCTTCCACGTTCAGCGTGGCCACTTTTCCATTTTTGACCAACATCGAATAGCGGTTGCTGCGTACACCCATGCCTCGTGCGGTTAAATCCAATACCAAGCCAGTAGCTTTTGTGAATTCTGCACTTCCGTCACCCAGCATGCGAACTTTGCCGTGAGTTTTTTGGTCACGCGCCCAAGCGCCCATCACAAAAGCATCGTTGACGCTAACGCACCATATTTCATCGACGCCCGCAGCCTTGATTTCACTCGCATGCTCGACATAGCCGGGCACGTGTTTGGCCGAGCAGGTAGGGGTAAATGCACCGGGCAAGGCAAAAATGGCAATGGTCTTACCTACACTGGCTTTGATCACGTCAACGGCATTGGGGCCAATGCTGCAACCCTCCCCTTCAACCTCTGAGTATTCCATTAGGGTGGTAGCGGGTATGTTGTCTCCAACTTGAATCATGGGTGTCTCCTGTGTGATTGCATAAAATAAGCCCACCGAAGTGGGCCTTGATTGTGCGGGATTTGAAAGGCACTTGCAGAACAAGCGCCCCCTAGCACTTAAACGGTTGCCGCTTTCTCAACCAAACGGGTGGCCACCCAGTTTTTAGTTTTGGAGATGGGACGGCTTTCGGTGATTTCAATGATATCGCCCATGTGGTAAACGCCTTGCTCGTCATGCGCATGGTATTTGCTGGACTTGGCCACGATCTTTCCATAAAGCTCATGCTTGACACGGCGCTCAACCAAAACCGTTACGGTTTTGGAACGCTTGTCACTCACCACTTTGCCAATCAAGGTGCGCTTGAGGGATTTTTTTTCTTCCGTCATTTTGGGTTTCCTTACTTGGCAGCTTGCTTTTCAGCAAGTATGGTTTTAGCACGGGCAATATCGCGACGCACCACTTTGAGCGATGACGTATTGGTGAGTTGTTGCGTCGCCTTTTGCATGCGCAGGCTGAAATGGGCGCGCTGTAACTCTTTAACTTCAGTTTTCAAAGCTTCAATGTCTTTTTGACGGAGTTCGGTTGTATTCATGGTGTTGTACTCCTGATCACTGGCCAATCATGCGGGCCACAAAAGTGGTACGCAAAGGCAACTTGGCTGCGGCCAAGCGAAACGCCTCACGCGCCAATTGCTCGGGCACACCCACAATTTCAAACACAATTTTTCCGGGCTGAATCTCAGCCACATAGTACTCAGGGTTGCCCTTACCGTTACCCATACGCACTTCAGCGGGCTTTTGAGAAATGGGCTTATCAGGAAACACCCGAATCCAGATGCGTCCACCGCGCTTGACGTGACGTGAAATCGCGCGGCGAGCCGATTCAATTTGGCGGGCAGTCAAGCGACCTCGATCGGTACATTTGAGACCGAAATCGCCAAACGCCACGCTGCTGCCACGTGTGGCAATACCGGTGTTGCGGCCTTTTTGTTCCTTACGGAACTTTCTACGAGCAGGTTGCAGCATGATTAATCTCCTTTGGCACCGTCAGCAGCTGCAGCTGGCGCGGCGACTTTGCGTACGCGCTTAACGGTGGTTTTGGGTGCATCAGCACCAGTGGCTTCTGAGGGCTTGTCGCTTCCATCAGCGGGAGCTACATTGGTTCCGGCAGG
>DDPM01000078.1:0-269 GCA_002342165.1 Hylemonella sp. UBA2468
AGCCTGATTCAAATTGTGAAACGTGTGCAGTCTGGTTGGCCGCCCTTGGCTTATTGGGGCATGCAGCTGGGTCACTTGGGTATTGCGGTGTTTATTTTGGGCGTCACTCTGGTCAGCAGTTTCCAACAAGAGCAAGACGTGCGCATGGAGCCTGAAGACACCACCCGCATTGGACGCTACGAATTTTTGTTCAAAGGCGTCCAAGCCGTGGATGGCCCCAACTACAAAGCCATGCGCGGCCACTTTGAGGTGCGTGCCGATGGGGGCGC
>DDPM01000078.1:310-13910 GCA_002342165.1 Hylemonella sp. UBA2468
ATTTATACCGCTAGCCAGATGCCCATGACCGAAGCGGCCATTGACTCTGGCTTTACCCGCGACTTGTATGTGTCTCTAGGCGAGCCCTTGGAAGGATCAGCATGGGCGGTTAGGGTGTATTTCAAACCGTTTGTGGATTGGATTTGGATGGGCTGTTTTCTCATGGCCGTGGGTGGCGTGCTTTCGGTGGCTGACCGCCGTTATCGCAAGAAGGCAGCTTCATGAAAGCCAAGTACCTGTTGCCCTTGGCTGTTTTTTTGGTGTTGGTGGGCTTTTTGGCAGCTGGCCTGAAGCTGAACCCGCGCGAAGTACCCTCCCCCCTGATTGGTCGAGCAGCGCCTGCTTTTACAGCGCCTTATTTAATAGACCCCGCTGTTATAGACCTCGCTGTTAAGCCCAATGCCGAGGCGCGCAAAGATTTAGCCCCCATGGAATTCACCCCGCAAGAGCTGATGGGTAAAGTGTGGGTGATGAATGTGTGGGCGTCATGGTGCGCCCCTTGCCGCGAAGAACACCCCCTGCTGCTGGCGCTGCAACGCCAACAAGTGGCACCGATGGTGGGTTTGAATTACAAAGATCAAGCCGCCCAAGCGCTGAGCCTGCTCCAGCGTTATGGAAACCCTTACAGCGTGTCCATCACCGACACCGATGGCCGCATTGGCATGGATTACGGCGTGTACGGTGTGCCTGAAACCTATGTGGTGGACAAACAGGGCGTCATTCGACTCAAACACATCGGCGCCCTGACCGCCGATGACGTGCAGCGCAAACTGCTGCCCCTGATTGCGGAGCTCAACAAATCATGAACTGTGCGCTAAGCCCAGTAGCGCTTTGCTTGGGTTGGAGTCCGTGCAAAGGTGAGTGGGGCATTCGCTCGTCGATGCGCTCGGTGATGAAGCGTTTGGTTTTGATGGCGCTTTGCCTGGCTGTTGTGACCGTCTTTTTGCAGCCCAACCCTTCCTGGGCTAAAGAAGCAGAGCCCTTGGCGCAAGACCCTGTCATGGAAGCCCGCCTGAACAGCCTGGCCGAGCAACTGCGTTGCTTGGTCTGCCAAAACGAATCGCTGGCTGGATCGCGCTCCGACTTGGCCTTGGACCTGCGGCGCGAAATTCGCGCCTTGATGCGCCAAGGCCAAACAGACGAGCAAATATTGGCGTTTATGGTGAGCCGCTATGGCGACTTTGTGTTGTACAAGCCTCCCGTCAAGTCCACCACTTGGCTGCTTTGGACAGGACCCTTTGTGCTCATGCTCATAGGGGTGGGGGTGCTGTTACTTGTTTTGAAACGCCGCCGCTTGTTGCCCGAGCCTCCCCCAACACCTGAACAACAGGCACGTTTGCAGGTGCTGCTTAAAAATTCAACACCGCCGACCTCAACCCCACCGCCCTCCACATGACAGCATTGACCGCGTTTATTCTGTGTGCCTTGGCCTTGCTGGTCGGCTGTGTGTTTTGGCTCATTCGACCCTTGGTTTGGGCGCGTCCGTTGGCAAGTCCTTCAAGGCAAAGCCTGAACACGGCCATTTACCAAGAAGAGTTGGCCAAACTCAAACTCGACCTGAGTGCGGGCTTGGTGGCCGCTGCTGCTTTTGAAGAAGCTCAAACCGAGTTGATGGCCCGCTACCTTCAAGACACACAAGCTCAAGATCAAGATGCAGACACCTCGTTCAAGCCCGCACGCTCCACTCAGTGGGTGCTGGTGGTGCTGTTGCCGTTGTCAGCGGTCTGTATCTACCTGCTCTTGGGTCAACCCATGGCTTTGGTATGGAACCCCGAGTCACAAAGCAGCGCCAGCAACAACCCAGAGGTGACCCAAGCGGATATTGAGCGCATGGTGAGTGCTTTGGCAGACAAAGTGGCGCAAGACCCGTCCAACCTGGAAGGCTTGGCCATGCTGGTGCGCTCCTACAAGGCACTGGGGCGCATGCAAGAGGCCGAGCGCGCTTACGACCGCTCTGCCCTGCACCTTCAAAACAATGCCGCCATGTTGTCCGATTACGCCGACGTGGCCGCTGCCAATGCCCAAGGCGTGTTCACCGGCAAACCGCAACAACTGATCGACCAAGCCTTGCGCCTGGACCCCAACGACCTGATGGGCCTGTGGCTGGCAGGCACTGCCGCCTTTGATGCCAAGCAATATCCCAAAGCGCTTGCCTGTTGGGAGCGGCTTTTCAAACTGCTGCCGCCACAAAGCGAGGACGCCAAGGTGATCGGCCAAGCCATTGACAGGGTGAAGCTTCAAATGGGGCGGTCGCCCTAAAAGCTCTTGCTTACTCGCTCTCACTTGCTTTTAGAGTGTTCGTTCTCTCCAAAATATTGAGCTTCATTACCCAGCCCTTGGCCTGGGTGGCTTTGGCCTTAGGGCTAGGCGTGTTCCTGCAAACTTTTGGGCCCCAACCATGGGCCCGGCTGGGGCGCAGGCTGTGCTGGGTCGCTTTAGGCTTACTGCTGCTTCAGGGTTGGCAGCCGCTGCCTCAGTTCGGTATACGTCAGTTGGAAAGCCGCTACCCCGTGCCGCAAAACTTGGACTTGAAGAAATTTGAAGGGGTCGTCGTGCTGGGTGGCGCCTTGGAATCTGCTTATGTGTGGCAAGCACCAGATTTGAATGGTCGGCCCCAAGCCCAGCTCAATAGCGCTGCCGAACGCATGACCACCCCCATCTCTTTGCTTAAAGCGCACCCGAATTTGAAATTGGTGTTTACTGGTGGTGAGGGGCTGATACTGACATCTGGCCGCACCGAGTCAGAGCTGGCGCAGATTTTTTACCAAGACATGGGCCTGATGGATCTGCCCCAAGCGGACCAGAGGCTTTATTTTGAAGCGGCTTCTCGCAACACCCACGAAAACGCCGTCTTGTCGGCACAGCTGCCCGGCATTGACATCACCAAACCTTGGTTGCTGGTGACTTCGGCTTTTCACATGCCGCGGTCCATGGCGGTGTTTCAAAAAGCCGGGTGGAACGTCACGCCCTTTGCGGTGGATTTTCGGGCGGGTTCCCGAACGCCTTGGACAGAATACTCACTGGATGAGGGCGCAAACGACTGGAAAATCCTGCTCCACGAATGGATCGGCACGGTTTACTACGCGTGGACGGACAAAAGCTAATTTCCAGCAGGCAACGGTGAAGCAATCACTTTGTCGATGCGCCGTCCGTCCAAATCCACCACTTCAAACATCCAGCCTGAAGAGGCAATGCGCTCGCCGGTATGGGGTAAATGTCCGGCCACAGACAGCAACATACCCGCCAAGGTGTTGTAGCGGCCACGGTCTTCATCGGGCAAGGCGCGAATGTCCAAGCGGCTGCGGAGTTCGTCCACAGGCATCATGCCGTCGAGCAACCAAGAACCATCTTCACGGGGTGTTGCCCAAGCGTCCACCTGCGCCAAAGGCTGAAGCTCTCCGGTAATGGCTTCCAGCAAGTCCACGGGGGTGACCAAGCCTTGAACCACGCCATATTCGTCCACCACAAACACCATGCGGCCGGACCGCTGCCGAAACTGCTCCAGCAGCTCCATGCCCGACAAGGTTTCGGGCACAAAGACGGCGGCTTGCACCTCCAGCTCCGACAGCTTCATATCGGAGGCCATGGCGGATTTCTGATTCAGCTCCAGCAGCCGAGACACGCTGATCAATCCCTGCACATCATCCAATGAGCCCCTGCAAACGGGATACCAGGAGTGCGCATCGCGTTCATCGGCCTGAGCCACTTGCTCAAGGCATTGGTGCAGCGACAGGTTGAGGTCGAACCACGCGATGTCACTGCGCGGCACCATCAGGGAGGTGAGCGGCCGATCGTCCAGCCGAAACACGTTTTGCACCATTTGGTGCTCGTGCTCTTCAATCACACCCGCATCCACACCTTCTTCAAGGCTGGCGCGAATTTCTTCCGCGGTCATGCTGCGGTCCACCTTGTTGGGCAGCCCCATCAAGCTCAAAACCCCTTGGGTGGTGGTGGACAGCAGCAACACAAAGGGGCGGGCCACCAAAGCCGTCCACTGCATGGGGCGAGATACCCAGCGCGCCACCATTTCGGGGTACATCTGACCAATGCGTTTGGGAACCAGTTCGCCGAAAATAATGGTGAGAAAGGTAATTAAGGTCACCACCAATGCGGTGGCTGTGATGGCCGCCACGGACTCTGACCAACCCCAATCGATCAGCCAATGCGCCAAACCAGCACTAAAAGCCGCCTCGCCCACAATGCCGTTGAGTACACCAATGGACGTGATGCCCACCTGGATGGTCGATAAAAAATGGTTGGGATGCTCCAGCAAGGCCAGCGCTGCTTTGGCGCCACCGTCTCCCGCCTCGGCCATGGCCGTGAGCCGAGCTTTGCGGCTGGCTGCCAATGCCAACTCTGACATGGCAAACAAGCCATTAAGCAAAATCAGCGCCACAATCAGTACAACATCCATGGTTACCAAGCGAAAATATGAGGCATGTCACTTTACCTGATTGGCGATGTTCAAGGCTGCAACGACGCTTTGGAGCGCCTGCTCCTCACCCTTGGTTTCTCCCCTAGCCGCGACACCTTGTTTTTGCTGGGCGACTTGGTCAACCGTGGCCCCGACTCTGCTGGCGTGTTGCGCAGGCTGATGGGCTACGGTGCCTCCGCCCGCTGCCTGCTGGGCAACCACGACCTGCACCTGCTGGCCGCTGCCAACGGCATACGCCCGCTGCACTCGGGCGACACTGTGCAAGACATTT
The DNA here is from genome assembly GCA_002342165.1 of Hylemonella sp. UBA2468. Classification (GTDB taxonomy): domain Bacteria; phylum Pseudomonadota; class Gammaproteobacteria; order Burkholderiales; family Burkholderiaceae_C; genus Hylemonella. Next base: position 5,017 of record DDPM01000078.1, read on the forward strand.
TGGAAGCTCCAGACCGTGAGGCCATGCTGCTTTGGTTGCGCCAGCAGCCCTTGGTGGTTCATGAGCCGCTGTTGGGGCAAGAGTTTTTGCTGTGCCATGCCGGAGTGCTGCCCAGCTGGAGCCCTGTTCAGGCGGCGGACTTGGCGGGCGAAGTTCAAGCGCTGCTCCAAGGCCACGACTACAAAGCTTTTTTAAAGGGCATGTACGGCAGCCTGCCCAACCTGTGGAATGACACGCTGCAAGGCATGGACCGTGCACGGGTGATTGTGAATGCCCTCACCCGTATGCGCTTTTGTACACCAGAGGGAGCCATGGAGTTCACAGCCAAAAAAGGGGTCGACCAAGCCCCACCCGGACACGTGCCCTGGTTTGACGCCCCCAACCGCCAAACGGCGGGCATTACCGTGGCATTTGGACACTGGTCAACATTAGGTTGGTTGCACCGAACCGATGTGTATGCCCTTGACACAGGCTGTGTGTGGGGCGGCACCCTGAGCGCGCTGCGCCTGAGCGAAGACCGCCGACATGAGTGGATTCAAGTGCCCTGTGACATCAACCGCTTAAATGGCTGAGATCATCAGGGGATAGCCCCGCTAGGCTAGCTGGTCTTGAACAGCGCTGCCACCTTGCGCTTGGGCTTGATGTTGGGCGATAACCCAGAGGCCCCATAAGCCGAATTGGCTACCGCTGTGTCTGCAACCGCCTCGGCCTGAACCGGTGCCTCGTAAGGCTTGTCAAAAAACGGATCTCGCGGCGCAGGTGCTGGGCGAGCGTAGTCGCGTCGGGAGGAGCGCTCTGCGCTGCGCTCACGTACAAATTCACGTTTATGACCGCGCTCAGATCCACGCTCTCCCTGACCTTCTGTCCGGGCACCACGTCCTGCATCCACATTTAACGGCAACAGATCGATTTTGATTTTGATGAGTTTTTCAATATCTCCCACCAAGCGGCTGTCTTTGCTCGATACAAAGCTGATGGCCAAACCCGAGGCCCCGGCACGGCCGGTGCGGCCGATGCGGTGCACGTAGTCCTCGGCATTGAAAGGAATGTCGATGTTGAACACGGCGGGCACATCTTTAATGTCCAGTCCGCGCGCAGCTACGTCGGTGCACACCAGCAAGTCCACCTCGCCTTTTTTAAAGGCTTCCAAGGCCTTCAGCCGCTCGTCTTGGCTTTTGTCGCCGTGCAAAGCGGTGGTTTTAAGGCCATCGCGCTCCAGGTCCCGCGCCAAACGTGCGCAGCCCAATTTGCTGTTTACAAACACAAAGGCTTGCTGAATGCTGTGCTCTTGCAGCAACTGGCGCACGGCGCGACGTTTGTCGTCATCGGCCACACCATAAAAAATTTGAGTTACATTGGCGGCAGTGGCGTTGGAGCGCGCCACTTCGATGGTGACCGGGTTATTCAAATAGCTCGAGGCCAAGCGTTTGATATCGTTGGAAAACGTAGCTGAAAAGAGCAAAGTGGTGCGTTGTTTGGGCAGAAAGCTCAAGATGCGCTGCAAATCGGGCAAAAAACCAATGTCCAGCATCCGGTCGGCTTCGTCAAGCACCACATATTCCACTTGGTTCAATACAGCGGTTTTGGCTTCTATATGGTCCAGCAAACGTCCGGGGGTGGCCACCAGCACCTCGACGCCCGCTTTAAGTTCCAGAGTTTGGGGCTTCATATCCATGCCGCCAAACACCACGGCGGTGCGCAACTTGGTGTACTTGGCGTACAACTTGACTTGCTGGGCCACTTGGTCCGCCAGCTCGCGGGTGGGCAAGAGCACCAAGGCACGCACCGGGTGGCGGGCGGGCGATGTGGAAGGGTTTTCGTGTTTGAGGAGTCGCTGCAGCAGCGGCAGAGAAAACGCTGCGGTTTTACCCGTACCGGTTTGGGCGGCACCCATGACATCTCGACCTTGCAACACCACGGGGATGGCCTGCGCCTGAATGGGCGTCATGGAGGTGTAACCCATTTCGGCCACCGCGCGGGCCAAAGGAGCATCCAGTTTCAGCTGGGAGAAAGACTGCGAGGTTTCAGGAGACGCGGAAGTCAGCTCGGGAAAGTCAGAATTCGCCGGAGATGATGCTTGAGTAGGGAGAGATTCGATAACTTTGCTCATTAGGTTTTAGGAAGGGTCACGCCCACTTGACCTTGGTATTTACCCCCGCGGTCTTTATAAGAAGTTTCGCACACTTCGTCACTCTCGAAAAAAAGCACTTGGGCGCAGCCTTCGCCCGCGTATATTTTGGCAGGCAGGGGGGTGGTGTTGGAAAATTCCAGAGTCACATAGCCTTCCCATTCGGGCTCGAAAGGCGTCACGTTGACGATGATGCCACAGCGGGCATAAGTGCTTTTGCCCAAGCAAATCGTCAGCACGTTGCGCGGAATCCGGAAGTACTCCACGGTACGGGCCAAAGCAAAACTGTTGGGCGGGATGATGCAGACATCGCTGTTCATATCCACAAAGCTTTTCTCGTCAAAGTTTTTGGGGTCCACCACCGTGCTGTAAATATTGGTAAACACCTTGAACTCCGGTGCGCAGCGGATGTCGTAGCCGTAGCTGCTGGTACCGTAGCTCACAATTTTTTGACCCTCGGCGTTGTGGCGGATCTGGCCGGGCTCAAACGGCTCAATCATGCCGTGCTGTTCGGCCATGCGGCGGATCCAGGTGTCGCTCTTGATGCTCATGGGGAAATCGCCCTGACTTGTTTCAATGAGGTGGGGGGGGTAGTGCGGTTGTGCAGATTGTAGGCAGAGGCATCTCAGTACACTCTGCCCCCATAACTAGAGGAGACACATGGAAGTTTCGTTCAGCAAGGAAATCAAGCAACTTGCCCTAGGCCAAGGTCAAATGTTCTATGGCGAAGGCATTTTGGCCATCACCAAGGCATTGCTGCAATCGGGCGTGTCTTATGTGGGCGGTTACCAAGGGGCTCCGGTTTCGCATTTGCTGGACGTGATGGTGCAAGCCAAACCCTATATGGATGAGCTGGGCGTGCACGTGGAGGCCTGCTCCAACGAAGCCTCGGCTGCCGCCATGCTCGGAGCCTCCATACATTACCCATTGCGCGGTGCTGTGACGTGGAAATCGATAGTGGGCACCAACGTCGCAGCAGATGCCTTGAGCAATTTAGCCTCCCCCGGTGTGACCGGTGGCGTATTGATTGTGCTGGGAGAAGACTACGGCGAAGGTGCCAGCGTGATTCAGGAGCGCAGCCACGCCTATGCCCAAAAATCGTGCATGGTCCTGCTGGACCCCCGACCCGATTTGTCTCGCATGGTGGATTTGGTGGAGCAGGGCTTTAGGCTTTCAGAGGCCTCCAACATGCCCGCCATGATGGAACTGCGCATCCGTGCCTGCCATGTAAGGGGCAGTTTTGAGTGCAAAGACAACCAGCTGCCTGCCATTTCCACCCAAAACCTCATGACCGAGCCAGGCACCTTCAATTACATGAAGCTGGCCCACCCACCGGTGACCTTCAGGCAAGAAAAACTCAAAATTGAGCATCGTCTGCCGGCTGCACGCCGCTTCATCGTGGAACACCATCTCAACGACCTGCTGGACGGCCCGCGCACGGAGCTGGGCATCATCGTTCAAGGTGGGCTTCACAACAGCCTGGTGCGCGCGCTGCAGTTGTTTGGCTTGGCCGACGCTTTTGGAAACAGCCTCATTCCGCTGCTGGTGCTCAACGTCACCTACCCACTGGTACCCGAGCAGGTGTGCGAATTTGCCCTCGGCAAGCAGGCGGTGCTGGTGGTGGAAGAAGGCCAGCCCGAGTACATCGAGCATGAAATTGCCACCTACCTGCGCCGGCGCGACATCCAAACCGCGCTGCACGGCAAAGACGTGTTGCCCAGCGGCGGCGAATACAGCGTTGAGGTCTTGACGCAAGGGCTGCTGAACTTTTTGACCCAGCACGCCCCCGATGTGGACGCCGCCCCAGCCCAGTGCTGGCTGCACACCAACCAACAACGTCGACTGGCGGTGAGTCAAGCCATTGGGCGCATGCAAGTTCCTACGGGCACTGCGCCGGGCACCTTGCCCGCTCGCCCGCCAGGCATGTGCATAGGCTGCCCCGAGCGGCCTGTGTTTTCAGCGCTCAAGCTGGCACAGCAGCAAGTGGGCCAAGTTCATGTGGCGGGTGACATTGGCTGCCATGCCTTGGCCACGTTTGAACCGTTTTCGGTAGGCCACTCCATTTTGGGCTATGGCATGAGCTTGGCCAGCCGTGCGGGCGTGTCGCCCATGATGCAGCGGCGGGTGCTATCCATCATGGGCGACGGCGGCTTTTGGCACAACGGCCTGCTCACCGGCGTGCAATCGGCGTTATTTAACGGCGACGACGCGGTCCTGTTGATATTCAAAAACGGCTATACCTCCGCCACCGGTACCCAAGACATCATTTCCACTCCCGATGAGGCACTTAAAAACGCCACCGCTGACAAGCAAAAAAGTCTGACCGCATCCAACCTAACTATTGAAGACACCCTCAAGGGCTTGGGCGTTAAGTGGCTGCGCACGGTGCACACCTACCGGGTTGAAGACATGCGTCAAACCCTCATCGAGGCCTTTACTTCAAGCTTTAATGGCTTGAAGGTGATCGTGGCTGAGGGCGAATGCCAACTGGAACGCCAACGCCGCATCAAGCCTTGGTTGGCCAGTTTGCTCAAACAAGGCAAGCGGGTGGTGCGGGTGAAGTACGGCGTGGACGAAGACGTGTGCAATGGCGACCACGCCTGCATCCGCCTCTCGGGCTGCCCTACCCTGACCCTGAAAGACAACCCCGACCCCCTCAAAGTAGACCCCGTTGCGACCGTGATCGACGGCTGTGTGGGCTGTGGCCTTTGTGGCGAAAACGCCCATGCCGCCACACTGTGTCCCAGTTTTTACCGGGCCGAAGTGGTGCAAAACCCGCACAGCTTAGAGCGCTGGTGGGCAGGTGTGCGCCAAAAAATGGTTCAGGCCTTGCAACCTGCGCAGACGACATGAGCACTGCCCCCCTTACCTCACCCATCACCCTGCTCATTTGCGCCCTGGGTGGTGAGGGCGGCGGCGTGCTGTCAGAGTGGCTGATGGAGGTGGCCCAGCTCAGTGGCTATGCCGCGCAAAGCACCTCCATTCCCGGCGTGGCGCAGCGCACAGGGGCCACCACTTATTACGTGGAAGTGTTTCCTAAACCGCTGTCTGAACTGCAAGGTCAAAAGCCAGTGTTAAGCCTTTACCCAGTACCGGGCATGCTGGATGTGCTGATTTCTTCTGAACTGCTGGAAACGGCGCGGCAAATCAGCTTGGGCATGACCAGCCCCGAGCGCACCCAAATCATCAGCTCCAGTGCGCGCAGCCTGACCACCTTGGAACGCATGCAGCCTTCTGACGGCCGGCTCGACAGCGCTGCCCTGCTGCAACTGGTGCGCGACCACAGCCAAGAACACCACGTGCTCGATATGGGCGAGCTGTCCAAACAGGCAGGCACCATTGTCAGCGCGGTCATGCTCGGCGCGCTGGCGGCTAGCGACATGTTTCCTTTTCCGCGCTCGGCATACCAAACGGCGATTCAGAGTGGAGGCAGTACCGCCGCAGCCAGCTGGCGCGGCTTTGAATTGGGTTGGGCAAAGGTGCAAGAGCAGCGCAGCCAGCTGCAGCGGGTGCGCGAGAGCCTTCAAAGCACCAGCGTTTTAGGCGCCATGCCTTCAAACACCCTAGCCAACCCACAAGCCTCGGCCGACGACACCCAGTGGATGAAGCTCTGGCTGGAGCCGTTTCCCTCCCCCTTGCACGACATGATCAAGCTGGGGCTGGCGCGTTTGGTGGATTACCAAGGCCGCGCCTATGCCAAGCTCTACATCGATCGTTTGCAGCAAGTTCAAGCAGCTGAACAGGCTGCCGACCCGCAACTGCAGCACGGCTGGTCCACCACCCGCGAGATGGCCCGTTGGTTGGCACTGTGGATGGCGTTTGACGACATCGTGCGGGTGGCCGATCTGAAAAGCCGCCCCAGCCGAATGGCCCGCGTGCAGCAAGAAGTCAAGTCTGGCCCAAAAGATTTGTTGTACGTGTACGACCACTTCAAGCCCGGTATCCCAGAGTTGGCGGGCTTGCTGCCCAAGGTGCTGGCCCAACCGCTGCTGCGCTGGGACCGCTCCCGCGCGGCTCAAGGACGCACGCCTTGGGCCTTGCCCCTGAAAATTGGCACCCATTCCGTAAGCGGCATGTTGGCCTTGCGCACTTTGGCCAGCTTCAAAGCTCTGCGCCCTTGGAGCAGCCGCTACGCCACAGAGCAAGCGCTGATCAACGAATGGCTGCAAGCCGTGGTGACCAGCACCCGAGCCCAATGGGCCAGCGGGCACGAGGTAGCTCTTTGCGGCCAACTCATCAAAGGCTATGGCAGCACCAACGAACGCGGCAAAGACCATCTGCTGCATGTGGTGCGGCACTTGAGCGCGGCCACCCTGGCCTCACCCGAAATTAAAGCCACCGCACTGCGCGAAGCCCGCTTGGCGGCGCTTGCCGACGAAAGCGGCAAACAGCTCGACCAGACCCTGCTGCGGCACGGCGCACCCGTCCGAAACATTGCGCCCCAGCCCATACGATGGATGCGCAAACCCAAAGCCACCTGAACCCAAGCTATATAAAACCTAAACCACCGAGGAGATCCACCATGAAAACCCTAAACCTGTTCGTGCAAGCTCTGCGCCTGGCGCAAGGCAGACCGCTACACAACCCAATCTCGGCCGCCACGCGGTGCGCATTGATCTGTGCAGTGTTCACAACATTTTTCGCTGCTGCCGTTTTGGCACCATCCAAGGCTTGGGCGCAAGCTTGGCCTGCCAAACCAGTCAAAGTGGTGGTGAACTTTCCGCCCGGCGGCGCTGCTGACCAAATTGCCCGTGCCATTTCACTGCCCCTGCAAGAATCCTTAGGCCAGCCCGTGGTCGTGGAGAACCGTGGCGGCGCCAACGGCAATGTGGGTGGTGAAGTGGTGGCCAAATCGGCCGCGGACGGCTACACCCTGCTCATGAGCTCAGGGGGCATGGTGTCGGTCAACCCGCATATTTACGCCAAGATGGCGTTTGACCCTGCCAAAGACCTGACGCCCGTGGCCTCAGCTGCACGTGTGTTGGTTTTTTTGGTCAGCCGCCCAGAAGTGCCTGGCGCCAACATCAAAGACTTTATCGCCCACGTAAAGGCTAACCCCGGCCGTCTGTCTTACGGCTCAGCCGGCAACGGCAGCTCGCCCCACTTGGCCGGTGAAATGTTCAAAAGCCAAGCCCAACTGTTTGCCGTGCACGTCCCTTACCGTGGCGCTGCACCTGCGCTTCAAGACTTGTTGGCCGGTCAGATTGACTATTACTTTGACCCAGGTATTGGCCTGAACCAGGTGCGGGCCGGCAAACTGCGCTTGCTGGCAGTGGGCAGCCCTAAAAGATCACCCCTGTTCCCCGAGGTGCCCACCTTGGAAGAGGCTGGCTTGAAAGGCTTTGACGCCGACACGGTTTTTGGCTTTTACGCGCCCACGGGCACACCCGCTGCCGTGGTGGAGCGTCTGAACCGCGAGATCAACCGCATTTTGAGTACGCCAGCAATCAAAGACCGCATTGCAGCCTTGGGGGGTGAAGCCTTGCCGCTTACGCCCGCGCAATTTGGCGCCAAGGCCCTCGAAGATTCCAAGCGGTTTGGCGCCATCATCAAAGAGCGCAACATCACAGGTGACTGAAATTTATTTGTACATTTACGTACTTTTGTGTCCTTGTCCATCCTTGTCACTTAGGAACCCCTCATGAAATCCTCCATTCGATTTTCTCGTTCGCTTGCCCACGGTTTGGCTTTGTTGGTCTGTTTGGCATGGGGCAGCTCCTCCTTGACTGCACTTGCGCAAACCAAGGCTGACTCCACCTACCAACCCCAAGTTTGGCAAGCGGGTAAAGACGTGGTGTGGGTCCCCACACCTGACGAGCTTGTGACCAAAATGCTGCAAACCGCCAAAGTCACCAAAGACGATCTGGTTTACGACCTGGGCGCTGGCGACGGAAAAATTGCCATTGCCGCAGGTTTGGAATTTGGTGCTCGGGCAATAGGCATTGAATACAACCCCGACATGGCGGCTTTTGCCCAGCGCAATGTGGAGCGCGCGGGAGTGGCGGATAGGGTGCGCATCATCCGTGGCGACATATTTGTCGAGGACTTCAGCCAAGCCACCGTGGTGACCATGTATTTGTTGCCCGAGCTCAACCTGCGCTTGCGCCCCACACTTCTCAAAATGAAGCCCGGCACCCGTTTGGTCACCAACTCCTTCAGCATGGGCGACTGGGAACCCGACCAAATCATCCGCACCAGCCAAAACAGCGGTTACTTTTGGATCGTCCCAGCGCAAGTGCAGGGTCGCTGGAACCTCAACGGCATAGACGGTAACCCCGTGGTCAGCCTGGATTTGCAACAACGCTACCAGCATGTGGGCGGCACCATCACCATTGGCAAACTGGCACCACAAACCCTGTTGACCCCTGAACTGCAGGGCGACCAGCTGCGTTTTCGCTTTGTTGACACTCAAAACCGCTTGCAAACAGTCAAGGCCACCATCCGCGGCGACCAGCTCGAAGGTGAAGTGGGCCATTCGTTTAGCAAAAGCAGCTTTAAGGGCAGCCGCCCATGACAGGCGCAGCGGCGCCTGGTTCCCAGGCTGCTAGCTCTACCAACACCCCTCCGACCACACCTGGATCCGCTTTCACTTCTCCCGCCCCCAGACTGAGTCCTGCCACGGCGGTGGCCATCATTGTGGGTATCGTCATTGGTGCCGGCATCTTCAAAACCCCTTCTATGGTGGCGGGCGCCATGGGCGATGTGGGTTGGATTTATGCCGCTTGGGTGGCAGGAGCCCTGATTTCCATTGCCGGCGCGTTGAGTT
>DDPM01000152.1:0-6081 GCA_002342165.1 Hylemonella sp. UBA2468
GTAGACGGCTCCATCAGCCAGCTGGGCGCCATAGAGCAAGGGCAAATTTTTCAGGCCAAAGGCCATCGGTACAGCGTGGCGGCTTTGCTGGGCGACCCGTCACTTGCTTCAACTCAGGACCTGTTCAATAACAGTCGATTTCATAACGGCCGATTTGCCACGATCTACCTCAGCCCCAAGGATTACCACCGCATTCATATGCCGTGCCATGGCGTGCTGGAACGCATGGTTTATGTGCCTGGCAAGCTGTTTTCCGTCAACCCCACCACAGCGCAAACCGTGCCGGGTCTCTTTGCACGCAACGAGCGGGTGGTGTGTCACTTTGCCACTGCGCACGGCCCCTTGGTCATGGTGCTGGTGGGTGCCACCATTGTGGGCAGCATGGCCACGGTGTGGCACGGCGTGGTCAACCCGCCTCGTCGCGCTCAAATAACGGAGTGGGCTTACCCCAGCTCCCCGCCCGTGTCGCTTGAACAGGGCGAAGAAATGGGCCGGTTTTTGCTGGGCTCCACCGTCATCGTGTTGTGGCCTGAAGGCGCTGCAGAACTGGATGCCAGCCTAAAACCCGGTAATGCCGTCCACATGGGACAAGCCTTGGCCGCCGTGCTAAGCTGACCAACTTTTCCTACAAAAACGTCTCTGGAGAATTTTCATGCCCGGTTTATTGCCCAACGTTGACCCCGACGGCCTACTCGAATTTTCGGTGGTCTACACCGACCGCGCCCTCAACCACATGTCCAAGCGCTTTCAGGGTGTGATGACGAGCATCTCCAGCATTCTTAAAGAGGTTTACCAAGCCCACTCCGCTGTGCTGGTGCCCGGCAGCGGCACGTTTGGCATGGAGGCCGTTGCACGCCAATTTGGTACGGGCAAAAAAGTGTTGGTCATTCGCAATGGCTGGTTCAGCTACCGTTGGACGCAAATTTTTGACATGGGGCACATTCCTTCCGAATCCATCGTCATCAAGGCTCGCCGCACTGGCACCGATTCACAGTCCCCTTGGATCCCCTGCCCCGCTGCTGAAGTGGCCGCCGCCATCTTGCAACACAAACCCGACGTGGTGTTTGCCCCTCACGTGGAAACCTCTGCGGGCATGATCTTGCCGGACGACTACATCCGCACCGTCACGGATGCCGTGCACCAAGTGGGTGGTTTGTTTGTGCTGGACTGCGTTGCTTCCGGCGCCATGTGGGTGGACATGAAAGCCACTGGTGTGGACGTGATCATCAGCGCGCCGCAAAAAGGCTGGAGCGGATCACCCGCCTGTGCCATGGTGATGTTGTCCGAGCGCGCCCGCAAAGCCATTGACGCCACCACCAGCACCAGCTACGCCGCCGACCTGAAAAAATGGCTGCAAATCATGGAAACCTACGAAAGTGGCGGTCATGCTTATCACACCACCATGCCGACCGACGCTTTGGTGCGCCTGAGTGAGGTCATGGCCGAAACCCGAGCCTACGGTTTTGCCAAGGTCAAGCAAGAACAGCAAGACTTGGGCAATGCCGTGCGGGCTTTGTTTGAGTCACGTGGCATTCCCAGCGTGGCTGCCGATGGGTTTAAAGCGCCTGGCGTGGTCGTGAGCTACACCACCGACCCAGAGATTCAAAGCAGTAAAAAGTTTTTGGCTCAAGGCCTGCAAACTGCCAGCGGTGTGCCCTTGATGTGCGACGAGCCGGCCGACTTCATGACCTTCCGTGTGGGCCTGTTTGGTTTGGAAAAACTGCACCACGTCGACCGCACCGTGGCGCACTTGGCCACAGCGCTGGACCAGCTGGGTTTTAAAGCCAAGTAAACAGAAGCCTTACTTGAAAATCACGGTCTTGTGGCCGTTCAGCAGCACACGGTGCTCGCTGTGCCACTTGACCGCCCGGGCCAGCACCTGGCTTTCGGTGTCTCGCCCAATGGCCGTAAAGTCTTCCACGCTCTTACTGTGGTCCACACGGGCCACATCTTGCTCGATGATGGGGCCTTCATCGAGGTCGGCCGTCACGTAATGGGCGGTAGCGCCAATGAGCTTCACGCCCCGCTCGTGTGCCTGGTAATAAGGCTTGGCCCCTTTAAAGCTAGGTAAGAAGCTGTGGTGAATATTGATGGCCTTGCCCGAGAGCTTTTGACACATGTCGTTTGACAACACCTGCATGTAGCGCGCCAACACCACCAGCTCAGCAGATTCGTGTTGCACCAGCTCCCACAACTTGGCCTCTGCCTGTGGCTTGGTGTCTGCGGTCACAGGAATGTGGTGAAACGCAATGTTGTAGCTGGCCGCCAGCTGATAAAACTCGCGGTGGTTGGACACAATGGCCCGAATGTCAATGGGCAAGACGCCAATTTTCCAGCGGAACAACAGGTCATTGAGGCAGTGGCCCTCTTTACTCACCATCAAAATGGTGCGCATGGCATGCGTGGTTGGGTGCAAGCTCCAATGCATTTGCAAGGTTGGGGCAAAGTCCGTAAGGCCCTTGTGCAAATCAGCCAAGATGGCTTCGCTGGCAAACTGCACCCGCATAAAAAACAAACCCGTGGCGTGGTCGTTGTATTGGGCAGCTTCTTCAATATTGCTGCCGCATTCCAGCAAAAATCCCGACACAGCATGCACAAGGCCGCGGCGGTCCGGGCACGAGAGGGTGAGAATATAGGCTTGGCTCATACCGTGATTGTCTCATCTTGAATCTGCTTTCGACCGGCAAGGTCCTCTCCACACTCCTCTTGGCGCTGGCCGCGGCTGGTTTGTTTGACTGGTTGCACACACCCCTGCCCTGGATGCTCGGGCCTTTGGTGGCCACAGGCTTGGCCTCGGTGCTGGGCATGCCCAGCTTGAGCTGGAACCCGCTGCGCAATGCGGGCCAATGCACCATAGGCGTCGCACTGGGCCTTTACTTCACACCTCAGGTGGGCTTGCTGATTTTGAACATGGGTTGGGCCATCGCCATTGGGGTGCTCTGCACGCTGGGTATGGGCTGGGTGATGGCATCGTGGCTGCACCGGATGCACCACCTCAACCGCGCCACCACCTGGTTTGCCAGCGCCATTGGCGGCGCCTCTGAAATGACGCTGCTGGCCGAGCGCGCCCATGGCCGGACCGACCTGGTGGCCGCCGCCCACAGCGTGCGCATTCTGATCGTGACGCTGGTGGTGCCCTTTGGCATGCAGTTCAGCGGGCTCCATGGCTTGGATGTGAACACTCCGCAAGCCACGCGCGAGTTTGATATGTGGGGTTTGTTAGGGCTGGGGACTCTGGCTGCCAGCAGCGCTTGGTTGATGCAGCGGCTGGACCGCGCCAACCCATGGTTTTTAGGCCCCCTGTTGGCTGCCATGCTGCTGACGCTTTTGGACCTGCACTGGTCCACCGTCCCCAAGTGGATGACCAATGCCGCGCAACTCTTGATTGGAGTGAGCTTGGGCGTGCGGTTCACGCCCAACTTTGTTCATACCGCTCCCAAATGGTTGGGTTCGGTGGCCCTGGGCACCCTGGGCTTGATTGGAATGTGCATTGCCTTGGCTTTGGCACTGGCTTGGGGCTCGGGTCTGCACCCTGCCACGCTGGTTTTGGGCACGGCGCCAGGTGGTATTGCTGAAATGGCCATCACCGCCAAAGTGCTGCAGCTGGGCGCACCCGTAGTTACGGCGTTTCAGGTGTGCAGGCTCATGACCGTGCTGGTCATGGTGGGCCCCTTATTTCGATGGCTTTATGCAGAGGACGCCACCGCCAGCCCCTGAAAAACGCCAGCTCTAAGTCTGACGTTATGGAGCATGCGTCACTTGGTGGCTTAGTGAATTGAGACTGGGGTTTGCGCCAGTTCGGCGTATTTTTCCAGGGTGTCCTCCACCTCTTCTTGGGTGGGGGTTTGGCGCTGCCAGTCCAGGATGTGCTGTTGAAACAATTCAGCCCAAGAACCATCCAAATACACCTCTTTACCGGAACGCTTGTCCACAATTTCAAATCCGTGGCGGATCAGTGTAGGGCGCACTTCTGTTTCAAGCTGAGCAGACTCCAAGTGCTGCTTGCCGTCATCTGCCCTACTGGCTATTCGGATGTCTTCTCGGCTGGCCTCGTCTTCAAAGCTGCCCATCATGTGGTTGACGCAAAAAGTTTCCGAATCGTAGAGAGTGTGCATGGTCTGCGGGTTCCTCCAAAGTTCAAACTGACTGAGTTCACATGGTAGCCGCAAAAGGCTTTTCAAGATGCGGACGCAGAAAAAAACCCATCAGGGCGCCGAGCTTGACACCCACTGCTGGTCCACAAAGTCGCCGTTATCTTGGGTCAGCTTGATGCGCGCGGGCAAATAACCCAAACTGGGCGCCAGCCACACCTCGGCACTCAGGTCAAAGGGTCGTGCGGGTGGGCGGTTTAGTTTCAGGGCCTCTAGGTCACCGCCAGGCAACTTCAAGAGCTCCATGCCCTGCACGGTAAACCGCCAGGGCAGCGCATCGCGCGGGCCCACCGCCTGTAACTCGATGACACTTCCCTCTGCAAAACCCTTGGGGTTGGCTTGCACCCAGCTGGCCAACTGCACAAACACACTCAAATGGTCCTGTGCACCGGGCAACAGCTCTGCACGCGGGGTGTTGGCACTGAAGATCACCTGCCGCTGTTCGTATTCAAAATGTGCCGCCACTTCGCTGCGCACCTTATCGCCAAAACGCTTGGGCTCCAGACCCTGCGCGGTCAGACGTCCCCGGCTGGTTTGGGTGCGCGAACCCAATAAAAATGCCCGAATTTCCAACTTGGCGTCGTACTGTTCGCCGCTCACCGTCCAAAGCAATTCACCGCTGACGTTGTAGTTAAAACCCTTCACCTCGCCCAAGACGTCGTACTTCAGGCGCACCGGAGCGGGCACCTGCACCGGCCAGCCACTTGTGTCGGTGACAAGTTGCGGGGTTGGCTGCGAACTTGGTGAAGAACTTGGAGGCGAGGATGACGCGCTTGTCTGCAAAGCAGCGGATATCGGCTGGGCTGCAACTGACTCATTTACACGCTCAACCATGGGCTCAGCCGCGGCCAAGGCTTCAGTCGCTGGGGGGGCAAACGGCGGGCTAGTCTGCTCTTGGCTAAAGGCCACTTCAGCCTGCTGCTGAACCTGGGTCTTGGCTACACCGGTATCGGGCACTTCGGTTTTGGGCTTTTCGGTCTTGCGCTCCGCAACCTTGGATGTTGCCGCTTTAAGTTCAGGGGCTTTGGGCTTCACCACCTCAGCCTGCGAAGCCAACCGGGCTTGCCACACCAAGGCCTGATATGGCACTGGCGACGCTGGGCGCTTCAAAGCGNNGTGTATTGGGACGATGTGCTGCCCGCCGAACCTTGGGCCAAAGTGTTGTTCTTGGTCGGATCTGCATTGGCGCCCACCCAAGCCTGCACTTGCGCCCAGCCTCGGCGCCACACCTCATCACCTTGCAGCAGCATGCCCAACACCAGCACATGCCCGGCCAAGACACACAGCGTCAAAGGTCCGAAACGCTGCCACAACCTGCACCAAGACAGCTCGTCAAATGCCTCTACAGGGTTGGCAATGGCAAGGTGGATACGGGCCATAATCTGATTCAAATGAAACTTGCCACATACAAAGACGGCTCCCGAGATGGACAACTCGTGGTGGTCTCGCAAGACCTGAGCCTGGCCCATTATGCGACCGGCATTGCCCCCACCCTGCAACGCATACTGGATGACTGGAACTTTCTCTCCCCCCAGTTGCAAGACCTCTACACCACCCTCAACCAAGGCCGCGCGCGTCATGCGTTTCCGTTTGAGCCGCAGCGCTGCATGGCACCCCTACCCCGCGCCTACCAGTGGGCTGACGGCTCGGCTTTTTTGAACCATGTGGAGCTGGTGCGGCAATCGCGCGGCGCCTCTGTGCCCGAAAGTTTTGGCACTGACCCGCTCATGTACCAAGGCGGCAGCGACGACTTTTTGGGCCCTTGCGACCCCGTGGTGTGCAGGGACGAATCTCATGGCATTGACTTTGAAGCCGAAGTGGCGGTGATCACCGGCGACGTGCCCATGGGCGCCAGCCCCGAAGCCGCTTTGGAAGGCGTGCGGCTGCTCATGTTGGCCAACGACGTCAGCCTGCGCCACCTGATTCCTGC
>DDPM01000152.1:6211-12610 GCA_002342165.1 Hylemonella sp. UBA2468
TGCAAAGCACTTGGAACGGCCGCACCGTGGGCCTGTGCCACGCGGGCGAAGACATGACGTTTCATTTCGGTCAACTCATTGCGCACCTGTGCGCCACCCGCAACGTGCGCGCGGGCAGCATTGTGGGTTCGGGCACGGTGAGCAACCGGGCCGAACAGGTCAACGGCCGCCCTGAATGGCCCAAAGGTTACAGCTGCATTGCCGAAAAGCGCGCCATGGAAACCCTGCAAGACGGCGCAGCTTCCACCACCTACATGAAATTTGGCGACACCATTCGCATCGAAATGAAAGGCCTAGACGGGCAAAGCATGTTTGGCGCTATTGACCAAACCATTCAGGGGCCTGATCCAGCGCAAGCTCCCGCCAGATATTTGGAATAATCCATTCCCTATGCAACGCCTGCGCAACGCCCGTTTACTGGTCCAGTTTTTGCTGGCGTGGTGGATATTGGCTATGGGCGTGGCCATTGCGGCTCCCTTGGTGCACGCGCAACCCCTAGAAATGGTGTGCTCCGTGGGCGGCAACATGAAATGGGTCGCCATCAGCGACGAGGGTCAAAACAACGACAGCTCGCCCACATTCAGCAGCGGCAAGATGGACTGCCCACTGTGTATGACGGTGGTGCCGCCCCTTGCTCCAACGGCTCACACACCCGCGACTCAAATCGGGCTGTCCTACGCACTTCGCCCCATACCGGCGGCCCACATAGCACAGCGCACTGCTGCGCCCCTACCTGCCCGAGGTCCCCCAGCTCTCCTCTGATGGTTGATTGAACTACCCGAAGGGCCTTATGGCTCATTGGGAAATATTTTTTCATTTCAGAGGATTTTTTATGCGTTTTCGTTTTCACGCCACGGCGAGTGCCATGGCAGCTGGTCTATTTTTTTCATGCCTGACCGCCCAAGCCCAAAACAACCCCACCGGCCCCGTTAAAACTTTGGGGGTGGTGGAGGTCACCAGTGGGCAGCCCACTTCGTTGCCCACTCAAATTCCCACCACCATTGAGGGCATTACCCGCGAACAAATTGACCAAACCGTCAACGCTTTTGACAGTGAAGACGCTCTCAAATACTTTCCCAGTTTGTTGGTACGCAAACGCTACATCGGCGACTACAACCACGCCATGCTTTCCAGCCGCGCCTCGGGAACCAGCAACAGCCCAAGGTCTATGGTGTTTGCCGATGGGATTCCTTTGTCCAACCTGCTGGGCTCTGGCGTGAGCACCCTGAGTTATGCCCCACGTTGGAACATGGTGAGCCCTGAAGAAATAGACCGGGTGGATGTGATGTATGGACCCTTTTCGGCCGCCTACCCAGGCAATTCCGTGGGTGCGGTGGTGGACTACGTGACGCGCATGCCGAAAACATTTGAGTCTTCGGTCAAGTTGCAACACAGCATACAGCCCTTCAAGATGTATGGCACCGATACCACTTACACCGGTTCGCAAGGCGGCTTTACGCTGGGCAATCGCAATGGCGATTGGTCTTGGTTTGTGGCCGCGGACCGCACCGACAGCAATGGCCAACCGCTGACTTTTACCACCGTGACCAAGTCTGGCACCACCACCGGCACGGGCACCGCTGTGACGGGTGCTTTTACGGACAAAAACACCAGCAATGCCGACATTTACGTGCTGGGCACCGGCACGCAGTACCACACCATTCAAGACCACATCAAAACCAAGTTGAGTTTTGACATCTCTTCCACCATGAAGGCCACATACCTTTTGGGCCTTTGGCAAAACACCTCACAAAATCGCCCCACCACGTACATGAGCAATGCGACTACGGGAGCGGCTTTTTACAACGCAGACAAAGTCACCATCAACGGTAGCGTGTACGCGGCGCCAAGCTTTACGGTCAGCAATGAAGAACTGTTTCATGCCATGCACGGCTTCTCGCTCAAAACCCTTACCCAAGGTGTTTGGGATTGGGAGGTGGCAGCCAGCATTTACGATTACGCTAAAGACGAAAAGCGTGCCAACACCAGCGCCAACACTCTGCCCACCGCGCTCACAGGTGGTGCGGGCACCTTGTCGGATGNNGTGGTTCGGGCTGGAACACCTTGGCCTACAAAGGTACATGGCGCCCCGAAAGTGCCAAGGGCGCGCATGTGGTGGACGTGGGGGTGCAGGTGGACAGTGGCCAGCTCAACTACAAGGTGTCCAACATTTCAGGCAACTGGATTTCTGACGGTGCGGGCAGCCTTTCGAGCCAAATTGGCGGCAAAACCCAACTGCAAAGCCTGTTTGCGCAAGACGCCTGGAACTTCGCGCCCCGCTGGAAAGCCGTTTTAGGACTGCGTGCAGAGCAGTGGTCTGCCTCTGATGGTTATACCGCCTATGGAACAGCAGGCTCGGGTAGTACAGGCAACAAATCTTATGACCGACGAGATGAGTTTTACCTGTCCCCCAAAGCAGCGCTTTCCCACCAAGTTGCCGCCGACACGATCTACAAAGCCTCGGTAGGCCGGGCGGTTCGTATGCCCACACTGTCAGAACTTTATGGCGCCACCAGCACCACCAGCTCCCAGTACATCAACGATCCGAACTTGAAAGCCGAAGATTCTTTGACCACCGAATTCAGCCGTGAAAAAGATTTGGGTAATGGCCTGTTGCGCCTGACGCTGTTTGCGGAAGAAACCAAAAACTCCATTTACTCCCAATCCACCACCGTAGAAAACGGCTCCATCCTCAGCCGGGTCACCAATGTGGACCGGATCCTGACCAAAGGTTTGGAGCTGGTGTACATGGGTATGGATGTGGCCACTCGGGGGCTGGATGTGTCCACCAGCGTGACCTACGCCAACTCCATCATCATTGACAACACCGGCTATGTGACAACGGCGGGCGACACCATTGGCAAATGGCAGCCCAACATTCCGCAATGGCGTGCCACGGCGCTGGCGAACTACCGGGTGGATGAGCAGTGGAATGTGGCCGCTGGTGCGCGCTACAGCGGGCCGCAATACAGAACCCTCAACAATGCCGACATCAATGGCTTTACCTACCAAGGTGTTAGCGAATTTTTCACCACCGACTTGCGCGTTCGCTACAAAATGGACAAACACTGGGTGGCTTCCTTTGGCATTGACAACCTCAACAACTACCAATACTGGAACTTTCACCCCTATCCACAGCGCAATTACAACTTTGAGCTGAAGTGGGTTCACTAACCGTCACCTTTAAAACCACATCCTCATAGCCTTTTACTTCAACGATCCAAATAGGAAAACTCAGATGCAAAATACTTTCAAACTTTTAGGCTATGTTGGCTTGTTTGCCTTGGCCGCGACAGCGAGCGCCCACGTGGTGCTGGAAGACCAAGCAGCACTGGCGGGCAAAAGTTACAAGGCCGTGTTTCGGGTAGGTCACAGCTGCCCTAATGCTTCCACCACTGGAATCGCCGTTCGTTTGCCTATGGGCTTTCAGGGTGCCAAGCCCATGCCCAAAGCAGGTTGGAACCTGGAAACCCGGATGGCGCCATTAGCTGAGCCCTACAACAGCCATGGCAAAACCATTACTGAAGATGTGGTGGAAGTGCAATGGACGGTTAAAAACGCGGCCGATGCTCTGCCCGATGCTTGGTACGACGAGTTTGTGTTGCGCGGCACGTTACCCCAAAAACCTGGGGCCTTGTGGTTCAAGGTGCTTCAAACCTGCACGCAAGGCCAGCTGGACTGGGCCGAAATTCCGCCAAGCGGCACGTCCACCAAGGGACTCAAAGCGCCAGCGGCCCTATTAGAGGTGTTGCCATCCGGATCGCAACAAGAACACTCACACTAGAGCCCTCGCCAAGTTCTTTATCAAGACCCCCTAAACTTTGACGAATTAAATCACTTCTCATCATCAATTACCCTTTAACCTTTCAACTCACTTTATGAACACCTTCAACTCCTATTCCCCCAAAACCATTCGCTCTGGCCTCTTGGCCTGTTGTGCCCTTGCTTTTGCCGCCATCAGCCACTCTCAAACCACGGGCATTGAAGTCAAAGACGCTTGGGTGCGCACATCGGTTCAGGGCCAAAAGGCCACGGGCGCGTTTATGAACATCACCGCCAAAGACGGCGCCAAGCTGGTGGGCGTCTCATCCCCCGTGGCGGGTTTGGGCGAGGTGCACGAGATGAAAATGGAAGGCGACGTGATGAAAATGCGCGCCATTACAGCCTTAGACCTGCCGGCAGGCAAGACCGTTGCCTTGAAACCCGGCGGCTTTCACCTGATGCTGATGGACCTGAAAACCCCACTCAAAAAAGACAGCACCATTCCGCTCACCTTGCGGTTTAAAGATGCCCAGGGCAAAGAGTCCACCCTGGACTTGCAGGTGAATGTGAGCACCCAAGCCCCGGGCGGCGCTTCTTCGGGAAGCATGCCCGGCCATATGCCCAGTGGCCAGACCGCCCCGCGCAACCCGGGCATGGGCCACCAACATTAATTTGAATTTGGAGATGTCATGAAAATCGCTNNCTCTGGTCAGGTTTACCCTGCTTGGGTGGACGAATCAAAGCAAGAGGTGTCCCTCTTGGGTGGTCAGGTCGCAGACCAACCCAACCCGGTGCTTCATGTCATTCAAAACGGCATCAGCCAAGCCCAATTGCTGGAACAGGTGAAGCGCCGCGTGCCCCTATCCGAGGTGAAGTTTCTATCGCCCTTGAGCGCCTTTTTGCGCAACCCTTTTGCAGTGGGCAAAAACTACCACGAGCATGCGGTGGAGTTTGACAAAAGCGGTTTTAACGCCACTTCGGGCGCGGCATCGGCCATTCCCACCCACCCGCAAATTTTCACCAAAGCCACCACCACCCTCAACGGACCTACCGACCCTATTCGCTTCAACCCCAAGCACACCCAATCGGTGGATTACGAGGGTGAAATTGGCGTGGTCATTGGCACCACCTGCCGCAACGTGAGCAAGGCCGACGCCATGAAACAGGTCTGGGGTTTTGTGGCCTTGAACGACGTGACCGCCCGCGACCTGCAAAAAAACCATGCCCAGTGGTTTTTGGGTAAATCGCTCGACGGCTTTTGCCCCCTAGGCCCTTGGATCACCACTACCGACGAAGCCCCCACTGACATGCACATGCAAGTGTGGGTCAATGGCGAACAACGCCAAAAAGCCCATATTTCGCAACTGATTTTTGACATTCCCACCCTGATTGAAACCATGACCGCCGCCATGACGCTGCTGCCCGGCGACATCATTGCCACCGGCACTTCGGTGGGCGTGGGCGTGGGCTTTAACCCGCCCAAGTTTTTGCGCCATGGCGACGTGGTGCGCGTGGCCATTTCGGGCTTGGGCGAGCTCCAAAACCCTATTGAGGAAATTTAAGATGGCAATCCGCACCCTGCTCCAAGCTGCGCTTTATGGTGCGGTTGTTTTGGTGGGCGCTTTAAGCCCATGGCTGGTCACTCCTGCGCTGGCAGAGGACGACTACCCCGCACGCGCCATCACCATGGTGGTGCCGTTTCCGCCAGGCGGCGTGGCCGACACCGTGGGCCGCCCTGTGGCAGAGGCCATGGGCCGAGCCCTAAAGCAAACCCTAGTAGTCGAAAACAAAGGTGGCGCCGGCGGCGGCATTGGCATGGCTCAGGTCGCCAAAGCTAAGGGCGACGGCTACAACGTGCTGATGTCGCTCTCCTCCATTGTGGTGCTGCCAGAAGCAGACAAGGTGCTCAAGCGATCGCCCTTGTTCACATTAGACCAGCTCAAGCCGATTGCCCGCTTTACCGCCGACCCCACCGCCTTGGTAGTGCGTGCCGACAGCCCTTGGAAAACCTACGCCGACTTCATTGCCTTGGCTAAGGCACGGCCCGGCTCGGTGACCTTTGGCTCCAGCGGCAACTACGGCACCATGCATGTGCCTATGGAACAGCTCAAGGCCGCCACCGGAACTTACATGCTGCACGTACCCTACACCGGTGCGGGCCCTGCCGTGTTGGCGTTGTTGGCTGGTCAAATTGACGCCGTGGCCACCGGCCCTTCTAGCGTGATGCAACATGTGCGTGCCGGCAAGCTGCGCATCCTGGCCCACTGGGGCGATGGGCGCTTGGCCGCTATTCCTGAAGTGCCCAGCTTTAAAGAATTGGGTGTGCCCATTCAGTACTCACAATGGTCAGGCCTGTTTGTGCCAGCCTCTACCCCTGAGCTGGTGGTGACCAAATTGCGCCAAGCCGCACGCACTGCCGCTCAAGACGAGCGTGCCCGCAACGCTTTGGTGGCTGCAGGCACCAGCTTTCAGTACCTGGATGCTCCAGAATTTGAGCGCTTTGTGCAAACCGACGCCCGCCAAATGATCAGCCTGGTACAGCGCATTGGCCGCCTAGAGTAAGCACCGATCACCCCAAACCGCTGACCACCTAAAACTGATAACTAAACCCTAAGGAGACACCCCATGACACCCAAC
>DDPM01000033.1 GCA_002342165.1 Hylemonella sp. UBA2468
GTGAGCCCCCACCTCGTGTGCCACCGCTTGGCCCAACTCAATCACCGCCATGGCGTAGTAACTACTCCAGTTGTAGCGGGTAATGACGTAAAAGTTTTCAGTACCCGCCACATAGCTGGCCGGCGATGTGCCGTTTTGTAATTCAATAAGGGCCAATGGACCGTTATGGGCCATGCCCGCTGCATCTGGAATGGCCCCTTTTGCCATAAAGTTCGCCACCGAAAAAGTGGGAAGAATATCGGGCACCATCAAATCATCCAATTGAAGTGTGGCGGGGTCTAAGCGCACCTCATAGTGCGTTGGCATGCCGGTTTGCCAGCCAAAGGCTTTAAGGTAGTGCGCTACCGAGCCAATGGCGTCTGCTGGGCTGTTTAATAGGTCAATGCGGCCATCGCCGTCAAAGTCCACCGCAAATCGGTTCCAGCTCGACGGCATAAATTGCGGCCAGCCCATAGCCCCTGCATAACTGCCCTTAAGGGTCAGAGGGTTAACGCCATGGCGTTTAAAGGTGAGCAACTGGGCCAGCTCTCCTTTAAAAAAGGCTTGCCTTTCTGCTTGGCGCGGATGGCTGCTGGGAAAGTCCAGGCTTAGGGTAACCAGCGCGTCCATCACCCGAAAATTTCCCTTGTGTTGGCCGTAAATGGTTTCCACGCCAATAATGCCCGACACTATTTCTGCTGGAACCCCAGTCTGTGCCTCTGCTCGGGCCAAGTCGGCAGCGTAGGCTTGCCAAAACCTGACTCCAGCTTGTATGCGCTTGGGTTCAATAAAGCGGCTGCGGTACAGCGCCCAGTTTTTGGCAACGCCAGTAGGGGCGGGCGTTACCAGCTTCACCACCTCGGGCAATTTATGTGCCTTCAAAACTGCATTTTTTACCCATTTAGGGTCAAGCCCCTGGGCTGACAGTTGCTGCGCCAATTCCTCAGCCAGTTGTTGAGCATCGGCTCGGTGTTGGAAGGTTTCGGTGGGCTTTGTCGAGCTTTTGGGCTTGGCATGAGCCTGAGGCAAAACCAAAGCTGCCATAAACAGGCAATACAAGAGGGGATGTAAGCACTTTTTGGACATGATCGAAGGCTTGACTAGGCTAAATGTTGAAGCACTCCGGATGCTACCCGCGTGTTAAGCTGAAATCTCTCTACCAGTCTGCTTGCCGAATTCTTTAGACTTTGCGCACCCAAATGCATACCAATTTATATAAAACCGGTTGGTTCACTCATGCCGACTGCCATCTTCATGAAATGGGCCTAGGACATCCCGAGTGCCCTGAACGGCTCGATGCTATCGAGCGCAGCATTGCCACTTCTGGGCTGAGAGATCTGTTGCAACATCGTGAGGCGCCGCTGGCCAATGTGGACGATTTGACGCTGGCCCACAGCACCCATTTGGTGGGACGGTTGCAAGATTGCAGCGAATCTCTGCTCGACCCACAAGAAGGCTCGCGAACCCGCTATGCCCAGATTGATCCCGACACCGCTATGAACAAGTCTTCATGGTCGGCCGTGTTGCGCAGTGTGGGGGCCACCCTGGCCGCCACGGATGCCGTGATGTCGGGCGACTTGGACAACGCGTTTTGTGCCGTTCGTCCCCCCGGTCACCATGCGACCAAAGACCAGTCCATGGGGTTTTGCCTCATCAACCATGTGGCCACAGCCGCCAAATATGCGTTGGAGCGGCATGGTTTGTCGCGGGTGGCTATTGTGGATTTTGATGTGCACCACGGCAACGGCACCGAAGACATCGTGGCGGGGGATGACCGCATTTTGATGGTGGGCTTTTACCAGCACCCTTTTTATCCGTATGGCGGCGCCCGCTACCAAGCGCCTAATTTGGTCAACGTGCCTGTGCCTGCCCACACCCGTGGCGACGTAGTGCGGCAACTGGTTGAAACCCAGTGGATGCCGCGTTTGCACGAGCATCGTCCCGAGCTGATTTTGATCAGTGCAGGTTTTGACGCGCACCGCGAAGACGATTTGGGCCAAATGGGTTTGGTGGAGGCCGATTACGTGTGGATGACCCACCGCCTCATGGAAGTGGCGCGTCTTTACAGCCAAGGGCGCATTGTGTCCAGCCTAGAAGGGGGCTACAACCTGAGTGCCTTGGGTCGAAGCGTAGAGGCTCACGTGCGCGCACTTGCAGGTGCCTGAACATGTGGACCGATCTGCATCAGGCCCTGCTGAGTCTGGAGAACATCCATTTTGTGATCGGTCGCACCCCTTGGACCCTGTTGGGACTGCTCACCAGCACCTTGCATGCGTTGGTGGTGTTGATGCTGGCGCTATGGGCCTCGGCCGCCCTAGAAAAACGCATTCTCAGGCAAACCTTGGGCGATTTGTCCATGCGCAAAGCGGCAGCCAATGTGGTGCGCGCAGGCTTGCTGTTGTTGGGTTTGATGTTTGCGCTGTCCACCTTGGGGGTGGACTTGACTGCCTTATCGGTTTTGGGGGGCGCTTTAGGTGTGGGTGTGGGTTTTGGTTTGCAAAAGCTGGCAGCCAATTACATCAGTGGGTTTGTGATTTTGTTGGAGCGTTCATTGCGCATTGGCGACATGGTCAAGGTGGATGGGTTTGAAGGGGTGGTGACCGACATCACCACCCGTTTCACCTCATTGCGCGCGCTGGATGGACGTGAGTCTATTGTTCCCAACGAGATGATCATCACCCAACGCATCGAAAATTCCTCGCTGGCAGATTCCCGCATCACGCTGACTTTGCCTGTGACCGTGGGGCCTCATAGCGATGTGGCTTTGGTTCAAAAAATCCTGTGCACCGCTGCAAACCACAGCGACAAGGTATTGGCCGATCCAGCCCCCGCCGCGTTTTTGCGCAGCTTTGTGCCCGAGGGGTTGGAGTTTGTATTGGTGGTTTGGATTGCCGACCCCGCGGCGGGCCAGCTTGGGGTGCGTTCGGCTGTCAACCAAGCCATTCTCTCGGGACTTCAGGCTCAGGGCATTGAGTTGGCGCGCCCATCAACCCTTCTGGTGTCTGGTCCCAAGTAAACACTTAAAATTACCAGCTTTTGCTGTTGCTGGAGTCTTCTCATATGAAAGTCTTGGTCCCCGTCAAACGCGTGGTGGACTACAACGTCAAAGTTCGGGTCAAGTCCGATCAAAGCGGCGTAGATATTGCCAACGTCAAAATGAGCATGAACCCATTTGACGAAATTGCAATTGAAGAAGCGGTGCGCCTGAAAGAGCAGGGTGTGGTGAGCGAAGTCATTGCAGTTTCTTGTGGCGTTTTGCAATGCCAAGAAACTTTGCGAACCGCCATGGCGATTGGTGCAGACCGCGCCATTTTGGTGGAAACCTCCGAAGAGTTGCAACCCTTGGCAGTAGCCAAGTTGCTCAAAGCTATTTTGGATAAAGAGTCAGCAAGCCTGGTGATTTTAGGAAAACAGGCCATTGACGACGACTGCAACCAAACCGGCCAAATGTTGGCTGCCCTGGCCCATTTGCCCCAGGCCACGTTTGCATCCAAAGTAGTGATTGCCGATGGCCGCGCTCAAGTCACCCGAGAGGTAGACGGTGGTTTGGAGACTTTGTCTTTGTCTTTGCCCGCCATCATTACCACCGATTTGCGCTTGAACGAGCCCCGCTATGTGACCTTGCCCAACATCATGAAGGCCAAGAAAAAGCAGCTTGACCACTTGAAGCCCGAAGACTTGGGAGTCAACGTGACCCCTCGCATCAAAACCCTGAGGGTATGCGAGCCACCCAAACGTGCCGCTGGCGTCATGGTGCCTGATGTGGCGACTCTGGTGGACAAGCTCAGAAACGAAGCGAAAGTGCTTTAAGGAAATCACACATGACCTCATCTATGAAAGCTTTGGTAATTGCTGAGCACGACAACCTGTCACTTAAAGGCGCCACTTTGCCCACCATCTCGGCCGCAATGGCCTGTGCTTCAGAAGTGCATGTGCTGGTGGCTGGCCATCAAGCAGGCGCAGTGGCCGGTGCAGCGGCGCAAATTCAGGGTGTGAGCAAAGTGTTTCATGCCGATGGTGCGTCTTTGGCCCATGGCCTGGCCGAAAACCTTGCTGAGCAAGTGCTGCAACTTGCGTCTGGTTACACCCACATTTTGTTCTCGGCCACGGCCTCTGGAAAAAATGCGGCACCCCGTGTGGCAGCTCGTTTAGACGTGGCTCAGGTGTCCGACATCACCAAAGTAGAGGGCCCCGACACCTTTGAGCGCCCCATTTATGCCGGTAACGCCATGGCTACGGTCCAGTCGCTGGACGCCATCAAGGTGCTGACGGTGCGAACCACGGGGTTTGATCCTGCGCCCGCAACTGGCGGATCAGCTGCGGTGGAAAGCATCGAAGCTGTACAAGATGGGGGCCAGAGCCAATTCATGGGCTCTGAATTGGCCAAAAACGACCGCCCCGAGTTGACCGCAGCCAAAATCATTGTGTCGGGCGGACGTGCCTTGGGTTCGAGCGAAAAGTTCAATGAAGTCATATCGCCCCTGGCTGACAAGTTGGGCGCTGCCATTGGCGCCAGCCGAGCCGCAGTGGATGCAGGCTATGCCCCTAACGACTGGCAGGTAGGCCAGACCGGAAAAATTGTGGCGCCCCAGCTCTACATTGCTTGCGGCATCAGTGGTGCCATTCAGCATTTGGCGGGCATGAAAGACGCCAAAGTGATCGTGGCCATCAACAAAGACCCCGAGGCCCCCATCTTCAGCGTGGCCGACTACGGATTAGAGGCGGACTTGTTCACCGCCGTGCCCGAGCTCATTGCCGAGTTGTCTAAAGTCGCCAACTAAAGCGGCCATGTAGATCCGTGCCAAGGCAATAAGGCGCGCCCACCCAATTCGAGAACTTACTTGCTGAAAAAATGTTTCAGTCGGTCGGTCCAGCTGTCTTCACTGGGGGAGTGTTTGGCGCCCCCTTTTTTTAGCGAATCTTCCAAGTCGCGCAGCAGTTTGCGCTGGTGTTCACTGAGCTTGACGGGGGTTTCCACGGTGATGTGGCAGTACAAATCTCCAGGGTAGCTGGAGCGCACGCCCTTAATGCCCATGCCGCGCAGCCTGAATTGCTTGCCAGACTGCGTACCTTCAGGAATGTCGATGGCAGCTTTGCCGGTTAAGGTGGGCACCTCAATCTCGCCGCCCAAGGCGGCAGTGATCATGCTGATGGGCACGTTGCAATGCAGGTCGTCTCCATCGCGCTCAAAAATCTCGTGCTTGCGCATTCGAATTTCGATGTACAAGTCGCCCGCGGGTCCGCCGTTGGTGCCGGGCTCGCCGTTGCCTGCGCTGCGAATGCGCATGCCGTCGTCAATGCCTGATGGGATTTTGACTTCAAGCGTTTTTTGCCGCTTGATACGCCCTTGTCCCATACAGGTGGTGCAGGGCTCGGGTATGACCTTGCCGCTGCCTTGGCAATGCGGGCAGGTTTGCTGCACACTGAAAAAACCTTGGCGCATTTGCACCACACCAGCACCGTTACAGGTGGTACAGCTTTTAACTTGGGTGCCGGGTTTGGCGCCCGTGCCTCGGCAGGTTTCGCAACTGTCCCAGCTCGGAATGCGAATTTGCGCATCCTTACCCTTGGCTGCTTCCTCCAATGTGACTTCCATGGCGTAGCTGAGGTCGCTGCCACGGTACACCTGGCGTGCACCCGCACCGCGTGCACGGCCTTGATTGAACATGTCGCCAAAAATATCGCCAAAAGCTTCGGCAAACCCACCCGAAAAACCGTCGCCCATACCGCCTTGGCGCATGTTCGGGTCCACTCCCGCATGGCCGTACTGGTCGTAAGCCGTCCGTTTTTGCGGGTCAGAGAGCATCTCGTATGCCTCTTTGGCTTCCTTGAACTTTTCTTCTGCGGCTTTTGCAGCTTCACCCTGATTGCGGTCGGGGTGGAACTTCATCGCCAATTTGCGATAAGACTTTTTGATGTCTTCATCTGATGCGTTTTTAGGTACGCCCAGAATTTCGTAAAAATCTCTTTTGGCCATGAGTCAACTCAGGAGGTGGGGATACAAAAAGCCGCGACAGCAACTTGTAACAAGTTTCGGTCGCGGCACAGGTCTTGGGCGCTGCCCAGTGCTTGAAATCCCAAAAGCATCAGCCCTTTTTAACTTCTTTCACTTCAGCGTCCACGATGTTGTCATCGTTGGGTCGGTGGGTGGAGGTGTCAGCTCCCGCAGGATTGCCTGCACCGCCTCCCATGCCGCCAGTGGCACCCGCAGCTGCCGCTGCAGCAGCGGCTTGTTGGTCGGCGTACATTTTTTCGCCCAGTTTTTGGCTGGCAGCCATAAGAGCTTCAGTTTTGGCGTCAATCTCAGCTTTGTTTTCGCCCTTGAGTGCTTCCTCAAGCTCTTTGAGAGCAGTTTCAATTTTTTCTTTTTCGCCAGCGTCCAGCTTGTCGCCGAACTCTGTCAGGCTCTTTTTGACGCTGTGCATGGCGCCGTCGCCTTGGTTGCGCGACTGGATGATTTCAAGCTTTTTCTTGTCTTCGTCCGCATTGAGCTCAGCATCCTTGACCATTTTTTGGATTTCGTCTTCAGACAAACCCGAGTTGGCCTTGATGGTGATTTTGTTTTCCTTTCCGGTGCCCTTGTCTTTGGCGCTTACGTGCAAGATGCCGTTGGCGTCAATGTCAAAGGTCACTTCAATTTGCGGCAAACCGCGGGCAGATGGGGGAATGCCTTCTAAATTGAATTCGCCCAAGAGCTTGTTGCCCGAAGCCATTTCGCGTTCACCTTGGAACACTTTGATGGTCACGGCTGGTTGGTTGTCTTCCGCAGTAGAGAAGGTTTGCGCAAACTTGGTCGGGATGGTGGTATTTTTGGTGATCATTTTGGTCATGACACCGCCCAAGGTCTCAATACCCAAGGACAGGGGCGTCACGTCCAGCAGCAACACGTCTTTTCGGTCGCCTGAGAGCACCTGGCCCTGAATGGCTGCACCGACAGCTACGGCCTCGTCAGGGTTGACGTCTTTGCGGGGCTCTCTGCCAAAAAACTCTTTGACCTTGTCTTGCACCTTGGGCATACGCGTCATGCCGCCAACCAAAATCACGTCATGGATATCCCCCACGTTCACCCCAGCATCTTTGATAGCGGTACGGCAGGGCGCAATGGTGCGGTCAATCAACTCTTCCACCAAGCTTTCGAGCTTGGTACGAGTCAGCTTGATGTTCAGGTGGCGCGGCCCACTGGCGTCTGCAGTGATGTAAGGCAGATTGACATCGGTAGAGGCTGAACTGGAGAGTTCAATTTTGGCTTTTTCAGCAGCTTCTTTGAGGCGTTGCAAGGCCAAGACATCTTTGGTCAGGTCCACGCCCTGGTCTTTTTTGAACTCCGTGATGATGAAGTCGATGATGCGTTGGTCAAAGTCTTCCCCGCCCAAGAAGGTGTCGCCGTTGGTGGAGAGCACCTCAAACTGCATTTCACCGTCCACATCGGCAATTTCAATGATGGACACGTCAAAAGTACCACCACCCAAGTCGTACACGGCAATTTTGCGGTCGCCCTTGCCACCCTTGTCCAAGCCAAAGGCCAGAGCGGCTGCAGTGGGTTCGTTGATGATGCGCTTGACGTCTAAGCCTGCAATACGGCCTGCGTCTTTGGTGGCTTGGCGTTGGGCGTCATTAAAGTAAGCTGGTACGGTGATCACGGCTTCAGTGACTTCTTCGCCCAAGTAGTCTTCGGCGGTTTTTTTCATTTTGCGCAACACTTCAGCGCTCACTTGGGGTGGGGCCAGCTTTTTGTCACGCACTTGCACCCAGGCATCACCGTTGTCGGCCTTGGCAATCGTGTAAGGCATGAGGTCAATGTCTTTTTGAACCTCTTTTTCTTCAAATTTGCGGCCGATCAGGCGCTTCAC
>DDPM01000101.1 GCA_002342165.1 Hylemonella sp. UBA2468
CGCTGCGCCGAGTACGGCAAGATGTTGGTTCGCTCGGGCAAGCTGGCACACCCCGATCTGCCCAGGTTTTAAGACCTTACCTTTTTCCAAAAATGGCGGTGCCCACCCGCACCATGGTGCTGCCAGCCTGAATCGCAGCTTCAAGGTCTGCAGTCATACCCATGGATAAAGTGTCCAATCCCAAACTTTTTCCGTTGTGGGAGTAGGCATTGAGTTGGTCAAACAAAACTTTGGCTTGACCCATGACTTCCAGCGTTTGAGCGAAGTCTGCGGGCTCTGGAATGCACATCAAGCCGCGCAATTTGAGGGCCGGAAGCTCTTGAAGCGCCAAGGCCAGTTCAAGTGCGTGTTGGGGTTCCACGCCCGACTTGTTGGCGCCCCCATCCACATTGACTTGAATGCACACCTGCAAGGGCGGAAGGTGTGGGGGGCGTTGCTCGTTGAGCCGCTGGGCAATTTTGAGGCGGTCCAAGGACTGCACCCAGTCAAAGTGTTGGGCCACGCCCTTGGTTTTGTTGCTCTGAATGGGGCCAATGCAATGCCAATCTAGGGCTGGAAATAAAGGTGGTGTGAAGACCTGCGGGCTGAGCGCCGTGATTTTTTCAATGCCCTCTTGTATGTAATTTTCGCCAAAAGCGCATTGCCCTGCTGAGTGTGCGGCCAGCACCTCTTGGGCGCCATAGGTTTTGGACACTGCCAGCAAACGCACCGACGAGGGCGCGCGACCTGCGGCCACACAAGCTGCGCCTATGCGCTGGCGCACCGTCAAAAGATTGTCTGCAATGGAAGCCATAATGAATTTCGAAGCCTAACAAACTCTCGAGGTCACCTTTGGACATTGCGCAATTGCTGACCTTTATGGTCAAAAACAAAGCGTCAGATTTGCATCTTTCTGCTGGTCTGCCCCCCATGATTCGAGTCCACGGCGATGTGCGGCGCATCAATATGGGGGAATTGCAGCACCCGCTGGTGCAGGGCATGTTGTTTGACATCATGAACGACGAGCAGCGCAGGGTGTATGAAGAGCATCTGGAGGTGGATTTTTCATTTGAGGTGGAAGGATTGAGCCGCTTTCGTGTCAACGCGTTTCACCACCAGCGCGGCGCTGGGGCGGTGCTGAGAAGTATTCCCAGCAAAATATTGACTCTGGAACAATTGGCTGCCCCCAAAATTTTTGCAGATTTGGCGCTCAAGCCTCGCGGTATGGTGCTGGTCACGGGGCCTACGGGCTCAGGCAAATCCACCACGCTGGCCGCCATGGTCAACCATCTCAACGAACATGAGTTTGGTCACATCTTGACGGTGGAAGACCCCATCGAGTTCGTGCATGAATCCAAAAAATGCCTGGTGAATCAGCGCGAGGTGGGGCCGCACACGCGCAGCTTTGCTTCTGCGCTGCGTTCGGCCCTGCGCGAAGACCCCGATGCCATTTTGGTGGGCGAAATGCGTGACCTTGAAACCATACGCTTGGCCATGACGGCTGCCGAAACCGGACATTTGGTGCTGGGCACCCTGCACACCTCGAGCGCAGCCAAAACGGTGGACCGCATCATTGATGTATTTCCACCCGAAGAAAAAGAAATGGTGCGCTCCATGTTGTCGGAGTCTTTGGTAGGGGTGATCAGCCAAATGCTGCTCAAAACCAAAGACGGTTCAGGCCGTGTGGCGGCACATGAAATCATGTTGGGGACACCCGCCATTCGCAATTTGATCCGCGAAGGCAAGGTGGCTCAGATGTACTCCACCATCCAAACCGGAATGCGAGACGGCATGCAGACGATGGACCAAAACTTGAGCGACTTGGTCAAGCGCAGTCAAATTTCAACTGCAGAAGCTCGCAGCAAAGCCAAAAATCCGGAAAACTTTTTGGGCTAGTCTTATTTGCTTGCGGCAGCAGGCGCTGCGGCTGGCGTGGAAGTTGGCTTGGGCAACAAATTGCGCAGCTCTTCTTCGGTGATGATTTCAAACAGACGCACCACTTTGACCACGCCAGTGGTGCTGCGCGCGATTTCGGTGGCGCGGTCGGCTTCACGTTGCGTCACACGTCCCATCAGAAAGGTCACGCCGCGCTCAGTCACCACTTTGAAGGCGCTGGCGTACAAGTCGCGTGCATCCACTAAGCCCGCTTTGACTCGGCCCGAAGCCAGTGCGTCAGATGAGCGTTGGCTGAAGGTGGTGTTGCCCATGACCGCCAGCTCATTGACCGTGGTTTTGACGTTTTCCACTCGTGACACCAGAAGTTCTACCAATTGCTTGTCTTGGGCATTAGGCACTTCGCCAGTGATCAGCACTTGCCGGTTGTAGCTGGTCACGTTGACGTGCACGCGCTCTCCCAATTGCTCGCGAATGCGAACGGCAGCGCGCAGCTCAATGCCTTCATCTTCAAGCTGTGCGCCCGAGGTGCGGCGGTCTACAGCCACCAAGCTGCCCACTAAGGCGCCACCCATGATGACGGGAGCGCAACCTTGCAAGGCGCTGGTCAGCAACAAGGCTCCCATCAAATAGCGCAAAGAGGGCAGGGGTGAACGGGTTGTATTCATAAGGTGGGCTCCTGGTCTCCGAGTAGTTGGGCGTCAACTGCGTCGCAAATGCAATGCAGCACGAGTAAATGAACTTCTTGAATGCGGGCGGTGCGCTCATGCGGAACGCAGATGTGAATGTCGGTGTCCCGCAATACTTGGGCAAATTTTCCGCCTTGGCGGCCGCTCAAGCCAATGACAACCATTTCCTTTTCATGTGCGGCTTCAATAGCGGCCAAGACATTGGCAGAGTTGCCGCTGGTGGAAATGGCCAGCAAGATATCCCCTGGCTGGCCCAGCGCGCGCACCTGCTTAGAAAAAATGGACGAGAAGTCGTAGTCGTTGGCTATGGCCGTCAGGATGGAGCTGTCAGTAGTGAGGGCAACGGCGGCCAACTCAGGACGCTCGCGCTCGTATCTCCCGACAAATTCAGCCGCAAAGTGCTGCGCATCTGCAGCGGAGCCGCCGTTGCCGCAGGCCAGAATCTTGCCGCCGCC
>DDPM01000191.1 GCA_002342165.1 Hylemonella sp. UBA2468
GTCACGGCTTTGGTGGTGTTGCCCACAGCGTCCAATGGATCGGTGATGTCCCGCACGCTGCTGGGCAATTCGGCCATTTCGGCAATACCGCCCGCGTTGTCCGTGATGGGGCCGTAGGCATCCAGAGCCACCACAATGCCCGCCATGCTCAGCATAGACGTGGCTGCGACCGCAATGCCATAAAGCCCACCAAGTTGATAAGACACCCCAATGGCCAGGCACACCAGCAACACCGGCCAGGCGGTCGAGCGCATGGACACCCCTAGCCCTGCAATGATGTTGGTGCCGTGNNCCGGTGTAGTACTCGGTGATCCACACCAAGGCGGCCGTCAGCACCAAACCCACCACGGTGGCGCCAAACAGGCGCAGTTGGCTGCCTGCGGCGGCAATGGCATTGTCAGGAATCAGCCAAGTCGTGACAAAGTAAAACGCCACCAAAGACAGCACGCCTGCAACGGCCAAGCCCTTGTAAAGCGCGGGCATGACGTTTTTCATGCCGGGGCTGGCCTTGACAAAAAAGCATCCCACGATGGACGCAATGATGGACACTGCACCCAATGCCAAGGGGTAAAGCACCGCGCTGGTCCCCGAGTTGGTAAGCAACAGAGCGCCCAGAACCATAGTGGCAATCAGGGTGACGGCATAGGTTTCAAACAGGTCGGCGGCCATGCCTGCGCAATCTCCCACGTTGTCTCCCACGTTGTCGGCAATCACAGCGGGGTTGCGAGGGTCGTCTTCAGGAATTCCAGCTTCTACCTTGCCAACCAGGTCGGCGCCGACGTCGGCCCCTTTGGTGAAAATACCTCCACCCAAGCGGGCAAAAATTGAAATGAGCGATGAGCCAAAGGCAAACCCGATCAGCGGGTTGAGAACTTGTGCCAAGTTCGAACCGGTCTGGGCATTGCCCGTTAAGAACCAGTAAAAACCGGTCACGCCCAGAAGGCCCAAACCCACCACCAGCATACCCGTGATGGCGCCGCCCCTAAAAGCCACGTCCAGGGCTGGGCCAATGCCGCGGGTAGCGGCTTGGGCCGTGCGCACATTGGCCTTGACGGAAACATTCATGCCAATAAAGCCGCAGGCTCCTGAAAGAACGGCACCCACCACAAAACCTGCAGCGGTTAGGCCATCTAAAAACACGCCAATCAGTATGGTCAGCACCACACCCACCATGGCAATGGTTTTGTACTGCCTTGCCAAGTAGGCAGCGGCACCCGTTTGAATGGCGGCTGCAATGTCTTGCATGCGGGCGTTTCCCGCGTCCTGGGCCAAGATCCAGCTGCGCGCCCAAAAGCCGTACACCACGGCAATCAGCCCACAGATCAGCGCCAAGATCAGCGCAGAGTTACCTGTCATAAAAATACTCCTGTCATGTCTAACGAAACGGTGGCAACGCCGAGGTGCCGCCACCACTGCGTTGCTTCCTCGTGTCCGTCTTCACTTGGAGTGGGTTAAGAGACGATTGGCCAACGGCTCCACTGTAAGCCCTTGTAACCTGAGCGCAAGAGGGTATGCCCTTGGGATCATTAGAATTGGGGTTAATACGGGTCACTTTTCAACTTTTCCTCAACCTTCAACTTTCCTGTTTATGTCATTGGACAACGTCACCCCTGGCCCCAAAGCACCTGAAGCCTTCAATGTGATCATTGAAATTCCCATGAATGCCGACCCCATCAAGTACGAGGTGGATAAAGAGACCGGCGCCATTTTTGTGGACCGCTTCATGAGCACTGCCATGCATTACCCCACCAACTATGGCTATGTGCCCAAAACCATTTCTGGTGATGGTGACCCGGTAGACGTGCTGGTGATAACGCCTGTGCCCCTGATTCCGGGTGTGGTGGTGACTTGCCGAGCCATTGGTATTTTGAAAATGGAAGACGAAGCCGGACAAGACGGCAAGGTATTGGCCGTGCCGATTAACAAATTGTTGTCCATCTACACCCAGTGGCAGAAACCCGAAGACTTGAACCCCGCCCGCCTGAAAACCATTGCGCACTTTTTTGAGCACTACAAAGATCTGGAAGAAGGCAAGTGGGTCAAGGTTCTGGGCTGGGAAGGGCCTGATGCGGCCCAAAAAGAAATTGCTGATGGCATAGCGGCTTATGCAAATCATTTGGCATAAGGTTCTGCCTGATCACTGAGCTGCCACCAAGCATGAATTCATGGCTGAAGTGTATGATCAATTGGTCTGATTGAACCTAGGAACCCTCTCATGCAAACGTCCCATGCTCACTCCTCTAGCCTATCGCGCGGTGGCAATTCTGGTAAAGGATTAGCTGATTCCGGTCAGTTTTTGACGCTGCGTCTTGGCCAAGAAGAGTATGCCATTGATATTTTGCGGGTCCAGGAAATTCGGTCCTACGAAGAGCCCACCCGCATGGTCAATGCCCCTAGCTTCATCAAAGGGGTGGTCAACCTGCGCGGCGTGATTGTGCCCATCATCGACTTGCGCTTGAAGCTGCATTTGGCCAAGGCCGACTACAACGAATTCACGGTGGTCATCATCTTGAACATCAAGGGCACTATGGTGGGCGTGGTGGTGGATTCGGTGTCAGATGTGGTCACCATGCCGCACTCGGCCATCAAAGCAGCCCCTCAGTTTGATGCAGCATTGGACGGCCGTTTCATCACCGGTTTGGCCAATGTGGGCGAACGCATGCTGATTGTGATGAACATGGAAGCCATGCTGTCTAGCGCCGAATTGGGGTTGCTGGCATCAGTTGTGAACTAGTTGGCTTTGAACGGGGCATGTTGCTCCAGCTCGTTCACGTAGTTGGCAATTCCTTCTTGTTCCCGGCCCAAAAAACGGCCAACAGCTTCTGCAAAGGCATGGTGAGCCAACCAATGCGCGCTCGAGGTGGCTACCGGCATTAAGGCCCGCGCCAACTTGTGTTCCCCCTGCGCCCCACCTTCAAACCTGTGCCATTGGTGTTGGATACACCATTCAATGGGCTGGTAGTAGCAAGCCTCAAAGTGCAAGCAGTCCACCCGCTCTAGAGCGCCCCAATAACGTCCCCAGGCGGTTTTGATACTTGTGGTGTGGGAAGAGGGAGGCTCTGAAATGCCAATCAGGCTGGCTGCAATGGGCCGGTTGTCGCGCTCGCCAATAAAAAGCAACCAATGCTCGGGTAAATCTTGAGCCATCTGCTGAAAAAACGCCCGGCTTAAATAGGGTGCATTGCCGTGCTCCAGGTAAGTGCGCTCGTAGCAGCGGTAAAAAAAGTCCCAATCAGCGTTAGAGATGTCTTTTCCCTGCTGCGCCCTAAAACGCACCCCGGCATCAGCTACTTTGCGCCGCTCCTGTTTGATTTTTTTGCGCTTTTCTTGACGCATGGACGCCAAAAAACCGTCAAAGCTTTCAAACGGCTTCCAATGCTCAGTGTCCGCTGCTTCTTGGGTCGGAAGGCGGTTCTCCCAGTGAAACTGAACGGTTTGACGGGTCATCCAAGCGCTTTCGGTGCAAGACTGAATGTCTTCATCGGCTCCAAAAAGCACATGCAGTGAGGACCACTCTTGCTGCTCAGCATGTTGCTGCACAGCTTGAATCAGAGCGCGTCTGCTGGCGCCGTCTGAAGCCAATAGGCGGCTGCCCGTGACTGGGGTAAAAGGCACCGCCATAAGACCTTTGGGGTAATAGGCCAAGCCGTGTTGCCCATACGCATTGGCCCATGTCCAATCGAACACGTATTCACCATAGGAATGCGTTTTGGCATACAGGGCACAGCCAGCGAGCAGCTGATTGGAAACCGGATGTTGAAGCGTTACAAAATGGGGCGTCCAGCCGGTTTGGGGCACCGCACTGCCGCTTTGGTGAAGGGCACTGAGGTATTCATGCCGCATAAAGGGCGTAGGCAACTGCTGCTGCGCCAAAAGTTGGTTCCATGCTTCAGGCGCGATGGCGTCGGGGTGGTGCGAGACCTGAATGACATAATCCAACATAGTGATCTACTGCATTTTGCCTTGGCTTTCAGGGCCAACCATTTTCTGAGCCGAGTCACCCCACCATGACCCTGACCATCTGCGTTGCACAACTGAATTTTGTGGTGGGAGACCTGACGGGCAACGCTCAAAAAATCGTGGATGCAGCGCGGCAAGCCTACGCTCAGGGCGCCCGCTTGGTCTTAACGCCCGAGTTGTCCATTTGCGGTTATGCGGCCGAAGACCTTTTTTTGCGGCCGGTGTTCATTCAGGCCTGCGAAGACGCCTTGCAGCAATTGGCTCATGATTTGCGAGATCTTAAGAATTTGTGTGTGGTGGTGGGACACCCCGCCTGGGCGGATCGTGAGAACTCCCTACCCAAAACCCGTTCAGTAAGCGCCCCCAGTTTGGTGAATGCGGCCAGTGTGGTGTCCGAGGGGCGTGTGGTGGCGTTTTATGCAAAACAACATTTGCCCAACTATCAGGTGTTTGACGAACGCCGCTACTTTGTGCC
>DDPM01000094.1:0-145 GCA_002342165.1 Hylemonella sp. UBA2468
CTTGGGTACAAGGCATTGGCGAAGAAATCACCCCCATTCAGCTGCCCAAAGCTCGTTTGCTGGTAGCCAAACCCCACGCGGGCCTGCAAACCGCTTCAATTTTTTCCAGCCCGGACCTAAAACGGGACACTGCTGCTGATAGAAT
>DDPM01000094.1:173-2728 GCA_002342165.1 Hylemonella sp. UBA2468
GGTTTTGTTGAAACGCTGTCCGGACAGCCTGTAGAGAAGTATTTTCAATACGGCCGTAACGACTTGCAAGCGGTTGCGCAATCCCTGTGCCCTGAAGTTTCCCTAGCCCTCAGTTGGCTGGAGTCTTTGGGATTAAACGGAAGAATGACCGGCTCTGGTAGTGCTGTTTTTGCTCATACGTCGCAAGATGTTGACTTGAACCTCGCGCCAAGGTTCTTGCAAACCCGTTTGTGTTTCAACCTGGACGATCACCCCTTGAAGGGTTGGGCCTCCAGCAAAAGGGTTAAGGGTAGGTCTTTGGGCTTACCTGTGTAGGGGAGTCGCCAAGTTGGNNGAGGGTTCGAGTCCTTCCTCCCCTGCCAAAATTTGATCTGTTTTTGATGGCTCTTCGCTGGAACGTTCATGCAGACTGCTCACCATCCTGACTTCATGCTCTTTACGGGCAATTCCAACCCATCGCTGGCCGCTGAGGTTGCGAAACACCTGGAGATTTCTTTGGGAGCGGCCACTGTGGGCCGTTTTTCGGATGGCGAAGTCACGGTAGAAATCAATCAAAACGTTCGTGCCCGAGACGTGTTTGTGATTCAGTCCACTTGCAACCCTACCAACGATAACCTGATGGAACTGCTGGTAATGGTGGATGCTCTCAAGCGTGCCTCT
Source organism: Hylemonella sp. UBA2468 (assembly GCA_002342165.1). Taxonomy (GTDB): domain Bacteria; phylum Pseudomonadota; class Gammaproteobacteria; order Burkholderiales; family Burkholderiaceae_C; genus Hylemonella. The sequence continues at coordinate 834 of DDPM01000094.1, forward strand.
GCTGAGCGCATCAGCGCCGTCATTCCCTACTTTGGCTATGCCCGCCAAGACCGTCGCCCCCGCTCTACGCGTGTGCCTATTTCGGCCAAAGTGGTGGCGAACATGCTCCAGGCGGTAGGCGTAGCCCGCTTGTTGACCATGGACCTGCACGCCGACCAAATTCAAGGTTTTTTTGACATTCCGGTAGACAACATTTATGCCTCACCCGTGCTGTTGAGCGACTTGCATCAAAAGCACTATGACGACTTGATAGTGGTGTCCCCCGACGTGGGTGGCGTGGTGCGCGCACGAGCGCTGGCCAAGGAACTGGGCTGTGATCTGGCCATTATTGACAAACGCCGCCCCCGCGCCAATGTGAGCGAAGTGATGCACGTGATTGGTGAAATTGAAGGCCGCAACTGTGTGGTCATGGACGACATGATCGACACCGCTGGCACACTGGTCAAGGCTGCTGAGGTGCTCAAAGAGCGCGGTGCCAAGAGCGTCTACGCCTATTGCACGCACCCTATTTTTTCTGGTCCGGCCATTGACCGGATTTCCAATGGCAATGCACTAGACGAAGTGGTGGTGACCAACACCATTCCTTTAAGTGCCCATGCATCAACCTGCTCACGCGTCAGACAAGTCAGCGTGGCCCCCCTGATTGCAGAAACCATACACCGTATCGCCAAGGGCGAATCGGTCATGAGTTTGTTCTCGGGTCAAGACGACCTGTTTTAAGCCGAGAACAACACGCCGTTCGGCTCCAGATGAACTGGGCTGGACTTTTTTAACCGGAATCACACTGGTCGCGGTGGATTCTTTTTGGAGAAAACTATGAAATTTGTCGCTTTTGAGCGCACGAAGCAGGGAACGGGTGCGAGCCGCCGTCTGCGCATCACGGGTCGTACCCCGGGTATTGTGTATGGCGGTACCACCGACCCCCAAAACATTGAACTGGACCACAACGCACTGTGGCACGCCCTGAAAAAGGAGGCCTTCCATTCCTCCATTTTGGAAATGGAACTCAACGGTGTCAGCAGCCAGGTGTTGTTGCGTGACGTGCAAATGCATCCCTTCAAGCAGCTGGTATTACACATTGACTTTCAGCGCGTGGACGCCAACACCACGCTGCACATGAAAGTGCCGTTGCACTTCAGCGGTGAAGAAAATTCACCCGCCGTAAAAGCCGACGCCTGCCTGATCAACCATGTGATGACAGAGCTGGACATTGCTTGCTTGCCCGCCAATTTGCCTGAGTTCATCCGAGTGGATTTGAGCGGCTTGAAAAAAGGCGCCTCTCTGCACCTGAACGACATCACCTTGCCTGAGGGCGTCAAGGCCGTAACCCATGGCAAACCCAACCCCGTTTTGGTGTCTGTTGTGGAGCCCGCTGCTGAAGAGGTGGTAGCTGCTCCTGCCGCCGTCGCAGAAGCCCCCAAAGGCAAAGCTGCAGCCAAGAAAAAATAATCTTTATTTATTCCAATAGTTCGCCACACCTTAGGGTGTGGTTTTTTTTGCCCATCAGATAATCTGGTCATGATCAAACTGCTTGTGGGCTTGGGCAACCCAGGATCCGAATACGAAGACACAAGGCACAACGCTGGCTTTTGGTTGCTGGACGCCTATGCACGTGAGCTCAAATTGAGCTGGACCATGGACAACAGCTTCTGGGGTCTGGTGGCGCGCACCCAGTTTCAAGGCCAAAAAGTTTGGCTGTTAAAACCCCAAACTTTTATGAACGTGTCGGGCAAATCGGTGGGGGCCTTGGCTCGGTTTTTCAAAATTCAGCCTGAAGAAATATTGGTGGTCCATGACGAGCTTGACATAGAACCCGGTCAAGTAAAAGTTAAAAAAGGTGGCGGACATGCGGGCCACAATGGACTGCGCGACATCCACGCCCAACTGGGCAGCTC
>DDPM01000064.1 GCA_002342165.1 Hylemonella sp. UBA2468
CACTTTGCGCGCCGTGCCCTTGACCACTATATGGCCCAAGGTGACTTGGCCATCGCCCCCCATGGCCACCTGCACGCCCTCAGGCGTGTTGCGCCGCACACTCAGGATGGTGGTGCCGTGGAAAGATTCCAGATCAATCCCCGTACATTTTTTGCTTGAGCTCGCGCCGCTGCTGGGCTTCAAGCGACAAGGTGGCCGTGGGGCGCGCCAACAAACGGCCTACGCCTATGGCTTCGCCGGTTTCGTCGCAGTAGCCAAAGTCGCCCGAATCCAAGCGGATGATGGACTGCTCAATTTTCTTGAGCAACTTGCGCTCGCGGTCGCGGGTGCGCAACTCCAAGGCGTGTTCTTCTTCAATGGTGGCGCGGTCTGCCGGGTCGGGCACGATGACGGTTTCTTCGCGCAAATGCTCAGTGGTTTCACCGGCGTTGGCCAAGATGTCGTTTTTAAGTTGGTTCAAGCGCACACGGAAGGCTGCGAGTTGTTTCTCGTTCATGTACTCGCTGTCGGGCATGGCCAAGAGTTCGGCATCAGTCAGTTGTTCGCCAGACTTGGTCTTCCAGTTGTTGGCCAGCTTGGGGTCTTTTTTCAGGGTAGCGGGCAATGGCGCGTCAATTTGATTCAAAGGCATGGTGGACGAATAGCTGGCCACAGGCACGAGCGCAGCCCCATCAGCCATGGACGACATACCCTGATGCACCGGACGTGAAGAAGGGCGACCCGCAGGTTTGCCTGCGGGTTTAGCAATGGCAGTCAGTGAGGATTTGTTGCGACCAGTTTCAGATTTGGACGTATCCACGGGTAAAGGCTTAGCTGAGGTCTGGGAGGCTTTCAATGGGGCTTTCAAGGGAACTTTAGGAACGGCTGTTTTGGCGGAGGAAGTTTTTGTAACAGGTTGTGATGACAACTTGGATGAGGTATTGGCTTTGGACTTGGCTGGGGTTTTGGANNTGGGGTCTTGGAAGGCGCCTTTGAAGCTGCCTTAGCGGCGGGCTTGGCACTTGTCTTCATGGATGTTTTAGCAACAGGCTTGACAAGTGGCTTGACCGACTTAGGCGCCACTTTTGGAGCCAAAGTCTTTTTCACAGCGGCCTTGACTACAGTTTTGGCTACAGTTTTGGCTGCATTTTTCGCTGCTGGTTTGGCAGCCGGTTTCGCTGCAGACTTGGGTTTCACCGCTGGCTTGGAAACCGCTTTCAACACGGCCTTTTGGCCCGACTTGGCAGAGGTTGTGTTCTTGTCAGTTTTGGATTTCGTTTTGGTTTTCATGTTGGTTCCTCGCTCTCCCGCTTCTTAATTCGCCGTCTTCGCCATCATTTGCAGGCGCGCGAGTGTAACGCGTTCGACAAACCTCCCCATTGGGCTTTAAACCAGACTTTGCTCCAAGCCCTGAATCAGAATGTCTTTGGGCAAATCAATACCAATGAACACCATTTTGCTTTGTCGCACCTCACCCTCGGCCCACGGGGGGCCCATATCGCTGCCCATCAGCTGATGCACCCCCTGAAAAATCACCTTTCGGTCGGTGCCCTTCATGTGGAGCACCCCTTTGTAACGCAGCATTCTGGGGCCATAAATATTCAAAATGGCACCCAAAAAATCCTCGAGCTTGACGGGATCAAACGCTCGATCCGATCTGAAGACAAAACTTTTGACGTCGTCGTCATGGTGATGGTGCGCCGGATGATCGCAGTGCTCGTCGTGCACATGATCGTGGCCGTGGCCGTGTTCATGAGCGTGGGCATGGTCGTGGCTGTGTTCGTCTTTCAAAAAGTCAGGGTCAATGTCGAGCTTCGCGTTGAGGTTGAAGCCGCGCAGGTCAAATACCTCGTCCAACCCAACTTCACCAAAATGCACGGCCTTGATGGGAGCGCGTGGATTCATGTGTTTTAGGCGGTGCATCAGAGCGTCCAGCTCGGGCTCGGTAACCAAATCGGCCTTGCTGATGAACATCTGGTCGGCAAAGCCGACTTGTCGTCGGGCTTCCTGGCGGTCGTTGAGCTGTTGGTTGGCGTGCTTGGCGTCCACCAGGGTCAAGATGGAGTCGAGCAGATAGCTTTCGGCAATTTCGTCATCCATAAAAAAGGTTTGGGTCACGGGACCGGGGTCGGCCAGGCCGGTGGTTTCAATGACCACACGCTCAAAATCCAGCTCACCCTTGCGCTTTTTTTCGGCCAGGTCTTTGAGCGTGGTGCGCAGGTCTTCACGGATGGTGCAGCAAATGCAGCCGTTGCTCATTTGGATGATTTGTTCGTTGGTGTCGGCCACCAGAATGTCGTTGTCGATGTTTTCTTCGCCAAATTCGTTTTCAATCACCGCGATTTTTTGGCCATGCGCCTCTTGCAGCACCCGCTTGAGCAAGGTGGTTTTGCCGGAACCTAAAAATCCGGTGAGGATGGTGGCAGGAATCAGACTCATGGGGACCTTTGCGCTTTGGATGTGGACTTGAAACAGCCCATTAGTTTAGCTAGCGGCGCATCACCACCAGCCCCTTGAGGTATTCGCCCTCAGGAAACTCAATGGTCATGGGGTGGTCGGGCGCTGCCCCCAGGCGCTCCAAAATAAAGCCGTCCACCCCCGCATCCAGCCCCGCAGAGGCCACAATTTTGTGAAACAAATCCACGCTGATGCCGCCCGAACACGAGAAGGTGAACAACACGCCACCCGGCGAGAGCAGCTTGAGCGCCAAGCGGTTGATGTCTTTGTAAGCCCGCGCAGCACGCTCTGCATGGGCCGCCGTGGGGGCAAATTTGGGCGGATCCAGCACGATGGCGTCAAATCTTTGTCCCTGCTCCAAAAACAGGCGCAAGCTGGCGTTGACGTCAGCATCCAAAAAAGTGTGGGCAGCCGCCTCAAAACCATTGAGCGCCACATTGGCGCGCGCGCCCTCTAAGGCCAAGGCAGAAGAATCGATGGAAGTCACGTGTCCAGACACTTCTGTCTTGGCCAAACCCGACAAAGCTGCCACCGTAAACCCACCCGTGTAGCAGTAGCAGTTGAGTACGCGCTTGAATTGCAGGCGCTGGGCGTATTGGGCAAAACGCCATCGGCTGTCGCGCTGGTCCAGGTAAAAGCCAGTTTTGTGGCCGCGCGCAATGTCCAATCCCAACTGCCATTGGTGCTCTTGCAGCACCAGCTGAGTACCCTGCTCCGTTTTAGGTACACCATTCAATTCAGGCGCTCTATACAACCAGCCAGTAGCTTCTGGCAATCCTTCCAGCTCGCGGGAGTGGGCGTCTGAACGTTCAAAAAGAGCCTTGAGACCCGAGTGGACAAGTAAGGCCTCGACCAACGCGGACTTAAACCGCTCCACGCCGCAGGACAGAAACTGCGCCACCAAAGTCTCTCCATAGCGATCGACCACCATTCCGGGCAACCCGTCGGCCTCGCCATGGATCAGACGGCAGCTGTCGCTGGCAATGTCCAAACGGCTTCTGACCGCTAGGGCCGCAGCGACGCGCCGATTCAAAAAAGCCGCATCAATGCGCTCAGCCTCATCAAAACTCCAGACGCGATNNGGACTGAAGGCCGCCCAAGCCAGAAAACGCCCTTCAGCCGACACCACCCGCACCGTCTCGCCGGGGTCTGCCCCGCCTTTGGCCATTGCCGAGTCAAAAATCCATGGATGCCGTCTCAACAAGGACTTTTCTTTGCCCGGCCGCAATGTGATGGTTTTCATGGGAGGATTGTCGGATTAATTCAAGCATCAATCCCGATCAACTGCGTTACATTGCTAAAAGAGCAAAAAGGGAACATCTATGGACTTAAAAGACGTCAAGCTGGTCACGAAACTGATGGTGGGTTTTGCGGTTGTGTTGGTGCTGGCCACCGGACAAAACATGTTTGCCTTGTACGG
>DDPM01000002.1 GCA_002342165.1 Hylemonella sp. UBA2468
CATAAAGGAGACCTTCGATGAATAGATCGCTAAACCTATTCAAAGTGAAGCTAACAGACGCAACGGGAGTGTCAAGAAGGGTTTACATTTGCTTGGCTTTTCCCTTTCGCGGTTGACAAAACTGTCTTACATGCCGCCGCAGAGTTCGGATGGTTTCGCGTTGATGGTGAACCGGATACTTATGCGTTTCTGATGCGTACTCATTCACATTAGCTGATTACCCACTTTGGTCAGCACAGGATTTCTATGCAACATGAAATGACCACCCCGATGCTTGGTGCGAACTCGAACACTGCAAATAAACAGGGGCTTGCAGCGCTGACACTGGCTGCTATCGGTGTTGTTTATGGGGATATCGGCACAAGCCCGCTCTATACCGTCAAGGAAATCTTCGCGCCGCACACTGGGGTACCCTTAGATGCGTACCATTTGACGGGTGCCGTTTCTGCCATCTTCTGGGCTTTGATGCTGGTTGTAACGATTAAATACGTGATACTGATCCTCCGAGCGGATAATAGAGGCGAAGGTGGCGGGTTGGCATTGACTGCTCTTGCGGCACGAGCAGTCGAGCACCGCTCAGCACTTCGCCGCCGACTCTTGTTGTTGGGCGTTTTCGGGGCTACCTTGTTTTACGGTGATAGCCTCATCACGCCTGCGATATCTGTGCTGGGTGCTATGGAGGGCTTAGAGGTGGCAACGCCGGCACTTAAGCCCTATGTGGTTCCGGCGACGATGATGATCTTGACCGGGCTTTTTTTGGTTCAACGTGTAGGGACCGCGATGGTGGGTAGATTTTTCGGACCCATCATCGTTCTTTGGTTTGTCGTATTGGGTGTCACAGGCGTCTGGCATATTGCTCAACAGCCCGCTATTCTTGCCGCTCTGAATCCGCTCCATGCCTGGGAATTTCTGTCCTCGCGTGGGTGGTATGTTTTTGCGGCTATCGGTGCGATTGTGCTGGCGGTGACCGGCGCGGAAGCACTCTATGCAGACATGGGGCACTTCGGTCGAAAGCCGATTCAAATCGCATGGGCTGGACTAGTGTTGCCTGGATTGGCTCTGAACTACCTTGGTCAGGGCGCCCTGCTGATGGAGGACCCATCGGCGATTGACAACCCGTTTTATCGCCTTTTCCCTGTCACTTGGCTTATACCTGCACTCATACTGGCCACATTGGCTGCCATCATCGCCTCTCAGGCCGTTATCTCGGGTGCATATTCCTTGACCAAGCAAGCGATTCAGTTGGGATTCTTGCCTCGGATGAGCGTTCGGCACACCAGCGCCCGAGAGATCGGCCAGATCTACGTGCCTTCAGTCAACTGGGCGCTGTTGGTCGGGGTGCTCGCCGTTGTTATATTTTTTGGTAGTTCATCGGCACTTGCCAGTGCCTATGGAATCGCAGTTACTCTTACGATGGTGATCACGACCTTTTTGACCTATTTCGTTGTGAAAGAGACTTGGCGCATGCCAGCAATTTTGGCATTCGGAGTCACTGGGTTTTTCCTGCTTGTCGATGGGCTACTTGTAGCGGGTTGCGCCATCAAGTTTCTTGACGGTGGTTGGTTTCCGCTCTTATTGAGTTTGGTTTTGTTTGTGCTGATGAGCACTTGGCGAAGAGGTCGAGAACTACTCATGGAGAGCATCCGTCGGGAGGGACTGTCGTTACAAGACTTTGTAGGCAATCTCGATCCGCGAAGCGTCAATCGGGCCGAGAGAACTGCGGTCTACGCGGTAGCGGATCCAGAGACCGTTCCGCAGGCATTGCTACACAATCTGAAGCACAACCAAGTTCTTCACACCCGCAATGTGATCCTGACCGTGCGTTTTCATGATGTACCGTGGGTGCCCATGAATCAGAGGATTGATGTTCAGCCCCTGGGGCATAGCTTCTGGCGAGTGCAGGTTAATTATGGCTTCAAGAATACTCCTGATATCCCCAAAGCTCTTCAACTCGCATCCTCTTTCGGATTGCAGATACCGCAATTCGAGACCAGCTATTTCCTCAGCCGCGAAACCGTTGTTCCAACACCAGGGGGTGGAATGGCTGACTGGCGGGAAAGACTCTTCGCCACGATGAGTCAGAATGCTGGTGGTGTGGTGGAGTATTTCCGACTGCCGGGCAATGCTGTTGTGGAGCTGGGGACGCGAGTCGCAATCTGAGCTTGCTGGAGGGGACTGGGTTAAGCCCTTCAGTCTCTGTCTCACCGAAAGTATGCCAAAAAGATTGATTAATTTTTAACAGTTCCCTTCTCGACCACGATGCAAACTTTCTTCGTCGAAACTTAAATCGTAGTTTTCAATTGGCATACAGAAGCGATTGCTATGGCACCGTATGACTTTCTAATGATGTCTTCGTAAGACTCTCAATATGGACTCAGGTGGTGTTTGGCGCTACAGGTTTGCGATTCTTTCTTGGACGATTGCCTGGGTCTCCATGTTTGCGCTCGAGGAGAAACTGGACCTTGCCAACCTTGCCATGTTGATGGTGCTGGCGTCTGCGCTTTCCGCTATCTGGCTTCCTGGTTGGGCCAGCGTAGTCATCAGCGCTATCGCTGTGAGTGCTTTTAATTGGTCCTTTGTCCCGCCAAAGCTTGAGTTCTCAGTAGATCTTTACCAAAACGCACTTTTGCTTATCGCGCTTTTGTTGGTGAACTGGATCATTGCTGGCCTCATGATACGGCAGCGTAGCTTAGCGGAGGCAGCACATGCTTTGGCGTCAAGTGAGGCGCGGCTACGTCAATGGGGCGACACGCTACGCGATGCCAACGACCCAATTGAGCATGCTTCAGCACTGCGCGCTGTCCTCAAAGAAACCACCGGTGCTGAAGTCGTGGTGCTCGTAATGCGTTCATATGATGTTCGATCCTGTGATGCCACATCGTTGCAGGTGGGTGAGCCAAACAACGAGCAGGAATCCGGCCTCTCGCTCTGTTTGAAGGAGGGTTACGCCTTGGGTGCTTCCAGCGGACGTTATGAACATTTGCCCGACGTCTACCTGCCGTTGCGAGGTCGATGTGTCACGTTGGGTGCTGCCCTATTGATTGGCTTTAGGCACCATCCGGACCGAAAACAACTTATGCCTCACTTGCAGGCTCTCTGTGATCAGATGGGTGGTGCCCTCCAGCGCTCTTTCATTGCTGCGAAAGAACATCTGGCACGTGAGCAAGCCCAGCTGCAAGCCACACGCAATGCTCTGTTGGCTGCGATATCGCATGACTACCGCACACCACTTGCGACGATCATGGGGGCAGCTTCTTCCTTATATCAACAAGGCGATCGATTGAGTGTCAATCAGCGTCAGCGACTAGCACGCGGTATTGTTGAAGAGGGCGAACGCCTTGCTCGTCTGACGGAAAACACATTACAGCTGGCGCGTCTTGACGCGCCATCCGTGTCGTTGAGGTGTGATTGGGAGTCTGCAGAAGAGATTGTCGGTGCAATCCTTCGACGCGTAAGGAATAGGGGAAACGGTGCTCGGGTAACTGCCTGGGTGGAGCCAAACCTACCGTTGTTTTGGTGCGATGCGATCTTGGTCTCTCAGCTTTTGGACAATTTGTTGGATAACGGACTTAAGTACAGCCCTGATGATGCTCCCGTTGAATTGCACGCAAGCCTAGAGAGTGACAACTTGCTATTGACTGTGAGCGATCGTGGGCCTGGCATTGCCCCTGCCTGGCGCGAGAAGGTATTTGAGGTGTTCCAGCGTGGCGACTCTCTGAAATCTGATAGTCGGCGTGAGATTGACCGCGGCGCTGGCGTAGGTTTGGCAGTGTGCCGAGCAATCGCCCGCGCTCATCATGGCGAGTTGTCGTTACGATCTAGGCGCGAGGGCGGTTGTTTGTTTGAGTGCAGGTTGCCGATTCGTGGTCATGGGCAGCAGGTTCCTGACACCAATGTGCCGGAAGCAAGAAAATGAGCAGAAAAGTACTTTTGGTTGAAGATGACAGAGTTTTGCGAGATTCACTTCGAGAAGCGCTTTCGATTGAAGGGTATGAATTAAAGACAGCCGCGAGCTTGGCTGATGCAAGGGCTCAATTAGAGCACTTAGCGTTGGGGCAATCGATCGACTTGGTTGTTTTGGACTTAGGACTACCCGACGGCGATGGTCAGGCGTTGTTGAGTCAGTTGCGTCACACCAGCAGTACGCCCGTCATTGTGATTTCGGCCCGTGACGCCGAGGGCCAAAAGATACAGTTGCTTGATCAGGGTGCTGACGACTATTTGGTCAAGCCTTTCGGTATTGGCGAACTTTTGGCGAGGATGCGTGTGGCATTACGGCATCGCGGTCATAGCGCTGAACGGGCATTGCTAGTTTATCGACACGGTCCACTTGAAGCAGATCTTAGAGCCCGTAAGGTTCTACTTTCTAAGGTGGAGGTGCATCTCACGCCAACCGAGTATGCATTGCTGGCTAGGTTAGTACGCCAAGCAGGGCAGGTTGTTACACACCGTCAATTGCTGACTGATGTCTGGGGTGCTGAACATGTTGATCAGACCCATTACCTTCGGCTTTACATGGGCCAGTTGCGTGCCAAGCTTGAAGTAGACACTGCAGATCCACAGCACTTACTCACCGAGCCTGGCGTGGGTTATCGGCTGGCAGAGTCCGATACCACCGACTGACTAAACCGGATACTTATGTTTTCCTTACGCGCCGTGAGGCATGCTAAGGGCCTCTTTGAGTTACAAAATCTACGCTCTAAGAACAGTATCGAAAATCGAAGGGAAAAGAAGGGATGAAAAAATTCCTTGCGCAGTGGCCCTACGAGTTCTGGCCACTTGAGGCCTTGGGAGGAATCGTAATCGTGGGAATGGTTGTCTATGGCGTCCTGATGATTACGAAAAACATCGACGATGGAATCCTAATGGCAGGCTACGAGCGTCGAGGAAGCGGTGCCGGGAATATGCTGGAGGAGAAGGCAAAGTAGTCTGACAATGGCCATGAGCCAATAATCTGGGCTTTCGCATAACTCTGACAGACTTAATGAGTTCTAAGATTTTTTCTCACTCATAGGCATGAGCCTATTGTTGATCGAATTTTAAAAGTTGTAAGCATATAATAAATGAATCGTTAATGTGAGAACTCTCCTTCACCCCAACCGTACCGTCGCTCTAGGCTTCTTGCTCGCGATTTTGCTGGGTACTTTGCTGCTCATGCATCCGCTTGCTACCGCTTCGGGGCAAACCACCACTTGGCTAACTGCATGGTTCACAGCGGTGTCTGCGGTGTGTGTGACTGGTTTGGTAGTCGTTGACACAGGCACTCATTGGTCTTTATTTGGTCAAGCCGTGGTCATGTTGTTGTTTCAGTTGGGTGGTTTTGGATTGATGACCGCGGCTACCCTGCTTGGCTTAATGGTGAACCGATCACTGCGTCTGAAGACGCGAATGATTATGCAAGTCGAAACCCACGCGGTAGGCCTAGGTGATGTTTCTAGCGTTGCCAAAGTGGTTTTGGTTGTCACACTGATTGGAGAAGCAATATTGGCGTTTGTATTGGCAGCACGACTCTACTTTTCAGAGTCATATCCAATCTTTAAAGCGCTTTGGTATGGCGTTTTTCACTCAGTTTCAGCTTTTAACAATGCAGGATTTGCGCTCTATGCAGATAGCCTGATTGGGTATTCATCAGATGCTTGGATTTTACTGCCCATCATGATGGCCATTGTAGTGGGGGGCATTGGTTTTCCTGTTTTACACGATTTGAATACGCACTGGCGAGATCCAAGGCACTGGTCCCTGCACACCAAACTCACCTTAATTGGCACGCTCTTTCTATTGGTATTGGGGTGGCTATGCCTGTTGTTTTTCGAGTGGTCAAACCCTCAAACATTGGGCGCCATGAGCATTAGCGACAAAGTGTTGAATGCTGCCTTTGCTTCGGTTTCTGCTCGAACTGCTGGATTCAACGCAATTGATATTGCTGCACTTGAGCGCGAAAGCTTAGCTCTGCACTATTTTCTGATGTTTATTGGTGGCGGTAGTGCTGGCACGGCAGGTGGCGTTAAAGTGGGCACATTCATGATTTTGGCTTTGTTAGTGATTGCCGAGAGTCGTGGGCTCAAAGATAGCGCAGCCTTTGGCCGTCGTATCTCTACGAGTACGCAGAGACAAGCCATCACCGTTTTAGTGATTAGCAGCAGCATGATTGGCTTAGGCACACTAATACTGTTGCGCAGCACATCCTTTNNAGCCTTCGCCACAGTGGGCCTCTCCACTGGCATCACTGCTGATTTACCCCCCGTCGCTCAAATGACGCTGATAGCGTTAATGTATGTCGGTCGTGTAGGAACGATTACCTTGGCGGCGTCATTGGCGATTGGTCACATTAAGGCAAATTACCGTTACCCAGAGGAGCATCCCATTGTTGGCTAAATTATTTACAGAGAAGCTTGCTTTTTCACACAGCGACAGCGTTGTAGTCATCGGTTTGGGCCGCTTTGGGGGCGCAGTGGCTGAGTCACTAATAGATTTGGGCCACGATGTGATGGGTCTGGATACTGAATCAGCACCCGTCGAAAAGTGGGCAGATCGCTTAACCCATGCTGTGCAGGCTGACGCAACAAACGCTCAAGTCCTGCGACAACTCGGAGTGCCTGACTTTAAGCACGCCATTGTGGGCATTGGGAACAACATGGCCAGTAGCCTGATGACTGTCATGACGCTGACCGAATTAGGTATCCAAGACATTTGGGTAAAAGCGACGACACCAGAGCATGGGCAACTTGCCCAGCGTATTGGTGCTCATCATGTGGTTTATCCAGAAGCTGATATGGGAGAGCGCGTTGCGCACCTTATTACGGGCCGCATGATCGACTTCATTGAGTTCCATGATGGCTTTGCAATTGCAAAGATACGGGCCCCGGCGCTCACTCATCACAAGTCTTTAGCGGAAAGTGGCGTACGCGAGCGTTTTGGGGTCACGGTTGTTGGCGTCAAGAGAGCTAATGAAGATTTCAGACATGCCACGCCAGAGACGGTTGTGCTTCCGCAAGACCTATTGATACTGTCGGGTCCGACCAAGAAAGTTGAAAAGTTTGCCTCTCAGGACACTTAGCCAATTTCATGGATTTTTGAAGACTGAATCGAAGGCAACACTTATGCGTTCCTGATGCACGATCTAGCAAACTCGCCCGTTACTTCAGGTACAGAATTGCTATGCAACGCGTCATAACCATCCCGACGCGCGGCGAGGTTAAGTCAGCCAGTCTTGTGTCGTAACCCAATTGTTTCTGCGAGCACCGCTATGAATGGACGATCACCCGTTGCTGTGGATGAAGATGAGGAGGTCGTGCATCCGGAGCTCACGCT
>DDPM01000163.1:0-172 GCA_002342165.1 Hylemonella sp. UBA2468
AGCCAGTTTCTGCGCCGCCAAGGTCATACAAGCGTGACGGAGGACCTACCAGTCGCCCCTCCAACGTCACGACACCCTCAGGGGTGCTGATGTCGGGCAGTTGGCTGCGTTGTCCAAAATTGCGGGGGACCCAACCCCGTTGCACCATCACGACCAGCTCACTGCCTGAAAT
>DDPM01000163.1:264-1937 GCA_002342165.1 Hylemonella sp. UBA2468
CGGCCTGAGAGTTGCACGCGCCGTCCAATCAGGGGCTGAAGGTCAGGTTGTAATAAATCAGCGCCCGTTAAGGTCGGCATTGCTGCTTGGGATTGGAGCTGGGCAAATAAAGCCTCTTTTTGTGCAGCCCTTGAAAGCTGCCACTGCCCAAGAGCGGCTGTGGTGAGAACGCCCAAGGATGTGGCTATCCATAGCACGCCCTGCCGCCATGAAACGCTCGCGACATAATCTGCCCATGACTTATCTTGTTGCATTAGCGTTTTTAGCCATATTGGCCAGTTTGGTCACCGCCTTATTCTTCATGATGAAGGGCGGGCGTCAAGGTCAACCCAAAACCAGCCATATGGCTCGGGCCTTGGCGTTTAGGGTGGGCTTTTCAGTTCTATTGTTCATCTGTTTGTTGATTGCTTGGAAGTTGGGCTACATACAGCCTACTGGCATTCCACCTGGCGCATAAGAATCAGTTGAAAAAGGCCGCTTAAAAGCGGCCTTTTGGAGGGACGTTTTGGTCTGTCACATCCAATAAACCAGGATGTAGAGACCGAGCCACACCACGTCCACAAAGTGCCAGTACCAGGCCGCTCCCTCAAAACCAAAATGGCTGTCAGGGGTGAAGTGGCCCTTTTGAATGCGCAGGGTAATGAAGAACAACATCAACATGCCCACAAACACGTGAAAACCGTGGAACCCTGTGAGCATGAAAAATGTGGAGCCGTAAATGCCTGAATTGAGCTTCAGGTTCAAATCGGTGTAAGCGTGTGCATATTCGTAGCCCTGCACAAACAAGAAAGTCAAACCCAAAGCCACTGTGAGCCACATGAACGCCAGGGTTTTGGCACGTTGGCCATCGCGCAAGGCATGGTGAGCAAAAGTGATCGTGACGCCTGAAGTCAGGAGCAATGCGGTGTTGATGGTTGGCAGAGGCCATGGGCCCATAGTCGAAAAGGGCTCTACGATATTGGCCGGAGAAGTGGTGGCACCTGCCACCATGGAAGGCCATACAGCTTTGAAGTCTGGCCAAAGTAGGGCATTTTTAAGGGCCCCCAGCTCTGGTATGGAGTGCACCCGCGCCCACCACAGGGCCGAAAAGAAGGCGCCGAAGAACATGACCTCAGAAAAAATAAACCACGTCATGCTCCAGCGGAACGAGAGGTCAATTTTGTGACCATATAAGCCGCTTTCGTTTTCACGCACGCTTTGGCTGAACCATTGATACAGCACGACCAACCACCAAACCAAGCCAAAGAACAAGGCATAGCGCCCCCAGTCTTCCCCATTGACCCACTGCGCCGCACCCAAAATCACAAAAAACAAACCAATGGAGGCCATCATGGGATGGCGGGATGGTTCCGGAATAAAGTAGTACGGTGTTGTGCCGTGTGTGCTTGAGCTCATGATTTCTCCGATGATTCCAATTCTTAAACTGAGTGGTTAAGCCTTCAGACTGCCACGATCCAGTTGACCAAACCGATCAACAACAAAACAAACAAAAAACAGCCCCCAAGTCCCACCGCAATGATGTGAAAAGGATTCAGTCTACCCACATCAGCTTGAAATTCGCTGTTTTTACGAACTCCCAGAAACGACCAAGCCACCGCCTTGGTGGTGTGCCATATTGAACCTTTGGGCACACGCCCGCTGAGTGGTTGATCAGACATGGGGTTGGAGCGCAC
>DDPM01000163.1:1984-2983 GCA_002342165.1 Hylemonella sp. UBA2468
ACGGGCCAGCTTCTTTTTTCACCAGGCTCAAGGGTGTATTGGTTGAAACAAAAGCACTCCAGCTTGTTGAAGTGCTGTGCCGCTTGGCGAGGCGCATAGCTGGGAATGGCTTGAGCCGACATGGTGCGGTTTTGGACGTTTTCAAATTCGTAAACCACGGTCATGAGTTCGCCAGGGTGCACCTGTACCGAATTTTGAGCAGGCTTGAAAGTCCATGGGCCGCGAGCATTGGCATCAAACTCCACCGTAATGGTGCGGGTCAAATCGACTTGGGTGTTTTGCAAATTCACCGGGCGAACACCTGTGCTGTCACGCTCCCCGATAGCCAAAATATTAATACCTGTGAACTCACATATGGCTTTGTACATGGGTATCAAGGCATAGCCAAAAGCGAACATGCCTGCAGCCACCAAAGTGAGCTTGCCCAGCATCTTGAAATTTTCTTGGTACAGATTCAAGCTCTAGCGTCCCAGCATCAACATTTTGGCTAGAAAGCCCAAAAAAAACACCACCGCAACCGAGGCCAGAATCAGCCCCAGTCGCATATTGGATTTTTTTTGCTCTGGCGTCATGAATGAATCACCCAATGACGCGAGTGGCCGTGGCATCTAGCTTAGGCGGTGTGTCAAACGTGTGGAAAGGTGCAGGGGAAGGCACTTCCCACTCCAAGCCCTCGGCTGCTTCCCATGGTTTTTGGGGTGCTTTTTCACCTTTGCCCAGCATGCAAGGCAGCACCACAAACAAGAAGAAATACACCTGAGCTAAGCCAAAGGCAAACGCACCCACTGTGGCCAGTGCATTGAAGTCGGCAAACTGCATGGGGTAATCGGCGTATCGACGTGGCATACCCGCCAACCCCAAGAAGTGCATCGGGAAGAAGGTGACATTAAAGGCAATCAATGACCACCAGAAGTGAATCTTGCCTCGCGTTTCGTTGTACATCACACCAGTCCACTTAGGCACCCAGTAGTAGAAACCGGCAAACATGGCGTACAGAGA
>DDPM01000181.1:0-1137 GCA_002342165.1 Hylemonella sp. UBA2468
ACGTCGCCAATGCCCATGGCGGACAACTGCAGTTTGGCGTTCATTTCGGCGTAAATAGCGCGAAACACCGCTTGTTGTATGGACGTGCCCACCACCGTGGAGCCGTGGCCGCGCATGAGCACACAGGTGCAGTTGCCCAAAGACTTGGCCAAAGACTTGCCCAGCGCGTTGCTGATGATCAGCATGTCGGTGTTGCCGCCATCGTCTCGGATTTCAAAATGTGAGGAGCCTTCGCCCAAAAAACCGGCCATATGGTAGATGGGCAATAAGGGTTTTTTGACCGCCGCAAACGGAATGACGCTGGGCGAGTGGCTGTGCACCACCGACATCACATCTGGGCGCGCTCGGTAAATTTCGCCGTGGATAAAGCGCTCTAAATAGGGGCGTTCGGTGGTGTCGGACACGGCTTTGCCGTCCAGGTCGTAGCACACGATGTCCTCACGTTTGACCATGGCAGGCGCACGGTTGCACGAGAGCATGTACACACCATCTTGAGTCGGGTGGCGCGCGCTGATGTGCCCCAAGCCGTCCACCACACCTTGGTCGTAAAGAATGCGGTTGGCGTACACCAATTGTTGGGCAAGGTCGGCATCGGGTTGAATCACAAAGGTCTCCTGATTGTGTTTGCTGGGGTTGTGGTGGCTGAAGTTATGGGGCGGATTATGTATGCAAGCCACCCGGAAAAAACCACAACAAACCCGCTGTCATGACCACATAGCGGATCAGTTTGCCAATACCCATATAAAAAAAACAGGGCCAAAACGGCAGCTTGAGCCAACCCGCCACCGCACAAAGGGGGTCGCCAATGATGGGCAGCCAAGCGAGCAAACAAGCCTTGGGCCCGATGCGCTCCAGCCACTCCAGGGCTTTGAGGTGGGTGCGGGAGCTGTTGTATTGGCTGGCCACTTTATGAGTGCCCCAGCCCATCGCCCAGGTGACGGCTCCGCCCAAGGTGTTGCCGGCAGTGGCTACGGCAATCGCCATCCAAAACAAATCGGGGTTGAGTTTGACCAATCCAAACAGCGCAGGCTCTGAGCCCATAGGCAAAAGCGTGGCCGAAATAAAGGCCACTACAAACAGAGTGCTCAAGCCATATTGAGGTAGGGCCAAAACGTCAAGTAGGGCTTGTATCCAGTT
>DDPM01000181.1:1144-5543 GCA_002342165.1 Hylemonella sp. UBA2468
TTTGTTCGTGGCTCCCATGGCGGGCGTGACCGACCGGCCTTTTCGCATGCTGTGCAAAACTTTAGGTGCAGGATACGCAGTAAGCGAAATGGTCACCTCACGGCGCGATCTATGGAGCAGCCTCAAAACCTCCCGCCGCGCTAACCATGAAGGCGAGCCAGGCCCAATTGCGGTTCAAATTGCCGGTACCGATGCGCAAATGATGCAAGACGCCGCGCTATACAACATCGATCGTGGCGCACAAATTATTGACATCAACATGGGTTGCCCTGCCAAGAAGGTGTGCAACAAATGGGCGGGATCAGCCTTGATGCAAAACGAGCCTTTGGCACTCAGCATTGTGGAGGCGGTGGTGGCCGCCTGCGAGCCACGTGGCGTGCCTGTGACTCTCAAAATGCGTACAGGCTGGAGCTCAGAGCATAAAAATGCAGTGGTCTTGGCCCGTGCAGCGGAGTCTGCAGGCGTTCAAATGCTGACCATCCATGGCCGCACCCGAGAACAAGGCTATAGCGGCCATGCCGAATACGACACCGTGGCGGCAGTCAAGACAGCCGTGCACATTCCAGTAGTGGCCAATGGCGATATTGACTCCCCCGAAAAAGCCCGCGATGTGTTGCGCTACACCCAAGCCGATGCCGTGATGGTGGGGCGTGCCGCCCAGGGTCGGCCCTGGATTTTTAGAGAAATTGCCTACTTTTTGGAAAACGGAGTGCACTTGGCCCCACCTTTGGTGGCGGAAGTGCAACGCCTTTTGTTGGCGCACCTGCAAGACCACTACCAACTTTATGGCGAGTGCACCGGTGTGCGAAGTGCGCGCAAACATATTGGTTGGTACTTACGCAGCATGCCGGGTGGTGAGGCGTTCAGGGATTACATGAACACGCTGGAGCAATCCGACGCGCAGTGGCAAGCCGTCAAGGACTATTTTGATGAGCTGTCAAGCCACATGGACCGCATACCTGTCACGGATGGTGGGCACCATTCAGCCTCAAGAGTTCACGCAGGGGCATTCGGATATGAGGAGAGCGGCGCATGAGTAAAAAGCAAATTGAAGAATGCATACGCACCAGCCTAGAGGCTTACTTCAAAGACCTGCGGGGCACCGAGCCCGACAACATGCACAGCATGATGATGGGCATTGTGGAAAAACCCCTGCTTGAAGTGGTGATGCAACACGCCGACCAAAACCAATCCCGCGCGGCCGAATGGCTGGGACTGAACCGCAACACCCTTCGCAAAAAGCTCCTAGAGCACAAGCTCATCAAATAACCAGGAACCCACCCAGATGAAGGCACTCATCAGCGTGTCCGACAAGTCGGGCATTGTGGAATTTGCGCGTGCACTGCACGCCTTGAATATCAAACTCATTTCCACCGGCGGCACCGCCAAGTTGTTGGAGGCTGAGGGTTTGCCCGTGACCGAGGTGGCGCAGCTCACGGGCTTCCCTGAAATGCTGGACGGCCGCGTCAAAACCCTGCATCCTATGGTGCACGGCGGCTTGTTGGCTCGCCGTGATGTGCCCGAGCACATGGCCGCTTTAAGCCAGCACCACATTGCCCCCATCGATCTGCTGGTGGTCAACCTCTATCCGTTTGAAGCCACGGTGGCCAACCCCGGCTGCAAGCTCGATGACGCCATTGAAAACATCGACATTGGTGGCCCCGCCATGGTGCGCAGCGCCGCCAAAAACTGGAAAGATGTGGGCGTGGTCACCGACTCCAGCCAGTACGAAGCGGTGTTGGCCGAACTCAAGGCAGAAGGCCGCTTGTCCGATCACATGCGTTTTACTTTAGCTGCTGCTGCCTTTAACCGCATCAGCAACTACGACGCCGCCATCAGCGACTACTTGTCGTCGTTCAATTTGCAAGACGGCACGCGCAGCGAATTCCCGGCCCAAGCCAACGGGCGGTTTGTAAAGGTTCAAGACTTGCGTTACGGCGAAAACCCGCATCAAACCGCGGCCTTTTACCGTGACCTGCACCCTGCCCCGGGTTCTTTGGTGACCGCGCGGCAGCTGCAGGGTAAGGAGTTGTCTTACAACAACATTGCCGACGCCGATGCGGCTTGGGAGTGCGTCAAAAGCTTTCACCCTGTGCAGGAAGGCGCGGCGTGCGTGATCGTCAAACACGCCAACCCTTGTGGCGTGGCCCTGGGCACCGACGCCCTGAACGCCTACCAAAAGGCGTTTCAAACCGACCCCACCAGTGCATTTGGCGGCATCATTGCATTCAACCGTCTGCTGGACCATGCCACAGCATTGGCTGTGAGCAGGCAGTTTGTAGAAGTGTTGATGGCGCCAGGTTATTCTGCAGAAGCGCTGGAAGTGCTGAAAACCAAACCCAATGTCCGCGTGCTTGAAATTTCGCTGCCACCCGGCGGCGAAACGCCTCGGGAGCAAGGCCTCAATGCGGTGGACATCAAACGCATTGGCTCAGGCATCCTGATGCAAAGTGCCGACAACCATGAGTTGCGATTGGCCGACCTAAAGGTGGTGACCCAATTGCAACCCACACCTGAGCAACTGCAAAACCTTCTATTTGCCTGGAAAGTGGCCAAGTATGTCAAAAGCAACGCCATTGTGTTTTGTAAAGATGGCATGACCATGGGCGTGGGCGCAGGTCAAATGAGCCGCTTGGATTCCGCCCGCATTGCCAGCATCAAGGCGCAACATGCCCAGCTGTCACTGCAAGGCTCGGTCGTGGCCAGTGATGCGTTTTTTCCGTTTCGCGACGGCCTCGATGTGGTGGTGGATGCAGGTGCTACCTGCATCATTCAGCCCGGCGGTTCCATGCGCGATCAAGAGGTGATTGACGCCGCCAATGAGCGCGGCGTAGCCATGGTGTATACCGGGGTGCGGCACTTCCGGCACTAAGCCTTACGCAGGGCGGGCCAGTCCCGTGTCATCAGTCCCTTGTAATACCCGACTCTTTCACGACCTTGTTCATCAGCTCAAAGTCGTTGAGAAACAATTTGTTGAAACCCTCCACGCTCAGTTGCACGGACTCAATGCCGTGCTTTTGCAGTCGTTCTTTGACCTCGGGCTGGGCAATCACTTTGTTGACGGCAGCATTGATTTTTTCCACCACGGCATGTGGAGTGCCTGCAGGGGCGAGCAGTCCAAACCACGAGTCAAACACAAAACCAGGCAAGCCAGATTCTGAAAAGGTGGGGATGTTCGGCAGCGTACTTGAACGTTTTGGGGCGGTGATGCCCAGCACCCGCAATTTGGGGTCTTGCAGGTAAGTGCCAACGCCGGCTGTGGGCACAATCACGGCTTGCCCGCGGCCGCCGGAAACATCGGTCACGGCTTCGGCGGTGCCTTTGTAAGGAATGTGCACCATGTCCAAACCGGCGGATTTGGCGAAGTAAGCCATGGCCAGGTGTGTGGAACTGCTCACTCCAGCTGAGTTGTAGTTCAGCTCCCCGGGGTGGGATTTGGCGTATTTGATGAACTCACCCACCGTCTTCACTGGCAATTGGGCGTTGACCAACAAGATGTAACTCTGGTTGCCTATGTTGGCCACAGGTACAAATTCCTTCAGAGGGTCGTAATACGGCTTGGCACCCATGGCTGCCGTCACAAAATGGCTGGACGCTGCCATGAGGAGTGTTTTGCCGTCCGGAGCCGAGCGTGCCACCGCCACGGTTCCAATGGCGCCACCCGCGCCGGGTTTGGCTTCAATGATCCAGTTTTGCCCCAATTCTTTGCTCAGCTCTTGTTGAATGGACCGAGCTGGCAGCTCGCGTGCGCCGCCCGCTGCAAATGGCACCACAACTTTGAAGACCGATGCGCCGGTTTGGGCTTGTGCCAAGTTCAAAAGGTTTGCGGCCATCAGGCCAGCCAGGACCCATTTGTTTAACAGTGTGTTCATGTGAGGTCTGAAATGTTGGATTTGTTCAATTTGTAAAAGTCTTCAAAAATCTCATCCACCGTGAGGGGGCGCGGCAGCAACTTTTGGTCGGTGGCGTTTCGAATCAAAACCTCAAGCGCTTTGCGGTTGGCCTCCACGCCAAACGGCGTCAGATCCACTGCCACAGGCTTGTCGTGCTCGGCGCGGGCTTTGCTTTGCGCCAGCAGCTGGTAAATCTGGGTCACGATGTCGGGCCTGTGCTGGAACATGTCTTTGCGCACCATNNGTCTGGGTCACGATGTCTGGCCGGAGTTGGAAAAGGTCTTTGCGCACCATGACCATATGGTTGATAGGTACTGTTTGGTTCCTGAGGCTCCAGGCTTGAGCAGCTGCATGCGGGTCTGGCAGCACGGGTTGTAGCCTTGGGTCATCGGGCAAGTCGGTGCCAATGATGGCGGCATCGAGCTCACCAGAAAGCAGCATGTCCACCATGGTGCGGCCTTCTGGTGCTCGTATGATGTGTGTGGGATCGGGAAACTCGGCCAAGT
>DDPM01000155.1 GCA_002342165.1 Hylemonella sp. UBA2468
GTGCTCAAAGCCGAAAAGCTGCTATTGCTGACCAATACCACCGGTGTTTTGGACAAATCTGGCACCTTGTTGACCGACCTTACTGCCCAACGCATTGACCAACTGTTTGCCGATGGCACGATTTCCGGAGGCATGTTGCCCAAAATCAGCGGCGCATTGGATGCTGCCAAAAGCGGCGTGAATGCGGTGCACATCATTGATGGGCGGGTGCCCCATGTGTTGCTTTTGGAAATTCTGACCGAGCAAGCCTTTGGCACCATGATTCGGTCGCAATAAGTTGGCCATTCGAGCCCATTGCAAACAAGGCATCTGTAAGTGCCCACACCACGGGGGCTGTGCGAGAATTCAACAAACAACCAGCCGAGACCTCATGACCGACGCCCCCGCCAGCATGACGCCCCCCTCCGACACCGACACCACCAGTGACGATGGAGATGCCCAAGGGGGCACCACTAAGGTTCGAAAGCGTCCCAAGCCCGGTGAGCGGCGCATTCAAATTTTGCAGGCCTTGGCCACCATGTTGGAGCAGCCCGGTGCAGAACGCATCACCACAGCGGCATTAGCAGCCAAGTTGGAGGTGAGCGAAGCCGCTCTGTACCGCCACTTTGCCAGCAAGGCGCAAATGTTTGAGGGGTTGATCGACTTTATTGAGCAGTCTGTGCTGAGCTTGGCGCAGCAAATTGTGGAGCGCGATTCCACCGACCCCAAGGCGCAAATTGGCAAGGTGGTGGCCATGATGCTGCAGTTTGCCGAGAAAAACCCAGGCATGACGCGCGTGATGGTGGGCGATGCTTTGGTGTTTGAGCATGAGCGATTGCAAACCCGCATGAACCAGTTTTTTGACAAGGTGGAGTCCACCCTAAAGCAAAGCCTGCGCGACCACGCCCAAGCCAGTGGCTCGGCCACACCCAGTGTGGACGCTCAGGTTCAGGCTTCGGTGCTGACGGCCTTTGTTGTGGGGCGTTTGCAGCGTTTTGCCCGATCGGGCTTTCGCCGCATGCCTACCGAACAATTGGAATTGAGTTTGGCTCGCTTGATTTGAGATCTGAAGCTTCCCGACACGGCGCGCAGCAGCCGTCGGCTCCAACACCCACTTCGCCCCCTCGTTCGGACTGGGTCACCCTAAAAAGGTTGCTGCCCTACCTGTGGCCCTACAAATGGCGCGTTCTTGCTGCCTTGTCCTTCATGGTCGCGGCCAAAGTGTCCAACGTGGGTGTGCCGCTGCTGCTCAAAGAGTTAGTAGACGCATTGGCTTTCCCCTTGGGGGATTCGCGCGCTGTGGCCGTGGTGCCCTTAGGGTTGTTGCTGGCTTACGGTTTGTTGCGTTTGTGTACGTCTTTGTTCACGGAGCTGCGCGAACTGGTGTTTGCCAAGGCCACTCAGGGTGCAGCGCGCACCATTGCCCTTCAAACCTTTGAACATTTGCATGCCCTGAGCTTGCGCTTTCACTTAGAGCGGCAAACGGGCGGCATGACGCGCGACATCGAGCGCGGCGTGCGCGGCATTGAGTCCTTGATTTCGTATTCCCTCTACAGCATCGTGCCCACGCTCATCGAGGTGTTGATGGTCTTGACCATCCTGGCCCTGAAGTTTGACCCGTGGTTTGCGTGGATCACCCTGTCGGCCCTGGGGTTGTACATCCTGTTCACCGTGAGCGTCACGGAGTGGCGCACCCAGTTTCGGCGCGAAGCCAATGAATTTGATTCTGCAGCCCACACCCGCGCCATTGACTCGTTGCTGAATTACGAAACGGTCAAATACTTCAACAACGAAACTTTTGAAGCCCGACGTTACGACGAAAGCCTAGACCGCTTGCGCAAAGCGCGTCTCAAGTCCCAAACCACTTTGAGTTTGCTCAATACCGGCCAACAGCTCATCATTGCGGTTGGGCTGGTGGCCATGCTTTGGCGCGCCACCGAAGGCGTGGTGTCGGGCCACATGACCTTGGGCGACCTGGTGATGATCAATGCCTTCATGATTCAGCTCTACATCCCGCTCAATTTTTTGGGTGTGTTGTATCGGGAAATCAAGCAAAGCCTGACCGACCTGGACAAAATGTTCACGCTGATGGAGCGCGAACGCGAGGTGGCCGACGCGCCCAACGCCACAGCCTTGGCCTATGACCCACACAGTGCTGCAGTGGATGTGCGGTTTGACCATGTCAGCTTTGGTTATGACGCCGCCCGCCCGTTGTTGCACGACATCAGCTTTTACATTCCTGCCGGTCAAACCGTGGCTGTAGTGGGGCCGTCTGGGGCGGGCAAATCCACCTTGGCCCGTTTGCTCTTTCGTTTTTACGATGTACAGGGCGGCAGCATTGCACTGGCGGGACAAGACATTCGCAAGGTCACCCAAGCCAGCTTGCGCCAAGCCATAGGCATCGTGCCGCAGGATACAGTGCTGTTCAACGACACCGTGGCGTACAACATTGCCTACGGCCGACCGGGTAGCTCACCCCAAGAGGTACAAGAAGCGGCGCGTGCAGCGCATATTCACGACTTTATAAATGCCGCCCCCAAAGGCTACAACACCATGGTGGGCGAGCGTGGCCTCAAACTCTCAGGCGGCGAAAAACAGCGTGTCGCCATCGCCCGCACCCTGCTGAAAAACCCGCCCGTCATGATTTTTGATGAGGCCACCTCGGCGCTTGACTCTGCCAATGAACGCGCCATTCAGGCTGAGCTTGAGGCCATTGCCCAGAACAAAACCACTTTGGTGATTGCCCATAGGCTCTCCACCGTGGTGTGTGCCCACGAGATACTGGTGATGAACGCCGGCCGTATTGAAGAGCGCGGCACCCATGCCCAGCTGCTGGCCATGGGAGGCACTTATGCCGGCATGTGGGCTTTGCAGCAACAATCGGAACAAGAATAAATTCAAGCCCTAACCTAGCTTAAAACCAGCCTCCTATGGACACCTTGACTTTGATTCGGCCCGACGACTGGCACGTGCATGTGCGTGACGGCGTTGCTTTAAACACCGTGGTGCCGCACACAGCGCGCCAGTTTGCCCGTGCGCTTATCATGCCCAACCTCAAGCCGCCTGTGACGACCGCGCAAGCCGCGTTGGCTTACAAGGCGCGTATTTTGGCGGCGGTGCCTGCCGGGCTGGCGTTTGAGCCGCTCATGTCGCTTTACCTGACCGATCATTTGCCCCCAGAAGAAATCGCCCGCGCGGCTGATGCCGGTGTGGTGGCTTGCAAGCTTTACCCAGCCGGTGCCACCACCCACAGCGATGCGGGGGTGACGAATATCCGCAACATTTACCCCACCTTGGAGGCCATGCAAAGGCATGGACTGTTGCTCTTGGTGCATGGCGAGGTCACCTCGCCCGAGGTCGATTTGTTTGATCGCGAGGCCGTGTTTATTGAAGAGCAGCTGATTCCCCTGCGACGGGATTTTCCGGAACTCAAAATCGTGATGGAGCACATCACCACCTTAGAGGCCGCGCAGTATGTCATGCAAGCTGGCCGCTACACGGCCGCCACGATCACCGCGCACCACCTGCTGTACAACCGCAACGCCATTTTTACGGGCGGTATTCGACCCCACTATTACTGTTTGCCGGTGTTGAAGCGCGAGGTTCACCGCCAAGCCCTGGTGCAAGCCGCCACCAACGGCAGCCCGCAATTTTTCTTAGGTACCGACAGTGCGCCCCACCCGGCACATTTAAAAGAACACGCCAGTGGCTGCGCTGGTTGCTACACCGCCCATGCGGCTTTAGAGATGTATGCCGAGGTTTTTGATGCCGCTGGCGCTTTGCACCGGCTCGAAGGCTTTGCCAGTTTCCACGGCCCTGATTTTTACGGCCTGCCGCGCAATACCAGCACCGTGACCTTAAAGCGCCAAAGCTGGACGCCGCCGCCCAGCTTCCCACTGGGTGAAGCCGAGCTCAAACCCATGCGCTCGGGCGAAGCGTTGCCGTGGTCCATGGCATAGATTGGTCGGCCCCTTGGCTGGCGCCTTATCAAGCCGTGGGCCAAAAAATAGAGGGCAGCGTCTTGCAGTGCGGTTTGACGGTGCACGAGGCCCTCAACCATGCCCAATACGAACAAGGCTACCCTACACCGGTGCGTTTTGTGCCGCAGTCGGATTTGCCATCGGGCGTGGCCTATGAGCAGTTTATTTTTGACACAGGCTGCGTGCCCACCCGTGACGGCGCACACGACTTTTTCAATGGCCTGTGTTGGCTGCTTTTCCCCAAGCTCAAGCAGCGCCTGAACCACTTGCAGGCGCATGCTTTGGCCGAGCAGCCCAGCACCTTAACCCGAGGGCCGGTG
The DNA here is from genome assembly GCA_002342165.1 of Hylemonella sp. UBA2468. Taxonomy (GTDB): domain Bacteria; phylum Pseudomonadota; class Gammaproteobacteria; order Burkholderiales; family Burkholderiaceae_C; genus Hylemonella. Next base: position 4,280 of record DDPM01000155.1, read on the forward strand.
CGCGACGCCCTTACTTTGGTGGATGAAAACGCCGCGTGGCTTAGGGCGCCGAAAGTGCTTTGGAATGCCTTGCTGGCCAAAGAGTGGGGACGGGTGTGGGAACTCTGGCACCGGCATCATGCCGACGTGGGCTTGTGGTTGTTTGGCCACGCCTTGCTTGAAAAACTGGAGGTGCCCCGCAAGCCCATCACCGCTCATGTGATTTGGATTCCGCCAGAGGCTCCCATGTCTTGGGGTGCTGGCGGACCGACCAGCCCGGCAGACTTATCGGCCTGCGACAACTGGTGCGCTCAATTGTTGAGTGCCGATTGTCTCGCGGCCAAGGCGTTTGCCCACTTGCCCGTATTGGGTGTGCCCGGCTGGTGGTCCGCCAATACTGACCCCGGTTTTTACAACGACCCCCAGGTATTTCGGCCACCCAGGGACTATGCAGGCCCCTGAAGCTCAAACTTGCACAGTTTGTGGGGGTATGGCGCGCAAAGTTGGAATTTAAGACCCCAGTCCTTACCATCTGAACCTCATTCCTGAAGGAGCTTTTGATGAAACGCATTGTCTTGTTTGTGCTGACCAATTTGGCCATTGTGCTGGTACTGGGCGTGGTGTCTTCGCTGCTCGGAGTGGATAAGTTTTTGACTGCCAACGGCCTGAATTTGGGCGCCTTATTGGGGTTTGCCTTGGTCATGGGGTTTGGAGGCGCTTTTATTTCGCTCCTGATCAGCAAGCCCATTGCCAAATGGAGCGCTGGGGTGCAGTTGATTGGGCAACCCCAATCTGCTGATGAGCAATGGTTGCTGGATACGGTGCGCAAATTTGCTAACCAAGCCCAAATTGGCATGCCGGAGGTGGGCATTTTTGAAGGGGAGCCCAACGCCTTTGCTACGGGAGCTTTTAAAAACTCTGCTCTTGTGGCGGTGAGCACTGGTTTGTTGCAGGGTATGACGCGAGAGGAAGTGGAGGCCGTTATTGGCCATGAAGTGGCCCACATTGCCAATGGCGACATGGTCACCATGGCCCTGATTCAAGGCGTGATGAACACTTTTGTGGTTTTCATCAGCCGAGTGGTGGGCTATGCGGTGGACAGTTTTTTGCGCCGCAACGACGAAGAAAACACCGGCCCGGGCATTGGCTACTTTGTCACCACCATCGTCATGGACATATTGCTGGGTTTTGTGGCCGCTATCGTCGTGGCTTGGTTCAGCCGCCAGCGCGAGTTTCGCGCCGACGCGGGGGCTGCGCAGCTCATGGGCCGCAAGCAACCCATGATCAATGCCTTGGCCCGATTGGGAGGCATGCAGGCGGGCGAACTGCCTAAGAGCATGGCGGCCATGGGGATTGCGGGGGGCATTGGGCAACTGTTTTCTACCCACCCCCCGTTGGAAGAGCGGATTGCGGCGCTGGAAAACAACGCCTAACCTAAATGGCATGAGATTGAGCGCTGGTGGGGACGCCTTGCATCACATCCAGCGCCAAGGCCTCGGCCACTTTAATGCCGTCCACCCCAGCAGACAATATACCGCCGGCATAACCGGCGCCTTCTCCAGCGGGGTAGAGACCCCGAACATTCAAGCTCTGGCAGTCGGCTCCACGGGGGATGCGCAGGGGAGATGAGGTGCGGGTTTCCACGCCGGTGAGCACCGCATCGGGCAGATCAAAACCTTTGATTTTTTTACCCCAAACGGGCAGGGCTTCCCGTAAGGCTTCTATGGCGTAGGAGGGCAAGGCCGACTCAAGCGAGCCCAGTTTCACCCCGGGCTTGTAGGACGGCAACACACTGCCCAAAGCCTGCGATGCTTGACCCTTGATGAAGTCTCCCACCAGTTGGCCCGGCGCCTCGTAGGTGCCGCCCCCCAATTGGTAAGCGCCGGACTCCAGCCGGCGCTGCAACACAATGCCTGAAAGGGGGTGAAACTGCCCTTGGCCCGCCAGTTGCATGGCTTCTTGGGCGTAACGCGCGCCCTCTGCTTCGCCAAAGGCGGCCTGCCAATGCTCTAAAGAGTTCCGGCTGAAGTCTGCCGGGTCTATGCCCACCACCACGCCGGCATTGGCATTGCGCTCGTTGCGCGAGTACTGGCTCATGCCGTTGGTCACCACCCGCCCAGCCTCGCTGGTGGCGGCCACCACCGTGCCACCTGGGCACATGCAAAAACTGTAGGCCGTGCGGCCGTTTTGGGCATGGTGCACCAGCTTGTAATCGGCTGCACCCAGCAAGGGGTGACCGGCATGCCGCCCCCAGCGGGCGCGGTCAATCAGGCTTTGCGGGTGTTCAATGCGAAACCCCACCGAAAAAGGTTTGGCTACCATGGTCACACGTCTTGCCCAAAGCATGGCAAACGTGTCGCGCGAGCTGTGACCCAAGGCCATCACCACATGGCGGGCGGGCAGTTCGTAGGTTTGGCCCGTGGCTTGGTTCAGCACGCTTAAGCCCTCTATGCGCCCGCCCTGCAGCAACACATCCACCACACGCTGCTCAAAGTAGATCTCGCCGCCCAGCGCCGCAATCTGCTCGCGCATGTGCTCCACCACCTTGACGAGCTTGAAGGTGCCAATATGCGGATGCGCCTCAAACAAAATATCTGCTGGTGCACCTGCCTTGACGAATTCTTGCATCACCTTGCGGCCCAAATGACGCGGGTCTTTGATTTGGCTGTAAAGCTTGCCATCAGAAAACGTACCCGCACCTCCTTCGCCAAATTGCACGTTCGATTCAGGGTGCAGCACCTGCTTGCGCCACAGCCCCCACGTGTCTTGGGTGCGTTGACGTACCGATTTGCCTCTTTCCAGCACAATGGGACGCAAGCCCATTTGGGCCAAGAGCAACGCCGCAAAGATACCGCAGGGTCCAAACCCCACCACCACCGGCCGCTCTTCATGAGCCAGGGTATGGGGTGGCTGGTAAGACGTGTCGGGCGATTTGCCAATGTGGGGGTGCTTTGCAAACCGGTGCAACAAGGCGGCTTCTTGGTCGGGTTGCACCAAGCTCAGGTCGACGATGTACACCGCCTGCAAGTCGGCTTTTCTTGCGTCAAAACTGCGCTTGAAAACCTGTAGATGTGCAATGAGCCCGCGGTCTATTCCCAGCGCTTGGGCGCTGAGCTGGGCTAGCGCTTCCACAGGATGGGCTATGGGTCGCCGGTCGGCTTCGGTTTCAGCAGGGGCGTCGGTGGCCCGGCGCGCATCTACCGGCAGCGCTGACAGGGGCAACTTCAGTTCGGTGATGCGGATCATTAAGTGGGCAAAAAGCCCTCCACCGACAAATAGCGTTCACCGGTGTCGTAGTTGAAGCCCAGCACGCGGGCCTTAGGGGGTAGGTCAGGCAGCTTTTGTGCAATGGCGGCCAGGGTGGCGCCTGAAGAAATGCCCACCAGCATACCCTCCTCGCGGGCGCTGCGCCGCGCCATCTCGCGGGCGGTTTCGGCTTCAACGGTGATGACGCCATCGAGCAGGCTGGTGTCCAGGTTCTGTGGCACAAACCCCGCGCCTATACCCTGAATGGGGTGCGGGGCAGGAGCGCCGCCGGAAATCACGGGGGAGGCAGTGGGCTCGACTGCAAACACTTTGAGCTGCGGCCATTGGGCCTTGAGCACGCGGGCACAACCGGTCAAATGGCCACCAGTACCCACGCCGGTGATGAGTGCATCCAACCCATCAGGAAAGTCTTGCAAGATTTCTTGGGCCGTGGTGCGCACATGTACTTCAATGTTGGCGGGGTTTTCAAACTGCTGGGGCATCCAAGCGTTGGGGGTGGCGGCCAGCAGTTCTTGGGCGCGCGCAATGGCGCCCTTCATGCCTTTTTCGCGCGGGGTCAGGTCAAAGCTGGCGCCATAGGCCAGCATCAGGCGGCGGCGCTCGATGGACATGCTGTCGGGCATGACCAAAATCAGCTTGTAGCCCTTCACAGCCGCCACCATGGCCAAACCTACACCTGTGTTGCCCGAGGTGGGTTCAATAATGGTGCTGCCATCCCGCAGCAGGCCTTTGGCTTCAGCGTCTTCCACCATGGCCAGTGCAATGCGGTCTTTGATGGATCCGCCGGGGTTGCTACGCTCGGACTTGATCCAGACCTGATGGTTGCCAAACAAGCGGTTCATGCGCACGTGCGGGGTATTGCCGATGGATTGGAGAATGTTTTGGGCAATCATGAGGGCTCCTAAGGGTAAGTGGAAATGGTGAATTCGTGATAATGCCACGGTGAAGCCTGCCAGACCGTCGCTGGTGCATGTCCCGAAAGGGCGCACTGGAGGAAGGTCCGGACTGCACAGGGCGGCGTAGCAGCTAACGGCTGTCCACCGTGAGGTGAGGATCAGAGCAACAGAGACGAGCCAATTCAGTTTGGGTGAAACGGGCAATCTCTACGCGCAGCAATACCAAGTAGGCACACGTTGATCTGGCTCCGGAGAGTGTGTGGGTAGGTAGCATTGAGCCGGCGGGGCGACCCCCGGCCCAGATTAATGACGGTCACAGGGTCTTTCCGAAAGGGCGGGCCATGCACAGAATCCGGCCTATCGGCAGACTTCACATTTTTTCTCGCAAACGAATCACATGCGCCTCTAAAGACCGTTTGGCCACGGGCCATATGCGTTCAGGCACGTCGTCGTAGGCCAGTGGCACCCAGTCGTCCAGGGTGCCGTTGGGGTGGGCTTGCATCACGCGCAGCACTTTGGCTTCGCGTTGCAATCTGTGCGCTTTGAGCTTGGCGATTTGGTGTCTGGCTTGATTGAGCACATAGCCATGGGCTGGCAAGATGTACTCGAGTTCATGCTCGGCACAAGCGGCATCCAGCTTGTCGAGGGAATCTAAATACTGAGTCATGTCGCCATCGGGCGGATTGACCACGGTGGTGCTGCCATTGAGGATGTGGTCGCCCGAAAACAGCAACCCATCTTCCAGCAGTGCCAAACACAGGTGGTTGGCCGCATGCCCCGGGGTATGAATGACTTGTAGTGTGACTTGCTGGCCCAATGGGTCATCTGGTATTTCAATTGCTTGGGCCTTGGATTGACCTTGAGAAGTCCAATCCTTGGGTTGAAGTACCAACAGTTCGCCATCGGCAAGCGCCCGATCGGGTTCAAAGTGGCTGTCGGCCCGCGCGGTGGAGGCTGAGGGCAAGCCCAAGATGGGCGGCACCCCATGGCCTGTGGGGCGATCCAGGCACAGTGCCTGCAAAGGGCGCGCACCAGGCGAATGGTCTGGGTGTGAGTGTGTGCACACAATCATGCGTATATCGCCACCTGCGGCGTTCCAAAGCCGCTCTAGGTGTTCTGCATCGTTTGGGCCGGGGTCTATGACCAAATGGCCTGTGGTGGGGCCTCCCAACACATAGGTGTTGGTGCCCGGGCCCGTCATCACGCCCGGGTTGGGGGCGGTGATGCGTTGCACATGGCGCAACAGGGGAGTGGCTTGGTCATGGTTCCAGTCCAAACGGTGGTGGATGGCACCGTCTGGGCACACCAGTTCCAGTTCACCATAGGGCGCTTCGGTTTCCATGTAGCGCATCACACGACCATTCAAAAAGCCCGCGCGCGGGCAACCGGTCCACATGGGAGCTTCAGTGGCCGCACAGGCTTTCAAAAGAGCCTCTGCATTAGGGAAGGCGTTCAGGCGTTCCAAGGTGCGTATGGTCGGGAAGATCATGAAAAAGAGTCCAGCTTTTTCGCGCTCCAGTGCCTCGTGCGGGCAGATCCAAATGGGGTCGAATTGCTCCTGCTCATCCGCCACAGGCGTTTGCCCCTCGGGCATTAGGCCCACCCAAAAGGGCACTTCAAAACGGCGCGGTAAGTCCTTGTCGCTGGTCCAGTGGGCCAACAAATGCAGGGCAGCTGCATCTGCTCTCCAGCCCAAAGCGTGCATTTGCGGCCAAAAGGGAGCGTGCCGGTGCAGGGCGGTCAAAGCCTCTGGTTGAACAGCTTGTCCATCAGGCCCGAGCACTCGGATCACCCCCAGTTCTTCAAAACTTTCGCGCAGTGCCGCCAAGGCTTGGGTCAGGTGTGCTTCAGTTTGAGTGGGTCGACGCGTGGCCAGAAAGTGGGCTGTGTGGTCATCAGGATCGATGACGCCGCCCGGAAATACATAGGCGCCTGGGGCAAAGCTGGCTTGGGCCGAGCGCCGCGTCATCAAGACCTGTAAACGGCCCTGAGCATCGTTACGCACCCAAAGCAAGGTGGCCGCTGGTAGCGGTGTGGCCGGGTCACGCTGCGGATAAAGCAACTGCTGTGGTCGGGGCATGGCGAATGTGAATTGGGTGCTTAAAGTGAAATAGGGTGGGTGTGGCGTTCGAGAAGGTGCTGAGGCTGTGTATGAGTTCCGAACATGATTGTGCGATAGTTAAAGTCCAAAGACGAATGAGAACCCAACTTAAAGGAGCGCATATGAGGGAATTGAACCTGAGGGCATGTTGGATGGGGGTGTTGCTTGGTGCTGTGGCGCTCTGGCCATGGGCGGCTGCGCAGGCCCAGCCCCAAACCTCCTCGCAGACTCAAGCCCAAAGTGGCTCTGGGGCTTGGCCTACACGCCAACCCATCAAGCTGGTGGCGGTGTTTCCACCAGGCGGCTCGGTAGACCAAGTGGCGCGCATTTTGGCGCCCGTGCTGTCTCAGCAATTGGGTCAAAACGTGTTGGTGGAAAATAAGGGTGGCGCTTCTGGCTCCATTGGCACCGCACAGGTGGCAGCCTCTGCGCCAGACGGCTACACCTTTGCGGTGGTGTTCGACACGCATGGTGTGAACCCCACCTTGATTCCCAATATGCCGTTTGACACCCGCAAAGACTTGGTGCCTCTGGTGCTGTTGGGCACCTCGCCTATGGTGTTGGCCACGCATGTGGGCTCTGAATACAAAACCTTTGCCGATGTGGTGGCTGCTGCCAAAGCCAAAAAGGCGGTGAGCTATGGCTCCATTGGCTCGGGCAGTTTGGGCCATTTGGCCATGACCTTATTGGCTAAAAATGCGGGCTTGGATTGGGTCCACATCCCTTACAAAGGCGGAGGCCCTCTCATGACGGATGCGGTGGCAGGCCATGTGCCTCTGTCCATTGGCTCGGTGTTTGTCACCAAGCCGCACATTGACAACAAACGCATGCGCCCTCTGATGGTGACCACCAGCAAACGTTCTCCCGATCTGCCCGATGTGCCTACTGTTGCGGAAAGCGGTTTTGCAGGTTTTGAAGCCCCCGCTTGGTGGGCCGTGCTGGCACCGACCAAAACGCCTTCAGACATTGTCAAGCGCATGAACGAAGAGTTGAATAAGGCCCTTAAAAACCCCGATGTGGCCAAAAAGCTCGACGCCCAAGGCATTGACGTCATGGGCGGCACGCCCGAAGTGGCGCGGGTGTTCATAGACCGCCAAATCGACATCTGGGCCAAAGTGGTGAAGGATAACCAGATCACCGCGGACTGAGCTGGGACGATGCGCGTTCACTTCACCAAAATGCAGGGGGCTGGCAACGACTTTGTCGTGCTGGATGAAACCCGAGGATTGTTGGGGCTGTCTACAGCCCAATACCGCTGGCTGGCAGACCGGCATTTTGGGGTGGGAGCCGATCAAATTTTGTCGGTTCGGGCTTCGCCCGCAGCAGGCATTGACTTTGAATACGTGATTCACAATGCCGACGGCGCAGAAGTTGAGCAGTGCGGCAACGGCGCACGCTGCTTTTTCCGCTATGTGTTTGACAAAGGCTTAACTCAGCGTACCACGCTGCAGGTACTAACCTTGGCGGGCGTGATTTCACCGCACATCACCACCAATGGCCAAGTGCGGGTGGATATGGGTAAACCGGTGCTGGCCTTGGCTGATATTCCGTTTGATGCGCAAGGCTTAAACCCTCTGCCTTTGCAGACGGGTGATGTGGTGGCCCAAGTGCCACCACAGGCACTGCTTTGGCCATTGGACGACCTTCAAGTGTCGGTGCTCTCCATGGGCAATCCCCATGCCGTTGCTCTGGTGCCCGATGTGTCAAAAGCTCCGGTTGTGCAGCTGGGCCCAAGGATGGAGCAGCACTGGCGTTTCCCAAAGCGGGTGAACTTGGGCTTTATGCAGGTAGTGGACCCCAATCACATCCGATTGCGCGTGTGGGAACGTGGTGCGGGTGAAACCTTGGCTTGCGGCACAGGCGCCTGTGCCGCGGTCGTGGCTGGAATTCGCTTGGGGCTATTGGACACCCAAGTGCAGGTCAGCACCCGCGGCGGCGAGTTACAGATTGCATGGTCAGGCTCCCCGGAGGACTCGGTCATGATGACCGGCCCGGCCCAAAACGTGTTTGAGGGAGAAGTGGACATTCCGGACCTGAGCGCTTGGCCCAGTGAGCGCTTGGCCTTGTGAGCCCATTTCCTAAAGCCCTAGACTTCACCTCTGAACGCATTTAAAAGCATAGAAATTCAACCCTAAGCCAAGACATGAGCAACGCCCTGAACCCTATCACTGAAGACGATATTGCCCAGTATTTGCTGAACAACCCTCAGTTTTTTGAGCGCCACGCCCAGCTGCTGTCCACCATCTTGCTCAGCGGGCCGCACGGACACCGTGCGGTGAATTTGCAGGAACGTCAGGCCATGATGCTGCGCGACAAAATTCGCCTGCTGGAGAACCGCATCATGGAAATGATCCGCAATGGCAACGACAATTTGGCCTTGTCTGACAAGCTCATCCGCTGGGCGGTGGAGTTGCTGCAGTTGCGCGATATGGCCACTTTGCCCGATCAAATTCCGGCTTCCGTGGAGCAGCAGTTTGCGGTGCCACAGGTTGCCCTCAGGGTGTGGGACGTGGCACCTCAGTGGCAAGAACATGCCTTTACCCAAGGAGTCACCCAAGAGGTACGCATTTTTGCCGATGGGCTGACCGAGCCGTTTTGCGGTATCAACACTGCTTTGGAGCCCGCCAAATGGTTGCGCGTGCCGCATGAGGCTGCCTCCATCGCCTTGTTGCCTTTGAGGCCCATATCCAAAAACAGCTCGGTGACCTCAGCTCCGCCCAACCCCGAGCGGTCCTTGCCAGCCATGGGCTTGCTGGTGCTGGCCTCGCCTGACACCCAGCGCTTCACCCCCACCATGGGCACCGACTTTTTGCAGGGCTTGGCCCTCTTGAGCTCCGCGGCGTTGGGCGCTTTGCAAGCCCCAGCTTGACGCCTCAACCCCTTAAAGCGTACCAAGCGCCATGAATGTGCCGGCGAGTCTTCCCGATGACCCGTTGGCACTCCGCTATCTAGAGCATGTGCGGGTAGAAAAGCGCCTTGCGGACCGCACCGTAGCCCTGTACACACAAGACCTGAAGCGTTTGCAGAGCTTGGCACGCCAGCAAGATCTGGCTTTGCTCCAGGTACACAACACCCACATTCGCCGCTGGGTAGCCCAAATGCATGCCCAAGGCCGCAGCGGTCGCGGCATAGCCCTGATTTTGTCGGGCTGGCGGAGTTTTTACAGCTGGCTGGGGCGGCAGGGTCTGATCGACGGCAACCCTGTGTCCGATGTGCGCGCCCCCAAGGCAGCCAA
>DDPM01000174.1 GCA_002342165.1 Hylemonella sp. UBA2468
AGGCGCTGAAAAATCAATAGATGTCGCAACTTGTTCTTGAGTTGACCCAGTTTGATTTACATCCACATCAGATTCGTCTGCGCGGGGCTGGCGTTCATTTCGCTCAGCTCGCTCACCTCGCTCACGTCGGTCGCGTCCATATCGATCGCGTGAGCGGCGTGGACGGCCAGAGCCGCTTTCAGTGACTTGCTCCGAGCCTTCCGTGTGTTCAGAACCTAGGTTGCGATCTGAAGCCTGATCTATGCCAGGCATCGGCATTTGGGCCGTCTGAAGGGCTTCTGCTTCGCGAGGTTCTCCTGAGTCTCTGCTAGCCTGATCCGAGCTGGAACGTGAGCCGCGTCCACCACGTCCACGACCTCTGCCTTCTGTGCGGGGCGCGCGCTCGCCACGGGCTTCCTGACCATCCATTGCAGTTTGGGGTTCTGCGTCAGGGTTGGATTTATCGGCTGTGACCGGGTTGCGATCCTCTTCGCCTCGAGCACGAGGGCTGCGGTTGCTAGTACCGCCGTTACCACTATTGCCGCTACGACCGACCGAGCGTCCATTACGCCCGCCTCGGCCTCTGCCAGCACCACTGCCTTCAGTGCGTTCGCCGCTTGGCCGACGCCCGCTGCGTTCACCAGTGGGCGGTGCGTTGTGGGCTGCAGAAGCTAGGTCTGTGGGCTGAGCTGTGTTGCCGGCAAACAAGCCTTTGAGCCAAGCCATGAACCCTTGGGAGGGCTTATCGGCGGCCACTTGGGGCGCAGGTGCGCGCGCAGCGCTGGGTGCAACCGGCACCACAGGCGCTGGAGCGTCAGGCAGGACACCCTTGATCAGCGGAGTTTGCTTGTTGGTGGGCTCTTGCGAGCGGCGGGTGATGGTGTCGTTGTCATCAAGATCTTCGGCCATTTGGTAGCTGGCCTCGATATTGTCCAAACGGGGGTCGTCATGCTTCAAGCGGTCCAAGCGGTAGTTGGGTGTTTCGAGCGACTTGTTGGGCACCATCAGCACATGAATGCGCTGCTTGAGCTCAATTTTGGTGATTTCGTTGCGCTTTTCGTTCAGTAGGAAAGAAGCCACATCCACCGGTACCTGGCAATGCACTGCAGCGGTATTGTCTTTTTGGGATTCCTCCTGAATGATCCGCAAAATTTGGAGGGCTGAGCTTTCGGTGTCGCGGATATGGCCAGAGCCGCCACAGCGTGGGCAGGGAATGGAGGCACCTTCGCTCAGGGCTGGACGCAGCCGCTGGCGACTCATTTCCATCAGACCAAACTTGCTGATGGTGCCAAATTGCACGCGCGCGCGGTCCTGGCGCAAGGCATCGCGCAAGCGGTTTTCAACCTCGCGGCGGTTTTTGCTTTCTTCCATGTCAATGAAGTCGATCACGATCAGGCCCCCCAAGTCGCGCAGGCGCATCTGGCGGGCCACTTCGTCAGCAGCTTCGAGGTTGGTGCGGGTGGCGGTTTCTTCAATGTCGCCACCTTTGATGGCGCGGGCAGAGTTCACGTCCACACTCACCAACGCTTCAGTGTGGTCAATCACGATGGCGCCGCCGCTGGGCAACGTGACGGTGCGGGCATAGGCCGATTCAATCTGGTGCTCAATTTGAAAGCGGCTGAACAGCGGCGCGTCGTCGCGGTAGCGCTTGACCCGCGCTGCATGCTCGGGCATGACGTGCGCCATGAATTGCTGCGCTTGGTCGAACACGTCGTCGGTGTCGATCAGGATGTCGCCGATGTCGGCATTGAAGTAGTCGCGAATGGCGCGAATCACCAGGCTGGATTCTTGGTAAATGAGGAAAGCGCCTTTACCCGCTTGGGCAGCACCGTCAATGGCGGTCCAGAGCTTGAGCAGGTAATTCAGGTCCCATTGCAGTTCGGGGGCAGTGCGGCCAATGCCTGCGGTGCGGGCAATGATGGACATGCCGCCGGGGTATTCCAGTTGGTCTAAGGCTTCTTTGAGTTCGGCACGGTCGTCGCCCTCAATGCGACGGCTGACGCCGCCGCCACGGGGGTTGTTGGGCATGAGCACCACATAACGGCCCGCCAGTGACACAAAGGTGGTGAGTGCGGCGCCTTTGTTGCCGCGCTCTTCTTTTTCAACCTGAATGACCAGTTCTTGGCCCTCTCGAATCACATCTTGGATACGCGCCGAGCTGACAGAAACCCCCGACTGAAAGTACTGTTTGGATATTTCTTTAAAGGGTAAAAAGCCGTGGCGCTCTTCACCGTAGTCCACAAAACAAGCTTCCAAGGACGGTTCCACCCGGGTCACCACCGCTTTGTAAATATTGCCTTTGCGCTGCTCTCGGCCTTCGATTTCAATTTCGTAGTCGAGAAGCTTTTGTCCATCCACGATGGCCAAACGACGTTCTTCCGTTTGCGTGGCATTGATCAGCATGCGTTTCATTTCAGTTCCTTCCAAGGGCACAACAGCCCAACAACACAAGCCCTAAAGGGCTAGAGATGCCAGAAGCGACGAGATGAAACGGGGGAATTGCCGGAGAAATTCAGGTTCTTTTGAAGAGCCGAATCGTAGGCGCAGGGATGAAGGCGATTGGGTGAATGGGGGCCAAGGCGCGAACTGCAAATTCAGTGGGCCAAGTGGCAAAGCCTGATGTACGAGCAGGGGCGGATTCGGAGAACATAAGGCTCCATACCCCGTTGCATAAACCGCACAACCATACAAACATTTCGCTTAGATCCAACAGCCAGCCCGAGGCTGACCATTTTTAGGTATTCCGTATTTGAGTTTCATATCATCGACCGCAACCGGAAAACCCGGGGCATCGACCTTCCAGTGAAATGAGCGGGTTTGGTTAAGAGTCAGTGAACTAAACTCCAAACGAATCAACCACTTACAACACATCACTGGTGAGCAACATTATAGAGGTCAACCCAAATCGCGCAGTTCCTGCAAATTTGGGTCGGTCCGTGCCCCAGGTTCAATCCATGGCGATTGACGAAGATTCAAATGGGCAGCGACTGGACAACTTTTTGATTCGCCAGCTTAAAGGGGTACCCAAAACCCATATTTATCGCCTGATACGCAGCGGTCAGGTGCGCGTGAACAAGGCGCGGGCTTCGGCAGATACGCGGTTGCTGTCTGGCGACGTCGTGCGCATTCCCCCTGTGAGGGTCGCAGAGCGGTCGATCTCCCCGTCCATCAGTGCCGTGCCAGTTGCGCAATTTAAGGTGGTTTTTGAAGACGATGCCCTGCTGGTGATTGACAAGCCTGCTGGCGTGGCGGTGCATGGGGGCTCTGGCGTGAGCTTTGGCGTGATTGAGCAGTTGCGGCGCTCAAGGCCCGATGCCAAGTTTTTGGAGCTGATCCACCGGCTGGATAGAGAAACCAGCGGCCTTTTGATGATTGCCAAAAAAAGAAGCGCCTTGAAGCACTTGCAAGACCAGTTGAGAGAACGCGAGACCGGTAAAACCTATTTGGCTTTGGTGTCGGGACGCTGGCCTTTGAACAAAAAAGTGCTGGACAAACCTCTGCACAAATACCTGCTGGGTGATGATGAAGGCAGTGAGCGCCGTGTGAAAGTGGTGTCTAAAGACGATTCCAATGGCATGCGCGCCATCACCCTTGTCCAGGTGCGCCGCAGATCTGCCCCAACAACGCCGACGAAGGCTCCCAAGACAGCAATGCTTCCAGTCACAGAGCCCCAAGGGTTTGAAAAGGGCTTTTCGTTGTTGGAGGTCACCATCAAAACCGGGCGAACCCACCAAATCCGGGTGCATTTGTCCAGCGAGGGCTACCCCATTGCCGGCGATGACAAATATGGGGACTTTGGCCTGAACAAGGCGCTAGCAAGTCTCAAGGCTGACTTATCCAAGCCTGCAATGGCCCCTTTGAAACGCATGTTTCTACATGCTTGGCGGTTACAGTTCACACACCCCATTTCCGCAGAGCGTATGGAGCTTCATGCCCAGTTGCCTGAGGAGCTGCAACACTTTCTTTCGTTCGCCCTGCCCAGTGAGTTCAGAACCCCATAAGCCGTCGTTAACGACAATGTCCGAACCCAAGGCACGCAAATTCGATTTGATCGTCTTTGACTGGGAAGGCACCCTTAGCGACCCCCGACTTTTGACACGCAGTTTGTTTGAGGGTGTTCTGCCCATGTTGCAGGATTTGAGGTCAAAGCACTGTTCAATAGCTGTGGCCACCGGTAAAAGTCGCGTGGGACTGAATGAGGCGCTGCTGGAGCTGGAGCTTAATGACGTGTTCCATGCGACCCGAACCGCAGACGAAACCTCCGGTAAACCTGATCCCCAAATGCTGCAAGAACTCATGAGTGAACTGGATGTGACACCTGAGCGCACCTTGATGGTGGGCGACAGCGTATATGACCTCGAAATGGCGGTCCATGCGGGCTGCTCAGGGGTAGGGGTGAGTTTTGGAAGCTCGTCTTCGGAGCTGACCAATAGACACAGGGAGGCTTTGAAGCGCGCGCCCTCTCTGTATCTGGCTCATTCCGTTCAGGATTTGCATCAATGGCTGGTGTTACATGTCTGAGGGTTTGCTTCCTTTGTGTAATTCTGCAGAGCTTGAAGAGCGAGGCTTAGCCGTGCCCTTTGACGTGGTGTATCAAGGACAAACCTGCCGTGCCTTTGCCATTCGGTTTGATGGCAAGCCCAAAGCATACTTAAACAGATGTAGCCATGTGGCCATGGAAATGGACTATCAGCCCGACCGTTTTTTTGATGCATCCGGTCATTGGCTCATGTGTGCCACCCATGGTGCGGTGTACGCACCTCAAACAGGGGCCTGCATGGGCGGCCCATGCCGTGGGGGATTGGTGGCTATTGATTTGACTGAGCGAGACGGCGTGGTTCACTGGCATACTGCACACAACCTCAAGCCCTTGGACTTTTAAAACTGCCCCTTATTACCCTTATGGATTCCTCAGACCCTCCCGATTCGCTCAAGGACCCATCCCGCCACGCTTCAGGCTGGGAGCGCGATGTGCTTGAAAAATTGGCTTTTGCCGCCTTGGAAGAGCAGCGGGCCAATCGCCGTTCGCGCTTGTGGGCCCGCCTGAGTTGGATGGCCTTGATTGCCGTTGTGGTGGTCATTGGGTTGGATTTTGGGCGCTCTACCAAAGGAAGCTCCACTCCCCACACAGCTTTGGTGGAAATTAAGGGCGAAATTGCTTCTGAAGGCGAAGCCAGTGCAGAACTCGTGGTGTCCTCCATGCGCAGTGCCTTTGAAGATACGGGTGCTTTGGCCGTGGTGTTGCTCATCAACTCGCCTGGGGGCAGCCCTGTTCAGGCGGGCATCATCAACGATGAAATTTTGCGTCTGAAGGCCAAGCACAACAAGCCTGTGTATGCCGTGGTGGAAGAATCTGCGGCGTCTGCGGCTTATTACATTGCGGTCGCTGCCGACCAAATTTACGTCGACAAGGCCAGCATTGTCGGCAGTATTGGCGTGTTGATGGATGGCTTTGGGTTTACGGGGTTGATGGATAAATTGGGGGTCGAGCGCCGATTGATGACCGCAGGTGACAACAAGGGCTTTTTAGATCCTTTTAGCCCCCAAACCGACAAACAACGCCATTACGCCCAAGCCATGTTGAACCAAATTCACCAGCAATTCATCACGGTGGTGCGCAATGGGCGGGGTGAAAGGCTTAAAGAAACTCCGGAAATGTTCAGTGGATTGTTTTGGAACGGTCAACAAGCGGTAGAGCTGGGCTTGGCCGATGCCTTGGGCAATGTGGATTTTGTGGCTCGTGAAGTGGTCAAGGCCGAAGACATTGTGG
>DDPM01000062.1 GCA_002342165.1 Hylemonella sp. UBA2468
AATCCGCACTCGCTGCGCGGTGAAGTGGTGTTATCGGAGAGCGCGGTTTAGCGCATTCCAGGAAAACCACCGCCCATTCCTGGCATGCCTTTCATGCCACCCAAGCGCTTCATCATCTTCATCAAACCGCCNNATTTTTTTCATCATGTCTTGCATTTGCTCGAACTCTTTGATCAAGCGGTTCACGTCTTGCACCTGAACACCGGCGCCTGCAGCGATGCGGCGTTTGCGTGTCGCTTTGATGAGCTCAGGTTTGCGCCGCTCTAAGTCGGTCATGCTGTGGATGATGCCTTGCTTGCGACCAATGTCTTTCTCAGCCTTGCCCATATCGACGTCTTTGGCTTTCGCGGCCATTTGGCTTGGTAGTTTGTCCATCAAATTGGACAAACCGCCCATGGATCGCATTTGCTGAATTTGCGAGAGAAAGTCGTTCAAGTCAAAGTTGTCACCGCGTTTGACTTTGTCAGCCAACTTTTGCGCGGCCGCCATGTCGACGCCCGCAGTGACTTGCTCGACCAACGCCAGTATGTCGCCCATGCCCAAGACACGCTGCGCGTGGCGGTTGGCGTCGAACAATTCCAAGCCGTCCATTTTTTCGCTGGTGCCCGCGAACTTGATCGGCACGCCAGTGATTTGCCTAACCGACAAGGCCGCGCCGCCGCGTGAGTCACCATCGAGCTTGGTCAACACTATGCCCGTCAAAGGCAATGCGTCTTTAAATGCTTTGGCTGTGTTGATCGCGTCTTGGCCTTGCATCGCATCGACCACAAACAAGGTTTCAACCGGATTCAATACATTGTGCAAGGCTTGAATTTCTTGCATCAAGGCTTCGTCAATACCTAAGCGGCCTGCGGTGTCGACCAACAACACGTCAAAGTAATGCTTGCGTGCATAGTCCAGCGCTTCACGTGCAATATCTTGCGGTTTTTGATCAGCGCTGCTGGGAAACCACTCGGCGCCCACTTGTGCGGTAACGGTTTTGAGTTGTTCAATCGCTGCAGGTCGGTAAACGTCGCCCGACACCGTCAACACTTTCTTTTTACGTTGTTGGATTAACCAACGCGCGAGTTTGGCGGTAGTAGTGGTTTTACCCGCGCCTTGTAAACCGGCCATCAAAATGACTGCGGGTGGTTGCGCAGCCAAATTCAGATCGCTCACGCCATCGCCCATGGTGGCGGCGAGTTCTTGGTTAACGATGCCGACCAAGGCTTGGCCCGGCTGCAAAGAACCGATGACTTCTTGCCCCAGGGCCTTTTCTTTCACCCTTGCGATGAAGTCCCGCACCACAGGCAATGCCACATCAGCCTCCAGCAAGGCCATGCGTACTTCGCGCAACATGTCGGCGACATTGCTTTCGGTGATGCGCGCCTGACCGCTGATTTGTTTGACGAGTCGGGAGAGTTTGTCGGTAAGGGCTGAAGCCATATTTATCCCCATAGGGGTTTCATGAGATGCGTCGAGCAAAACGCTAAACTTGCCCGATGATTTTAGCCAGTGACATCTCTCCTAACCTTTGGTTAGGAATACCCACCGCTTTTGCTTACGCACTCACCGCGTGGCTGGGCCCTCGCCTCGCATCTGGTGCTGGACACCGCTTGTTGGTCGCACCTTGGCTCCTACATGGTCTTGGATTGGCTTTTGCTCTATTTGGATCACAAGATGGGGTCATGCGTTTTGGTTTTGCGCCCGCTTTGTCGACCACGGTATGGCTGATGCTGACCTTTTATGTGTTGGAGCAGCACTGGTTTCCACGACTCAAAACCCGCTGGACACTGATGGTTCTTGGCGCTTCAGTCGTTTTGATTGCTGCGGTGTTTCCTGGCGCACCGATGCACTCCAATGCGTCTGCTTTGTTACCTTTGCATTGGGCTTTGGGAATTGCGTCATACGGACTCTTTGCTGCGGCGCTCGTGCATGCCACCATCCTGTCGCAGGCGGAAAAAAATATGCGCATGGCGGTCGATGCATCGATCGATGTGCCCATCCTCACTTTGGAGCGGTTGACATTTCGCTTCGTCTCAGCGGGCTTTGTCTTGCTGACAGCTACGCTTCTCGCAGGGTGGTTGTTTGGAGACAGTTTGTATGGCGCCAATGCCGCTTGGCGTTGGGACCACAAAACGGTTTTCTCCGTGTTGTCTTGGCTCACCTTCGCGGTCTTGCTTGTGGGTAGGCAACGTTTCGGCTGGCGAGGACGCACTGCTATTCGGTTTCTTTATACGGGCACCGGCTTGCTCTTGCTTGGGTATGTAGGCTCACGCTTTGTGATGGAAGTGGTTCTGGGCCGCACAGCATGAAATACCTGATCTGGGTAGCGGTCATCTTTGCCGTTTTATGGTGGATTCGTCAGCAGCGCAGTGGAAAGCGTTCACCTTCTTTTAAAAAAAGCAAAGTTCCCAATGTCATGTTGCCCTGTGCGCACTGCGGTTTGCATATTCCTGAAAAAGAAGCCGTGTTTGGAAAACTCTTAGCCAATGGGGAACCTGCGCCCTACTGCACCCAACAACATTTGCAAGAACACGAGGGCCGTACGTGAACCTTGGGGTTTCGCAGTGGCACGAGGGTTGGTGGTCGCACGCCGTGCGCATAGATTCCCCCAACTTTGGAGAACGTCCAAACCATGTACAGATTGACTTGCTGGTCATTCACTCCATCAGTTTGCCGCCTGGCGTGTATGGCGGCCCTGAAATAGAAGCGCTGTTTACCAACCAACTTGACTGGGACGCCCATCCCTACTTTGCAAGCATTCGCGGTATGCAAGTCTCCTCACACTTTGTGATTCGTAGAGACGGCAGCCTGATGCAGTTCGTGAGTTGTAACAAACGTGCGTGGCATGCCGGCGTGTCGCATTACCGCGGGCGTGATAACTGCAACGACGATTCGATTGGTATTGAACTCGAAGGTTTAGAGGGCGAAACATTCGATGTAGCGCAATACGAAACTCTTTCACTCTTGTGCACACAATTGATAAACAACTACCCCATTGCGCACATCGCAGGCCACGAAGACATCGCGCCTGGTCGCAAATTCGACCCTGGCTCAGGCTTTGATTGGCATTTACTCCAAGATAAATTAGTACTTTCAAATTCATTTTTTCCGCCTACGCGCTTAGGCGAAAAAATAGCAAAAAAAAATATTTAATTGCTTTCCCTATGTTGGGATGGGTGGACTATTTTGTCTTCAGTAGACGCACTCCCAATTTCTTGGGCATTGGCGAAGCAAACACATTTAAAAAGCGCATGGAATAAAGCTTTTATTTAAAAACCCTAATCTCTACATGGCCTGATTCAGTTATCGCCTTGCTAAAAATTAATGACGTTTTTGCCATACGGAAGAAAAAAGCCCTTTATCCTTGAAAACACTACCCCTAGTGCCTTGAAGGAGTCACGCACACCAGATATAGTGTGGGGTCGCGTTGCTTCACTTTTAAAAAGTTCGTCTTTCAAGTTGCAAGCCACCCGCACACATGAATTGAATAACAGGAAGAAAAACGACATGCAACTTGTTGAATCCACTACAAAAATTAATCCAACACCTTTCCCCGCTACCACCCAAGACCGCATCAGCGCCGACAGCCCCACCCTGTTGGCCCACTACCAAATTATTCGCCGCAATGGCGCGGTAGTTCCGTTTGAGCCCGCCAAGATTGCCGTGGCCATGATGAAGGCGTTTTTGGCCGTGCATGGCACCCAAGGCGCGGCGTCTGCCAGCGTGCGTGAAACCGTGGACGTTTTGACCCAAGCCGTGGTCCGTGCCTTGATGCGCTCACGTCCAGGCGGTGGCACCTTCCACATCGAAGACGTGCAAGACCAGGTCGAACTCGGTTTGATGCGCGGTGGCCATCACGAAATCGCTCGCGCTTACGTGCTCTACCGCGAGCGCCGCACCCAAGAGCGCGCCCACACCAAAGAACAAGCCGCGCCCGCAGCCCCCACCATGCATGTGCTTGAAGGTGGTCAACGCGTGCCATTGGACCTGCAGCACCTGCAACGTTTGATCAATGACGCTTGCGCCGGTTTGGGCGCGGATGTGCGTGCAGAGCCCATCATGGCCGAGACCATGCGTAACCTCTACGACGGCGTGCCGATGGACGAGGTCTACAAAGCCGCGATCTTGGCCACCCGCACCTTAATCGAAAAAGACCCCGACTACACCTACGCCACTGCACGCTTGCTGATGCACACCATCGCTAAAGAAGTGTTGGGCAAAGAAGTCCTGCACGCCGACATGGGACAGCACTACGCGCAGTATTTCCCACAGTTCATCAAAAAGGGCGTTGACAACGAATTGCTCGACCCACAAATGTTGCAGTTTGACTTGCAGCGCTTGGGCTCTGCTCTCAAAGCCGGTCGCGATTTGAAGTTTGACTACCTCGGTCTGCAAACCCTGTATGACCGCTACTTCTTGCACGTGCGCAAACAACGCATCGAGTTGCCACAAGCGTTTTTCATGCGCGTCGCCATGGGTCTCGCCTTGAACGAAATCGACCGCGAAGCGCGCGCGATTGAGTTCTACGAGGTTCTGTCGTCCTTTGACTTCATGTCAAGCACACCAACTTTGTTCAACAGCGGCACTTTGCGCTCACAACTCTCTAGCTGCTACCTCTCTACCGTGCCTGACGACCTAGATGGCATTTATGAGCTCATCAAAGAAAACGCCTTGCTATCTAAATTCGCTGGCGGTTTGGGTAACGACTGGACTCGCGTGCGCGCATTAGGTAGCCACATCAAAGGCACCAATGGCGAATCACAAGGCGTGGTGCCCTTCTTGAAAGTTGTCAACGACACTGCCGTGGCGGTGAACCAAGGCGGCAAGCGCAAAGGCGCTGTTTGCACCTACTTGGAGAGCTGGCATTTAGACGTCGAAGAATTCTTAGAGTTGCGCAAAAACACGGGTGATGACCGCCGACGCACTCACGACATGAACACCGCCAACTGGATTCCAGACTTGTTCATGCGTCGCGTGATGGAAAAAGGCGAGTGGACATTGTTCTCGCCCTCGGATGTTCCCGATTTGCACGACCTCTACGGCGCCGAGTTCGAGAAAGCTTATGTGGCATACGAAGCCAAAGCCAAGAGCGGTGAAATCAAACCCAGCAAAACCGTCCAAGCTACCGACATGTGGCGCAAGATGCTGACCATGCTGTTTGAAACAGGCCACCCATGGATCACTTTCAAAGACCCATGCAATGTGCGCTCACCCCAACAGCACGTGGGCGTTGTGCATTCGTCCAACCTGTGTACCGAAATCACGTTGAACACCAGCGACACTGAAACCGCGGTCTGTAACCTCGGCTCGGTCAATCTGTCACAGCATTTGATCGAAGGCGCGAACGGCCAAGAACTCGACCACGACAAACTCAAACGCACCATCTCTACCGCGATGCGCATGCTCGACAACGTGATCGATATCAACTACTACGCCGTGAAAAAAGCGCGTGACTCGAACTTGCGCCACCGCCCTGTTGGCCTGGGCATCATGTCTTTCCAAGATAGCTTGTACGAAATGCGTATTCCTTACGCCTCACAAGCTGCCGTCGAGTTTGCGGACCGCTCGATGGAAGCGGTTTGCTACTACGCCTACTGGGCATCGACTGAACTCGCCAAAGAACGCGGCCAATATGCAAGCTACAAAGGTTCTTTGTGGGACAAAGGTGTTTTGCCCTTGGACTCTTTAGACCTTCTCGCGACTGCTCGCGGTGGTTATTTAGATGTAGACCGATCCACCACTTTGGACTGGGAATCATTGCGCCACAAAATCGCCAAAGACGGCATGCGTAATTCCAATTGCGTGGCGATTGCACCAACCGCGACTATCTCCAACATCATTGGCGTTGACGCTTCCATCGAACCTTGCTTTGGTAATTTGTCGGTCAAGTCCAACTTGTCTGGCGAGTTCACGGTGATCAATAGCTACCTGGTGCGCGACTTGAAGCGCCTCGGTTTGTGGGACGACGTGATGGTCATGGACCTCAAGCACTTTGACGGTTCATTGCAACCCATCGACCGTGTGCCTCAAGACATCAAGGCTCTGTACGCGACCGCTTTTGAAATTGAACCCGTGTGGTTGGTGGAAGCCGCCTCTCGCCGTCAAAAGTGGATCGATCAAGCTCAGTCGCTCAACATTTACATGGCTGGCGCTTCGGGCAAGAAGCTTGATGAAACCTACAAGCTCGCATGGTTGCGCGGCCTCAAGACCACCTACTACCTGCGTACCACATCGGCCACACACGCTGAAAAATCAACGGTTACAGCGGGTCGACTCAACGCCGTGTCTTCGGGCAGTGCATCACAAGGCGCTTCAATGAGTGCCCCTATGAGTGCGTTAGATGCAGCAGCTGCCGCCGCGCAAAGTCAAATGTCAACTGCAGCCACCGACATCAAGTTCTGTGCCATTGACGACCCAGGTTGTGAGGCTTGCCAGTAAGAAACACATCACAGGTGTTGCTCATCCGATGCGCATGAGCAACACACACACACATTCATTCACACGATTGCTTTTCATTTCTTAACACTACTCGGATAATCCGCTGATTGGAATTTTTATGTTGACCTGGGACGAAGAAGTTAAACCCGCATCCTTTATGCCTGTGACCGGCGCCAATACTGACGGCCGGAAGGTAGACCTCCCTCTTCAATCTTTGCCACAGCTGCACACCATGCAGATGCCCAGCCCATCTTTTGCGGCATCTGCCATCAAACCCCAGACCGCCACTTCTGCAACATCTCACCGCATCAAGGCGTCTGACAAGCGCATCATCAATGGCCAAACCGATGTGAATCAGTTGGTCCCCTTCAAATACAAATGGGCTTGGGAAAAATATTTGGCCACTTGCGCCAACCACTGGATGCCGCAAGAAGTCAACATGACACGTGACATTTCGCTTTGGAAAGACCCCAATGGTCTCACCGCTGACGAGCGACGCATTGTGATGCGCAACCTGGGCTTTTTTGTCACTGCGGACTCTTTGGCAGCCAACAATATTGTGTTAGGCACCTACCGCCACATCACCGCACCTGAATGCCGTCAGTTCTTGTTGCGACAAGCTTTTGAAGAAGCCATCCATACCCATGCTTACCAGTACATCGTGGAATCGTTGGGCTTGGATGAGTCTGAAATTTTCAACGCCTACCATGAGGTTCAGTCCATTCGCGACAAGGATGAGTTTTTAATTCCGTTCATCAATGCGATCATGGATTCCAACTTCCATACAGGCACCCTGGAAACCGACCAGACCCTTCTGAAGTCCTTGATTGTGTTTGCCTGCCTCATGGAAGGCCTGTTTTTCTACGTAGGATTCACCCAAATTTTGGCCTTAGGTCGCCAAAACAAGATGACGGGTGCTGCAGAACAGTACCAGTACATCTTGCGTGACGAATCCATGCACTGCAATTTTGGTATTGACCTGATCAACCAAATCAAACTTGAAAACCCACAGCTGTGGACCTCCGAATTCAAGTCTGAAATTCGCGCCATTTTTGAAAAGGCGGTCGAACTGGAATACCGCTACGCAGAAGACACCATGCCTCGCGGCGTGCTGGGCATGAACGCCTCCATGTTCAAAGGCTACTTGCGCTACATCGCCAACCGCAGAGCCACCCAAATTGGTTTAGAGCCGCTGTTCCCGAACGAAGAAAACCCGTTCCCGTGGATGAGCGAAATGATTGACCTTAAAAAAGAGCGCAACTTCTTTGAAACCCGCGTGATTGAGTACCAGTCGGGTGGTGCGCTCTCTTGGGACTGATTCATCACCTGTCTATGGCTTTAAGAACTTCATCCATTGCCCACCCATCCAAAGAGATGGGATGCAGTGGATGTTCCCGTGTTCATGGCGTTGGGGCATGCCCCAGCACCATGAATCGCTTTGTGCGTTCCAACGTGCACAAAGTGCTCTTTGTAACTTGATCAAGGAGAATTGAAATGGCAACTGCAAAAAAACCGGCCGCTAAGAAGGCCGCTCCCGCGAAGAAAGCTCCAGCGAAAAAAGTTGTAGCTAAAAAAGTCGTAGCTAAAAAAGCTCCGGCCAAAAAAGTAGCCGCCAAGAAAGCCCCAGCTAAAAAAGCTGTGGCCAAAAAGGTGGTTGCTAAGAAGGCTCCAGCTAAAAAAGCTGCTGCCAAAAAGGCTCCGGCCAAAAAAGTAGCAGCCAAGAAGCCTGCTGCCAAAAAACCTGCTGCCAAGAAAGCTGCCAAAAAGCCGGCCGCGAAGAAAGCCGCGAAAGCACCCGCTGCAAAACCCGCGGTCGCTGCTCCTGCAGCACAGACCACTCTGAACCCTCAAGCTGCCTGGCCGTTTCCTACAGCCACCAAGCCCTGATTCAGAGGTTGATTGTCAAGCCCGATGACCGCAAGGCATCGGGCTTTTTTTGTGTCAAATACCCCAAGCGTTGGGGTTGACCATATAGTTCTGCGGTCCAAGGTGCGCAATTTTGTGTGAGCCCATGCGGTTGCCCAATTCTGCGCAACGTACCAACGGCCAACCCTTCTCCAACCCATAAAGCAACCCGCCGCGGTAGGCATCGCCGCAACCGGTAGGATCCACCACATCGGCAGCAGGCACTGGGGGCACATGTGTCATCTGACCCTCCACCCAAACTTGGCTGCCCTCATGACCCATGGTGATGATCAAGCCTTTCACACGATTTGAGATGTCTTGAGCCGACCAGCCCGTACGCTCACACAGCATCTTGCCCTCATAGTCGTTCACCGTGACCCATGTGGCCTGATCAACAAACTGGGCCAACTCATTGCCATCAAACATGGGCAAGCCTTGGCCGGGATCGAATACAAACGGTATGTCCAAGCTCTTGAACTGCTGCGCATGCTCCAGCATGGCATCTCGCCCGTCCGGAGAAATGATGCCCAACTTGATGTCAGGGTGCGCCTGAATTTGGCTGAGGTGCGCAGAAGTCATGGCGCCGGGGTGAAAGGCCGTGATTTGGTTGTTGTCACGGTCGGTCATGATCATGGCTTGCGCGGTGTAAGTGTGGCCAATTTGGCGCACAAACTGAGTGGAAATTTGCAAGTCCTGCAAACGCTGCAAATAGTCTTGGCCGTCATTGCCCAAAGTGGCCATGGGCAAGGGGTGGCCGCCCAGCACCTTGAGTGCATAGGCAATATTGCCGGCGCAACCGCCAAAATCTCGGCGCAAGGTCGGCACCAAAAAAGACACATTCAAAATGTGCAGTTGATCGGGAAGGATTTGCTCTTGAAATCGCCCCTCAAAGTTCATGATGGTGTCGAAGGCCAGGGATCCGCAAATCAGTGTGGTCATAACAAGTTTTAAAGTAAAAGAATCAGGGGTAAAAAGCCAGCACCCGATAACCCGCCACGTTGGAAGTGGCCACCACGGGTCCGGATGCGTCGGCCGATTGCTGCAACTGCACAGCCACGTCCAATTGCACGGTGTGCTCAGGCATGAAGCGACCCGAAGGCCACCCCAGATCGGCTGGTGCCATCACTTTACGCAGCACCACTTGGTCGAGCGCGTCGGTCAGTGTGAGCTCCAGTGCGGGGGCTGCCAACTCATAGGCTGAAGTATTTTTAAGGGTCAGACTCAACCGAAAATCGCCCGCAGCTGTTCGACTGAACGATGAACCTTCAATCACCACCGCATCGGCATCACGGTAGGGTCGGATCTCGCAACCCGCCCATGCGCAGACCTTTTGAATGGGTGCCGCCCACAAAGATTTTTGGGCGACCAAAGCGTCTCGCTCATGGAGCACGTACTGCAAACCTCCCGCCCCAGCCAAAACCAAAACCAAGAGAACCCAACCCAACAGACGCAGCCCCCCACTTGCACCTTGGGAGAAAGAACTTTCGTCTTTTGAGTAACCGTTCTCGGACTCGTCAGCAGCAGGAAATCTGTAAGCATCCAACATCGGCGAAGCGCTGAAGTCCAAGGCTGGCATTTGAGGAGGTGGGCTGTAGGGCTTGGCTTCAAAAACTTCGCGGCATTGTCCGCAACGGCCCCAGCCCTCAGACGCAAGCAAAAGCTCTGGGGAGACCCTGAAAAAGGTTTTACAGGCAGGGCATTGGGTGATGACGCTCATTGCATGTCATTGTAGGAGCGCGGTCATGAGGATCCAACCTTCCTCGGAGTCGGTGACTTCCAGCGTACCGGCGCGCGCGCCTGCATGACCTTGCTGCAAGCAAGCGGCATACGCCGCCTTGAGCTCATCAGCCTGACGCTCCAAAATTCCGGCCAACACCAAGTGCCCTCCCACCGCCACATGCGACACCAACAGGGGAGCCAACACCTTGAGGGGGGAAGCCAAAATATTGGCCAGCACCACGTTATAGGTGCCCTGGGCTTGTTGGGGCAAACCAGCGTTAAGGAGAGCCTGATTGGCTTGTGCATTCAAGCGCGTGGCCTGTACAGCGGCTTCGTCTATATCCACCGCATCAATAGCAACGGCCCCCATCTTGGCGGCCCCAATCGCCAGGATGCCGGAACCGCAACCGTAGTCCAAAACCCGCATGCCCGACAGATTTTGACCTGCGAGCCAACGCAGGCACATTCGGGTGGTGGGGTGGGTGCCGGTTCCAAAAGCCAAACCAGGGTCCAAACGGATGATGGTCCTTGCTTCTTGAGGCGGCTCATGCCAGCTGGGCACCACCCAAAAACTGGGCGTGATGGCCACCGGCTCAAACTGCGACTGCGTCAAACGCACCCAATCTTGATCGGGCAAGTCGGATACCCCCAAAATTTGCGAGCTCGCAAAAAAATCTTGCAGCTTGAGTAAAGACGACGCTTCATGTGCCGCGACCTCATCTAAAAACAAAGCCACAATAAGCGAACGCTGCCAACCTTCTTGTGGCGGTGGCATACCCGGCTCACCAAACAAGGCTTGCTCTGCGGGCGTGTGGGCATCGGCATCTTCCACGCTCACACTCACGGCATCCAATGCTTCCAAGGCATCGCTGATGGTTTCCACCTCGTCTTGCGGACACAGCAGTTTGAGCTCAAACATGGTGGGGCTTAAAGGCGGCGCTTATTTTCAGCGCGTGCGGCGCGCCATCCACTCTTCAAGGTAGTGGATGTTGGTGCCACCGGCCATGAATTTGGCATCGGCCATCAACTCGCGGTGCAGCGGAATATTGGTCAGAATGCCCTCAACCAAAGTTTCAGCCAAGGCCGTTCTCATGCGGGCCAGGGCTTGTTCTCGGGTATCGCCATGCACAATGATTTTGCCCACCATGGAGTCGTAATTGGGCGGCACAAAATAATTGGTGTACACATGCGAATCCACCCGAACGCCCGGCCCGCCTGGAGCGTGCCACATGGTGATTCGACCCGGCGAGGGGGTGAACTTGTAGGGGTCTTCTGCATTCAGTCGACATTCAATGGCATGGCCATGGATTTCGATGTCACGCTGAATGAATGGCAACTTGCCGCCTGCAGCCACCAGGATTTGGGTTTTGACAATGTCAATGCCCGTGACCATTTCAGTGACAGGGTGCTCCACCTGCACCCGCGTGTTCATTTCAATAAAGTAGAACTCGCCGTTTTCGTACAAAAACTCAAAGGTGCCCGCACCGCGGTAGCCCATTTTTTTGCATGCTGCCACGCAACGCTCGCCCACTTTTTCGATGAGCTTGCGCAAAATGCCCGGGGCGGGCGCTTCTTCGATGATTTTTTGGTGGCGGCGCTGCATAGAACAGTCGCGCTCGCCCAAGTACACAGCGTTTCTAAACTTGTCAGCCAGCACCTGAATTTCAATGTGCCGCGGGTTTTGCAGAAACTTTTCCATGTACACCGCAGGGTTGCCAAATGCAGCGCCCGCCTCAGCCTTGGTCATTTGCACCGCATTAACCAAAGCCGCCTCGGTATGCACCACCCGCATGCCCCGACCTCCGCCGCCGCCTGCGGCCTTGATGATGACGGGATAGCCAATGGTTTTGGCAATGCGGCGAATTTGAGCGGGGTCATCGGGCAACTCCCCCTCTGAGCCGGGCACACAGGGCACACCTGCTCGAATCATGGCTTGCTTGGCCGACACCTTGTCGCCCATCATGCGGATGGATTCGGGTGTAGGACCAATGAATTGGAAGCCGCTTTGCTCCACCCGCTCGGCAAAGTCGGCGTTTTCACTCAAAAACCCATAGCCAGGGTGGATGGCTTCGGCATCGGTTACCTCGGCGGCCGAAATAATGGCAGGCATATTGAGGTAACTCAGTGCAGAGGGCCCGGGGCCAATACAGACCGCTTCTTCCGCCAGCTTGACGTATTTGGCTTCTCGATCGGCCTCGGAGTACACCATTACCGCCTGTACACCCAATTCACGACATGCGCGCTGAATGCGCAAGGCAATCTCACCCCGGTTTGCAACCAGAATTTTCTTGAACATGCTCTGAGAACCTTTATTCGATCACAAACAAAGGTTGGCCATACTCCACAGCTTGGCCGTTTTCGCCCAAGATTTGCGTCACGGTCCCGGCCTTGTCCGATTCAATTTCGTTCAGAATTTTCATGGCTTCGACAATGCACAGGGTATCGCCCTTGTTCACTACGGAGCCCACCTCTACAAAAGCTTTACTGCCGGGCGAGGCTGAACGGTAAAACGTGCCCACCATAGGCGATTTGATGGTATGGCCTGTGCTGGTCGCCGCTTCCACGGTAACGGCTCCAGAATGGGGCGCTGAAGCTTGTGGACTGGCTTGAACAACCAGCCCAGCATTTGCGTTTGGGTTACCTGAAACAGCCGTTGGGATGGAGGAACTTGCGGCCATCCCATCTGAAAAGCCAGCACCGGAACCCAAACCTGCACCCGTATTGGCTGAGTAAGCATGACCCGTTGAGGCAGCCCCCTTGACGATACGTACCTTGCCTTCAGCTTCGGTGATCTCCAATTCGGTCACGTTGGAGTCCGAAACCAAATCAATCAGGGTTTTAAGTTTGCGCAAATCCATACAGTTTCCGTCATTTACTTACAAAATAAGCCCAGATCAATTGAAATCCAAGCAATTGCCGCTTTGGCGATAAGGCTGGAGCCTTGCGGGGATTCTAACCAAGAGTCCCACGGGCAGCCCCACTTAGCTCCCCACTCACAAAAGTTGGCTCCACTGGGCCAAGTCGGGTTCGTGCAGACGCCCGACTTTTCGCTGCAAAAGTTGGCCTTGTGCGCCTAAAAGCACGGTAAAGGGTAAACCTTGGGCGGTGTTGCCCAGCTGCTGGGTCAAGCCCATACCCTGCGCACCACTCAGGGCCACCGGAAAACTCAGGGGCTGACGGCGCAAAAATTGCCTTACAGGCTCCGCCTGATCCACCGCCAAAGCCAAAACTTGACAACCATTAGACCCTTGTTGCTTGTAAAAGGACTCAATTAAAGGAAGTTCCTGAATACAGGGCGGACACCAGGTGGCCCAAAAGTTGATCAACAAGGGGCGACCCTGAAACTGCTTCATGGGCAAAGGCTCTGCGTCGGGTCGATCAAAACTTAGGCCCCACAAGCCTTGTGTTTCCGCCGTACCCTTGTTGTTGGCCACATCCCCCCAACCGCTTTGCCGCCAGGCCCAAGTCAAACCTGCCAAGCCTGCGGTAAGGCCCACCGTGAACATCCACACCCTTCGGGTGGTTATGGGCTTTTGTGCAGGATCTGTCATTGGTTCACCTCGTTAAGAGCCAACAAGGCTCGTACTGCAGCCGCATCGCCCCTGGGTTTTCGGCCTTGCGGGTCTTTCAGCAAAGCACCCCTGATGTCGTCCGCATCATGAACCATCAGGTGCACACCCACCGTGTCGCGCAGCTCAGGGCAAGGCGCCGAGCAACTCAGGGCCTCGACCGGCTCGTGGCGAAACCCGCTCACCGTTCTGGGCTCGTAGGCGATGCCCAAATCAATCAGTGCAATTTCAGCAGACTTGGAGTCGTCACAAAACAACTGCAGGTAAATATCAGAGCGCCTGGTGGCCGTGCCATGCCAGACCGCTCCGCTCAAGTGGGGTCGAAACATATGCAAGCGCTCCATCCACTGCAATGCCAAACGACGCAAAGCCTGCAGTTCCAAGGGTTGGGTGTCGGCACAAAATAAGTCAATGTAGTCACGTACCTGCGCTTCAACTTCATCATTTCCTGGTAAGGGCGTACGGGGTGGAAGCCCCAACTGCTTGACTGCCCTGCGTTTGGCCGGGCCGTACTCCAAGCCCTCATCCACAATCAACTGCGCCGCTGTGGCCGCCACACTGTGCATGGTTGGGTCAGAGGAAAAACTGGCCAAGTCTTGAGCTCTCATCCGCCTATTGTGCAGGTTGAACTGCATCCTGCGGGCCTGAGCTCTCTAAAATCAGCCCATGCATATTCATATATTGGGCATTTGTGGCACGTTCATGGGCGGCTTGGCTGCTTTGGCGCGCGAAGCAGGACACCGCGTGACCGGTTGCGATGCGGGCGTGTACCCGCCTATGAGCGACCAACTCCAAGCCCTGGGCATTGAGCTGATGGAGGGTTTTGGCGCCGATCAACTCGAGTTAAAGCCCGACATGTTTGTGATTGGCAACGTCGTGAGCCGCCAACGCCTGCCAGACGGACAAGCGAAATTTCCGCTCGTGGAAGCCCTTATGGATGCCGGCCTGCCCTACACCAGTGGACCGCAGTGGCTTGCAGAACATGTGCTGCAAGGACGCCATGTGTTGGCCGTGGCCGGCACCCATGGCAAAACCACCACCACCTCCATGTTGGCGTGGATTCTGGAGTGTGCAGGTTTAAATCCCGGCTTTCTGGTGGGCGGCGTGCCTTTGAACTTTGGGATCTCGGCTCGTTTAGGGGGGTTCGACCTGCCAACCCCTACCCCCTTTTTTGTCATCGAAGCCGACGAATACGACACCGCCTTTTTTGACAAGCGCAGCAAGTTTGTGCACTACCGCCCGCGCACCGCCATATTGAACAACCTTGAGTTTGACCACGCGGATATTTTTGACAACCTTGCGGCCATCGAGCGGCAGTTTCACCACTTGGTTCGCACCGTGCCCGCCCAAGGTCGGGTGGTGGTCAATGGACTGGAAGAAAGTCTGACACGCGTCTTGCACTCCGGTTGTTGGAGCGAGGTGCGCAGCTTTGGTGCCGCTGTGAGCGACTTCACTGCTCTGGGAGAACCTGATGCATTTGAGGTGCGCTTTCAGGGCAACCATGCAGGCCAAGTGGCATGGGGGCTTCAAGGGGTGCACAACCAACTCAATGCGCTGGCCGCCATTGCGGCGGCCGACCATGTGGGCGTTGCCCCCTCACTCGCGGCTCAAGCCCTGTGCAGTTTTGAAAACGTCAAGCGGCGTATGGAAATACGAGGCCAGGTTCGGGGCATCACGGTGTATGACGACTTTGCCCACCACCCCACAGCCATACGCACCACCTTGGATGGGTTGAAGCGTCAGGTCCGATCAGGCCGCATCTTGGCCATTTTGGAGCCACGCAGCAATACGATGAAACTGGGCACCATGAAAGCCCAACTTCCTTGGAGCCTTGAAGCGGCTGACTTGGCGTTTTGCCATGCAGGCGGTTTGGACTGGGATGCCCAAGACGCCCTCAGCCCCATGGGCAACAAAGCTCAGGTGGCCCACAGCATTGACGAATTGTTACAACAGGTGCTCCAAGCGGCGGTTCCCGGAGACCACCTGCTGTGCATGAGCAACGGCGGGTTTGGCGGTGTGCACCAGCGCCTGCTGCAGGCGCTGCAAACAGCAGCCTGATCAGCAAACCGTCGACCTGAGCTTATTTTTTGCGGCGAGCCTGAACAGCGGCGGACAACACCTGCACCACCTGCAAAGAGTCTTCCCAGTGCAAGCAGGCGTCGGTGATGCTTTTTCCAAACTCCAGTTGGGCCGGGTCGTCTTTGCCGGGGGTGTATTTTTGGGCACCGCCCTGCAAATGGCTTTCCACCATCACCCCAAAAATCTGTCGCGAGCCGCCTGACATTTGCACGGCAATGTCACGCGCCACTTCCATCTGCTTTTCATGCTGCTTGCTGCTGTTGGCATGGCTGCAGTCCACCATCAAACTGGCGGGCAGCTTGGCTGCAGCCAAATCTTTGCAAGCAGCGTCCACGCTGGCAGCGTCGTAATTGGGGGCTTTACCGCCGCGCAAAATCACGTGACAGTCTGGGTTGCCTTTGGTTTGAACCACAGACACACTGCCGTTTTTATGGATGGACAAGAAGTGGTGTCCGCGCGAGGCCGCCTGAATCGCATCGGTGGCGATTTTGATGTTCCCGTCGGTGCCATTTTTGAAACCAATGGGCGCACTGATGCCGGAGGCCAACTCGCGGTGCACTTGGCTCTCGGTGGTACGCGCCCCAATGGCACCCCAGGAAATAAGGTCGCCAATGTACTGTGGGCTGATGGTGTCTAAAAACTCGCTGCCTGCGGGCAATCCCAGCTTGTTGATTTCAATCAACAACTGCCGCGCAATACGCAAGCCCTCGTCGATCTTGAAGCTCTCGTTCAAATAGGGGTCGTTGATGAGTCCTTTCCAACCCACGGTGGTGCGGGGTTTTTCAAAGTACACCCGCATCACAATTTCCAAGGTGTCGGCATATTGGTCACGCAACACCTTAAGGCGACGTGCGTACTCCAAGGCTGCAGCCGGATCATGGATGGAGCAAGGCCCCATGATCAGCAGCAGGCGGTCGTCTTTGCCCGACATGATGCGATGGATCGTCTTGCGCGTGTGGGTAATCAACTGCTCCACCACGGTGCCGCGAATCGGGAAAAACCGAATCAGATGCTCCGGTGGCGGCAGGATGGTGATGTCTTCAATGCGCTCGTCGTCGGCCTGGCTGGTACGGTCTACCGGTTGGGAACCAGGGGGGTACCAGCCGTCTTCAGTGGAGCCGGCATTTTTGGAAGACTTGGTATTCATCAGATGCTCCTTTGCTTAGGCTGTGCCGCCTACCGTGATGCCGTCAATGCGCAAGGTGGGCTGGCCTACCCCAACAGGCACGCTTTGCCCCTCTTTGCCGCAGGTACCCACCCCGCTGTCCAAGGCCATGTCGTTGCCAATCATGCTCACCCGAGTGAGCGCATCAGGCCCATTGCCCACCAGGGTGGCACCTTTGACGGGGTATTGAATCTTGCCGTTTTCCACCCAATAGGCTTCGCTGGCTGAAAACACAAATTTTCCCGAAGTGATGTCCACCTGCCCGCCGCCAAAATTGGTGGCGTACAAACCGCGCTTCAAGCTGGCCACGATTTCTTCGGGCTCACACTGGCCACCCAACATATNNCAGCCCCTTTTTAATGCTGCGTACGATCTCCTGCGGGTCTTTGTCGCCCCCCAACATATAGGTGTTGGTCATGCGCGGCATGGGCACGTGGGCATAGCTCTCACGGCGGCCATTGCCTGTGGGTGCAACCTTCATCAAACGGGCATTGGTCGCGTCTTGGATGTAGCCCTTCAAAATGCCGTCTTCAATCAGCACATTGCGTTGGCTGGTGTTGCCTTCGTCGTCCACATTGAGCGATCCGCGGCGGTCGGCTAGGGTACCGTCGTCCAACACCGTCACGCCCTTGGCCGCCACGCGCTGCCCAATACGCCCTGAAAAGGCGCTAGAACCCTTGCGGTTGAAGTCGCCCTCGAGTCCATGGCCAATGGCTTCATGCAACAAAATGCCTGGCCAGCCTGAGCCCAGCACCACCGTCATCTCACCCGCTGGTGCGGGGCGGGACTCTAAATTGGTAAGCGCCGCTTTCACGGCCTGATCCACATAGGTTTCAAGCAGGGCGCGATCAAAATAAGCCAAACCAAATCTGCCGCCACCACCAGAAGAACCCACTTCGCGGCGGCCTTTTTGCTCGGCAATCACGGTCACGCTCAGGCGCACCAGGGGGCGCACATCGGCAGCCAAGGTGCCATCGGCGCGCGCCACCATGACCACATCGTATTCCGCAGCCAAACCCGCCATCACCTGCACCACGCGTGGATCTTGCGCGCGCGCGAGTTGCTCCACCTGCATCAGCAAATCCACTTTGGCGGTGCTGTCCAGGGTGGCAATGGGGTCCATACCTGCATATAGGGAGCGCGCTGAAGCCACTTGGCGTTTGTAGGGCAATGCCTTGGTTTTGACGCGACCGCTTTGCCCCAAATCTGAAATGGTACGCACGGTATGCGCCGCATCCAACAATGAGGCCCAAGAAATATCGTCCGAATAGGCAAAGGCGGTTTTTTCGCCGCTGACGGCGCGCACGCCCACCCCTTGATCGATAGAAAAAGAGCCCGTTTTGACGATACCTTCCTCAAGGCTCCAGCCTTCGGAGCGGGTGTACTGAAAATACAGATCGGCATCGTCCACTCGGTGCGCCCGAATTTCTGACAAAGCCTGAGTGATGTGGGTTTCATCGAGCCCGAAGGGCGTGAGGAGCAGCTCACGGGCGATATCCAGGCGCTGCAGGGTGGGTTCTATAGAAATCATGGTTTCATTTTAGGCGGCATCGCCCGAGCGTTTAAGACTGGACCAAACGCTTGGACTTGGCGATGGACATCAAGATACCCAAACCCAGCCCCAAGGTCACCATGGCTGTACCCCCATAGCTGATAAAGGGCAGCGGCACACCCACCACCGGCAAGATGCCGCTGACCATGCCCATATTGACAAAGGCGTAGGTGAAGAACATAAAGGTCACGCTGCCCGCCAGAAAACGCGAAAACAAAGTGGGCGCCTCCATGGCAATGGTGAGCCCGCGCAACAACAAAAACACAAAACAGCCCAACAGCACCAAATTGCCGATCAAGCCAAACTCTTCAGAAAAAGCAGCAAAAATAAAATCGGTGGTCCGCTCTGGTATGAACTCCAAATGGGTTTGGGTGCCCTGCATAAACCCCTTGCCCCAAAACCCACCCGAACCAATGGCAATCATGCCTTGGATGATGTGGAACCCTTTGCCCAAAGGGTCTCGGGTGGGGTCCAGCAAGGTGCAAATGCGCTGCTGCTGGTAATCATGCAGAACCGGCCAGCGCATGCCGTCGGCACACAACTGGGGCTCCAGCACCACCAGCGAGACCATCCCTACCAAGCCCAGCAACACGGGGGGTGCAATCAGCTTCCAACTCAAACCAGCATAAAAAATCACCGACATGCCGGCAGCCAACACCAAAATGGCGGTGCCAAGGTCAGGTTGCCTCACGATCAGCCCCACGGGTATGGCCAACAACACACCAGCCACCACGAAGTCCAACGCCCGCAACTGCCCTTCTCGCTTTTGAAACCACCACGCCAGCATCAATGGCATGGCAATTTTGAGGATTTCACTGGGCTGAATGACGATGCCCACATCCAGCCACCGGCGCGCGCCCTTTTTGGTCACCCCAAAAATAGCCACCGCAATGAGTAAAGCCACGCCAGCCACATACAAAGGAACAGCCAAACTCATGAGACGCTGAGGTGGCACCTGCGCCACCACCAACATCAGAAAGCCGGCAATCAACATATTGCGGCCGTGGTCTGCAAAACGGGTGCCATGGTCAAAACCTGAGGAGTACATGGTGATCAGGCCCAATCCCGCCAGCAACATCACCGCCAAAAGCAAGGGGCCATCAAACCCTTCTAAAAAAGGGCCTAGGCGCTGCAGCACGGAGCGGCGGTTTAGAACGGTTGGCATGCGTCAAATTATCGTCTGCCCATGGCGCCCTTTGGCCGGTATGAATGGGACAATGTGTGTATGTATGTCCTTTTTGAAGATGCCGGCAAATTTTCTGCCGGTCGCATTTTGTCGGAGGCCGAAGCCTCTGCTCAGGTGGAGTTGGAGTCTGGCAAACGCGTCAAGATCAAAGCCGCGCACTTGCTGATCAAGTTTGACAAACCCAGCCCAGGAAGTTTGATGTCCTCGGCGCAAGAGTTGAGCGCAGAGATCGACCTGAACCTGGCTTGGGAATTTGCCCCGGTTGACGAGTTTTCCTGCCTCGACATGGCTGGCCTGTATTTTCAAGACCCGCCCACCCTGACCCAACAAGCCGGCATGCTGTTCACCCTGCAAGATGCGCCCCATTATTTTCGTCGCTGCGGCAAGGGGCGCTATAAAAAAGCGCCCGCAGAGGTGGTGCAGCAGGCGTTGGCCGCCATGGAGAAAAAAAAGCAAACCCAAGCGCTGATCGACATGTGGGCCCTAGAGCTGGGCCAAGGGCAATGCCCACCCTCGATCAAAGAGCAGCTTTACAAAATTCTGTTCAAGCCTGACAAAAATGCCCCGGAATACAAGGCCGTAGTTCAAGCCGCGCGGACCACCCAGCTGGCACCGCTGGAGTTGCTCATGCAAGCCGGAGCCATTGAGTCGGCCTACCAGTTCCACTGGAAACGGTTTTTGTTTGACCAATTCCCCAAAGGCACGAGTTTTCCAGAGCTCACCCTGACCGCTCCTGCAAAAAAGTTGCCCATGGCAGATGTGCAGGCATTTTCCATAGACGACTCCAGCACCACCGAAATTGATGACGCACTTTCGGTGCAAGGCATCGGCAGTGGCCGCGTCACGGTGGGCATTCATATTGCGGCGCCGGGTCTGTCGGTGCAGCGCGGCGACGCCTTGGACGAACTCGGTCGCGCGCGCTTGAGCACCGTGTACATGCCCGGTCACAAAATCACCATGCTGCCCGATGCGGTGGTACAACACTTCACGCTGCAAGCGGGACGGGACTGCCCTGCGTTGTCTTTGTACATGACCTTGGATGAACACACGCTGGAGGTTCTAGAACACATCACTCGGGTAGAGCGGGTGCCCATTGCGCACAACCTGCGGCATGACCAGTTGGATGCTTGGGTGACACCGCAATGGCTGGGCATCAAGGAAGTCACAGGTAAAGCGGGCGATGATGAAACGGGTCCTGATCCAACCCTGGCCCCGCAAATTCCTCTGCCGCTGCGGGAACTTCAGCCCGAACTGTCTTTTTTGTACCGCTTGGCACTCCAGCTCAAGGCCCAACGTGAGCAGGTTCGCGGCAAACCGGAAAACTTCAACCGGCCGGACTTTAATTTCCGATTGCTGGATGTCGTTGGCCCGGAGCCGCAGGGCCACGAACAGGTCGACATCACCTTGAGGCGGCGCGGTGCCCCGCTGGATTTGATCGTGGCCGAAGCCATGATTTTGGCCAACAGCACTTGGGGGCAATGGTTGGGCGAATTAGGGGTGCCCGCAATTTACCGCAGCCAAGCCAGCTTGTCGCCGGGCATCAAAGTGCGCATGGGCACCAAGCCATTGCCCCACGCGGGCATTGGGGTGCCAGCTTATGCCTGGAGCACATCACCTCTGCGCCGCTACACCGACTTGGTCAACCAGTGGCAAATTTTGGCAGCAGTGCAGCACGGCAGTACAGCTGCGCTGGCGGCACCATTCAAACCCAAAGATGCCGATTTGTTTGCCATCATCTCAAGCTTTGAGGCCGCCTACGGCGCCTACAACGCTTACCAGTCGTCCATGGAGCGGTTTTGGACCTTGCAATACATTCAGCAACAAGGTCTGAGTGAACTTGCAGGCTGCATCATCAAAGACCAACTGTTACGCGCCGAGGCCTTGCCACTGGTGCTGCCGGTTTTGGGTGCGCAAGACGCCGCCCGGGGCGCCCAATTCAAAGTGCGCTTGAGTGATATCAACTTCATCACCTTGGATGTGCATGGCACCGTAATAGAACGCCTGGATACCCAAGGCACCGAAGATGCTCAGACCGACGAAGATGGTGGCACAGAGGATGTGGCAGGCAGCTTGCCATTGTCCATTGAAGTGGATGTGGCTGAAGCTATAACTTCAGCCATGCCAGCATCCACCGCGCCAGCTACACCCTTAAGTCCTTAGTTCTTTTAGCCCGAGCATGTTGCTGCGCTTGCGGTCATTGTTGGCCCCCATAACCCCCTTACAGTGGGCCTTGGGCATTTCGTTATTGGTGCATGCTGGTCTGCTAACCCTGCGCTTTACCGACCCTGAAACCTTCAACCGAATCTTTCAAGACACACCCTTAGAAGTGGTGTTGGTCAACGCCCGCAGCACTTCAACCCCCAACAAAGCTCAGGCCATAGCCCAAGCCAACTTGGAAGGCGGCGGCACGCTCCTGAACGGTCGTGCCGCCAGCCCTCTGCCCCCAGCCCTCATCAACAGCCTGGGCGACACCTTGGAAGATCAGTCCCAACCCCAAGTTAAAACCCTGCAAGCCCGCCAGCAGCAGCTTTTGGCCCAAGTGCGCCAGCAAATAGCCAGCTTGCTGGAAAAAAAACCTGAGCCCGACACTCAAGAGGCTGAAGAGCATGCCGCTGAAATTAAAAAACGCCAATTGCTCAGGCAGTTGGCTGAAATTGAGCGCCGCATTCAAGAAGACAACACCGGCCCCAAAAAACGCTACATCAGCCCCTCGACCCGAGAAGAGGTGTTTGCCCTGTATTACGACCGATTGCGCCGCACTGTTGAAGACAAAGGCACCAGCAACTTTCCCCAAGCCGGTGGGCAAAAACTTTATGGGGAGCTGACCATGGTGGTGACCGTGCAGCACGACGGTCAGATTCTGGACACCGACATCGTGGACGGGTCGGGCAACCCCCAACTCGACCGCTACGCCCTAGCCATCGTGCGCCAAGCCGGCCCCTTTGGCAAGTTCAGTCCCGCCATGCGGCAACAAGCCGACCAAATTGTGGTGGTCTCACGCTTCAAGTTCACGCGGGACGATACCTTGGAAACCCGAGTCAGCACCCCTGCAGCCGCGCGCTGAGCTTGCACACGGATACTTGGCAAGCATGCGCAGCCCTTTCAAAGCACCAAAACACATCACCAGCGCGTTTGGCCGTTGGTTGTTGCTGGTGGCGTTGGGGCTGGCGTTGTTGCAGCTTTACTTTTTGGTGAGCATTGCCGTGATGGCCTGGCTGCCCACGGCCTCCACCACTTTTGAGAGGTCTGAGGCCCTACGCATTTGGCAACATAAGCATAACTTGCCTTGGCGACAGACTTGGGTCGACTACTCAAACATCTCGGATCACCTCAAGCGCGCCGTCATCGTGTCTGAAGACGATGGCTTCACGTACCACGACGGCGTGGACTGGGATGCCCTTGAAAAAGCCTGGCTCAAAAACCAGCAAACCCCCACCAAAGTGGTGGGAGGCTCCACCATCACCCAACAACTGGCCAAAAATTTATTTCTATCAGGTGAGCGCACACTCCTACGTAAAGCTCAGGAATTTCTATTGACCCATATGCTTGAAGGACTGCTCACCAAGCGCCGTATTTTGGAGATTTACCTCAACCACGTGGAGTGGGGCGAGGGCGTGTTTGGAGCAGAAGCCGCATCCCGGCATTACTTTCGCAAGTCTGCGGCGCAACTCACACCCTACGAAGCTGCGCGCCTGGCGGTCATGTTGCCTAGGCCCAAATATTTTGAAAAATTGCCCAACTCCACTTACCTGACGCAGCGCGCGCAGGTGATTGCGGGCCGCTTGGGCCGTGCCAAACTGCCATGAAGACTTGAGCCATATGAATCGTATTTTGGGTCTAGACCCCGGCCTGCGCACCACCGGTTTTGGTGTGGTAGAGGCCGCTGGCGGCAAGCTGACTTATGTGGCCAGCGGCACCATCAGCACCACTACATTGGCCACGGGCGATTTGCCTGGCCGCATTCGCGTGTTGTTTGAAGGTGTCCAAGAGGTTGTTCAGCGCTATCAGCCCACG
>DDPM01000123.1 GCA_002342165.1 Hylemonella sp. UBA2468
ATACGTCCATTGAAGCTATTGTCAGACTTAAACCTGATGTGGTACTGGCGGGTAAATCAACGCGTGTGATTCAAAGACTGGAGTCACTAGGTATCAAGGTCGTAGCATTGGAGCCGCTGTCAATGGCAGATGTGCAGCGCAGTATGCGAACCATAGCGCTTTTATTGCAAATGCCTCATGCAGAAGAAACTGCTGATCGTTTATGGCGTAAAAATATGCAGGTCATTGCGCTAGCTGCCAAAAAAATTCCTACCTCTGTGCAGGGAACGGATTTTTATTTTGAAGCCAGCACCGGCGGTTACGCAGCTTCTGAGTCCTCTTTCATCGGCGGCATCATGCAGCAACTTGGTTTGCGAAATATTGTCACTGCTGACAGGGGTGCTTTTCCGCAAGTCAACCCTGAGTTTGTGGTGCGCTCCAATCCGCAATGGATATTTCTGGCTGAACCGATGGCACAAGCCTTGGATAAAAGACCTGGTTGGTCTGCAATACAAGCTGTCAAAAATACACACGTTTGTGCATTTAGCCCCTCACAGGGAAATATTTTGGTACGTCCAGGACCGCGTATGGGTGAGGCCGCAGAAATTTTGGTCTCTTGCATAGAAAAAATGGCTAAGCCATGAACTATTCACAGACAAAAACTTTTCGATTGACTTTCATATTGCTACTGGCAACACTGGTTTTGTGGATGCTTGGATTGACGGCAGGAAGCGCAGGGTTTGAAACGGGTTTGGGTTGGACAGACTTGATCGTGCAAGAGATTCGACTTCCGAGAACACTTGGCGCTTGGCTGGCTGGTGCATTGCTGGGTTTGTCTGGCGCTTTGGCGCAATCGTTGTTTAGAAATCCATTGGCTGACCCTTATTTATTGGGCAGTGCATCTGGCGCTGCATTAGGTGTAGCGCTGGCATTGACGCTGGGGTCTTGGGCAGGATTTCAACTGACGTTGGACGTGCAATGGGTAGGTCCATGGGTATGGCGATTGGGTTTGACTGGAGCAGCATTCTTAGGCGCTTGGATCGCAGTGTTATTCACGCTGTTGCTTGCGCGTGGCGCCAGACACACTTTGCGCTTGCTATTGGCTGGCGTCGTGGTGGGTGTGGTGCTGGGCGCGTTGACTTCTTTATTGAGTGCTACGCAACCCCAATTGCTGCCTGCGATGCAATCCTTTTTGTTGGGCAGCACCAGCATGGTCAACGGTTCAGCTTGTGTGCTCATGGGCGTCATGTTGTTGCTGTGTTGGTTGCTTGCATGGCGTCTGAGTCCTGTGCTGGATGCTTTGGTGTTGGGTGAGGATACGGCGCACAGTTTGGGTCTCCCTGTCGCTCCCTTGCGTCTGTTGTTGTTGGCAGTCATGGCCTTGTGCACAGCGACTGCAGTGGCGCAAACCGGTTTGATTGCGTTTGTCGGACTGGTAGCGCCGCAATTGGTGCGCTCTCAATTGCGCGTGCGTTTTGCAACTTCCTCGTTGCTGTCTGCATTGACTGGCGGCGTGCTTCTGTGTGCGGCAGATATTTTTGCAAGAACCTTGCTTGCCCCTCAGGAATTACCGGTAGGAATCTTGACTGCTGTATTAGGTGGCGGCTATTTAATGTGGCGTTTGCGCTCGTACCAACTTCTTCATGAAGGGGGCTGAATGAAGGTTTTGCGGACACAACATGTGAATGCTTGGTATGGTAATCATCATGTACTCAAGCAAATCGACGTCTCCGTTGAACAGGGCACATGGACGTGTGTGGTCGGACCCAATGGCGCTGGTAAAACAACCCTCATCAGCATTTTGGCGGGCTTGAACCGCGCCACCCAAGGCGAGGTTGCGGTGATGGGCCACGATGTGCAGGCTGACTTTGCCCAAGCCCGTCGCAACTTGGGGGTGGTGCCGCAAGAGTTGGTGTTTGATCCGTTTTTCAATGTGCGCGAAGCCTTAAAAATTCAGTCGGGGTACTTTGGTGTCAAGCACAATGACGACTGGATAGACGAGCTTTTGGTGTCTTTGGGTCTTGCAGACAAGGCCCAATCCAATATGCGACAGCTCTCAGGCGGCATGAAGCGGCGTGTGCTGGTGGCACAAGCCTTGGTGCACAAACCCCCGGTGATTGTGTTGGATGAGCCTACCGCAGGCGTGGACGTGGAATTGCGCCAAACCCTGTGGCAGTTCATTGCCAAGCTCAACCGTGAAGGTCACACCGTGCTGCTTACCACCCATTACCTTGAAGAGGCTGAAGCCCTTTGCGGCCGCATAGCCATGCTCAAAGCGGGGCGGGTGGTGGCGCTAGAGAGAACCAGCACCTTGCTGCAGGCGGCATCAAGCCATGTGCTCAAACTCAAAATTGAAGGCCAGCTGCCTCCACATTTGGCAGCCATGTCGCGGGTGACAGGGCGCATGGTGCAGTTTCCTGCGCACGACGCTGCGGAAATTGAAACCACCCTGGCTGCTGTGCGAGCCAGTGGGGTGGTGGTGGAAGATGTGGAAATCACCAAACCCGATTTGGAAGACGTGTTTTTGGATGTGATGTCACAAAAAACTTGTGGTGCAGCTCAAGAGGCAGCTTCATGACCGGCTGGCAAACCCTGTTTTACAAAGAAGTGCTGCGCTTTTGGAAGGTGAGTTTCCAAACTGTGGCTGCGCCGGTGCTCACCGCCGTGCTGTATTTGATGGTGTTTGGTCATGTGCTGCGCAACCATGAGCTGGTTTACGGGCAAGTGTCTTACACCGCTTTTTTAATTCCGGGCTTGGTCATGATGAGCTTGCTGCAAAATGCTTTTGCCAACAGTTCCTCGTCTATGGTGCAAAGCAAAATGATGGGCAATTTGGTGTTCATTTTGCTCACACCCTTGTCGCATTGGAGCTGGTTTGCCGCCTATGTGGGTTCAGCCATGACGCGCGGTGTGGTGGTGGGTGCAGGAGTTTTGTTGGTAACCGTGTGGTTTGCCCCATTGGGCTTTGTGCACCCTGTCTGGATTCTGTTGTTTGCCCTGTTCGGCGCGGCGCTCTTGGGGGCTATGGGTCTCATTGCGGGCTTGATGTCTGAAAAATTCGACCAAATGGCCGCATTTCAAAACTTTGTGATCATGCCCATGACTTTTTTAAGCGGCGTGTTTTATTCCATTCACTCGCTGCCAGACTTTTGGCAAACCATCAGCCACCTGAACCCATTTTTTTACATGATCGATGGGTTTCGATTCGGGTTTTTTGGGGTGAGCGACGTTTCACCTTGGTTGAGTTTGGCGGTGGTGGGCGTGTCTTTGGGCGTGGTCAGTGCTGTGGCGCTGGGATTGCTCAAGAGCGGTTACAAAATTCGAGGATGACGACCCGTGACGGCTGAAGAACTGAAACAACTGATTGCCTCGCATCTGCCGTGCGAGCACCTAGAACTCTCGGGTGACGGCCGCCACTGGTACGCCACCATCGTGTCGGGTGAGTTTGAAGGGCGGCGTTTGATTCAGCGCCACCAGCGGGTGTACGCCATCCTTGGCCAAAAAATGCACACCGATGAAGTGCACGCCCTGTCCATGAAAACCTATACCCCTGCCGAGTGGGCGGCCCAGCCCAAATAAGACATGGATCAACTGCGGATTCGGGGGGGCGCCCCCCTGCACGGTGAGGTGCTCATATCGGGCGCTAAAAATGCAGCATTGCCCGAGCTGTGTGCAGCATTGCTCACAGCCCAACCTGTGACCTTGCGCAATGTGCCCCGTCTGCAAGATGTGTCCACCATGCTCAAGCTGATTCGCAACATGGGTGTGTCGGCCATTCGGGCCGAAGACGACTCGGTGCACATCGACGCTTCCAAACTCAGCTCACCCGAGGCGCCTTATGAGCTGGTCAAAACCATGCGCGCCTCTGTTTTGGCCTTAGGGCCCTTAATGGCGCGTTTTGGAGAGGCTACGGTGTCCTTGCCAGGTGGTTGCGCTATTGGCTCTCGACCGGTGGATCAGCACATCAAAGGGCTACAGGCCATGGGCGCTAAGATTTCGGTGGAGCATGGCTACATCCATGCCCGTTTGCCCCAAGGCCGGACCCGTCTGCACGGTGCGCGCATCCACACCGACATGGTCACCGTGACGGGTACCGAAAACTTTTTAATGGCCGCCGTGCTGGCTGAGGGCGAAACCGTACTCGAAAACGCGGCCCAAGAGCCCGAAATTCCAGACTTGGCCGAAATGCTCATCGCCATGGGGGCGCAAATCAAGGGTCATGGCACCAGCAAAATCCGCATCCAAGGTGTGCCCACCCTGCACGGGGTGGACCACCGCGTGGTGTCAGACCGCATCGAAGCGGGCACNNTTTTTGTGCGCCGTGGCCGCTACGGGTGGTGATGTGCTGCTCAAACAAGCCCGCGCCGACCATTTGGAAGCGGTGATTGAAAAGCTCAAAGCTGCAGGTGTTGAGGTGCTGGCAGTGGATGGGTGCATCCGCATTTGCGCGCAAGGCCCGGCGCGCGAGCACCTGAAGGCTCAAAGTTTTCGCACCACCGAGTACCCGGGCTTTCCCACCGACATGCAGGCGCAATTTATGGCGCTCAACTGCATGGCTCGAGGCGCTTCAAAAGTGACCGAGACCATTTTTGAAAACCGCTACATGCATGTGAACGAGCTGGTGCGTTTGGGCGCCCAAATTCAAATAGATGGCAAAGTGGCCCTGATTGAAGGCGGCTGCCATTTGTCAGGAGCGCATGTCATGGCCACTGACTTGCGCGCTTCTGCCAGTTTGGTCATTGCCGGTTTGGTGGCCGAA
The DNA here is from genome assembly GCA_002342165.1 of Hylemonella sp. UBA2468. Lineage (GTDB taxonomy): Bacteria > Pseudomonadota > Gammaproteobacteria > Burkholderiales > Burkholderiaceae_C > Hylemonella. Next base: position 4,739 of record DDPM01000123.1, read on the forward strand.
GGCGAAACCGTGGTGGACCGCATTTACCACCTGGACCGAGGCTATGACCGCATGGAAGCCAAGTTGGCAGCCATTGGTGCGAAAATTGACCGCTTGAAAGTCGCTGCCGCATGATCACCCTCGCGCTGTCCAAAGGGCGCATTTTTGACGACGCCTTGCCGCTTTTGTCAGCTGCGGGCATTCGGGTGCTGGACGACCCAGATGCCACTCGCAAACTCATTTTGACCACCAACCAGCCTGACGTGCAGGTGGTGCTCGTGCGCCCCACCGATGTGCCCACTTATGTGCAGTACGGCGGCGCAGATTTGGGCATCACCGGGCTCGACACCTTGCTGGAGCACGGCATGGATTGGGGCGGTACCGGTGCCTCGGCTGCTGGCANNGCTGGCAGCACGGGCTTGTACCAGCCGCTGGATTTGCAGATTGCCAAGTGCCGCATCAGCGTGGCGGTGCGTGAAGGATTTGATTATGCGGCGGCCGTGCGCCAAGGAGCGCGTTTGTCGGTGGCCACCAAATATGTGGGCATAGCCCGCGAGTTTTTTGCTTCCAAAGGCGTGCACGTGGACCTGATCAAGCTCTACGGCAGCATGGAGCTGGCGCCTTTGACCGGCTTGGCCGACGCCATTGTGGATTTGGTCTCCACCGGCAACACCTTGCGTGCCAACCACTTGGTTGAGGTGGAGCACATCATGGACATCAGTGCGCGTTTGGTGGTGAACCAAGCCGCCCTCAAGCTCAAGCGCGAGCCTTTGCGCCGCATCATCGATGCTTTTGCCGGTGCCAAATCATGACGCTTCAGGCTTTGCCCGCCAGATTTTCGACTCAAGACGCTGATTTTGAGGCGCGCTTTCAGGCCCGCCTGCATTGGTCGGGTGACACCGATGCCGCCATTGAGCAGCGCACCGCCGACATCTTGGCCGATGTCCGTGCCCGTGGCGACGCTGCCGTGTTGGAATACACCGCCCGTTTTGATGGCCTAGAAGCTGTCTCCCTTAAAGACCTGGAATTGCCTGCGGCGGAGCTTCAAGCCGCTTTTGAAGCCTTGCCCGCTGACCAGCGCAATGCCCTCAACGCCGCTGCTCAGCGGGTGCGCTTCTACCACGAGGCTCAAAAACGTGCCTGCGGCGAAAGCTGGAGTTATCGAGATGAAGACGGCAGCCTGCTCGGCCAAAAAGTCACCCCCCTAGACCGCGTGGGCATTTACGTGCCGGGCGGCAAAGCGGCCTATCCCTCCAGCGTGCTGATGAACGCCATCCCCGCNNTGGTGTGCCAAACATCGTCATGGTGGTGCCGACCCCACGGGGCGAAAAAAACAACCTGGTCTTGGCCGCGGCCTACGTGTCGGGGGTGCATCGCGTGTTCACCATTGGAGGTGCCCAAGCGGTTGCCGCTTTGGCCTACGGTACGGCCACCATTGCCGCAGTGGACAAAATCACTGGGCCAGGCAACGCCTATGTGGCCAGCGCCAAACGGCGGGTGTTTGGGCAAGTGGGCATCGACATGATTGCAGGACCGAGCGAAATCTTGGTGCTGGCCGATGGCTCCACCCCGCCCGACTGGGTGGCTATGGACTTGTTCAGCCAGGCTGAGCATGATGAATTGGCCCAAAGCATTTTGCTGAGCCCGGATGCAGCCTACTTACAAGCTGTGCAAACCGAAATGGACCGCCTTCTGCCCCAAATGCCTCGTGCCGCCATCATTGCCAAAAGTCTGAACGATCGCGGCGCCCTCATTTTGACGCGCAGCATGGAAGAGGCCTGCACCCTGAGCAACCGCATTGCCCCCGAGCACCTTGAAATTTCCAGCTCCGAGCCGCACCGATGGGAGCCCTTGCTCAAGCATGCTGGTGCCATTTTTATGGGTGCCTACACCAGTGAGTCACTGGGCGACTANNGACTACTGCGCCGGCCCCAACCATGTGCTGCCCACCAGTGGCACCGCGCGTTTCTCCTCGCCGCTGGGCGTCTACGACTTTCAAAAGCGCAGCAGCTTGATTGAAGTCAGCGCCGCTGGGGCGCAAAACTTAGGAAGCGTGGCCTCGGTAATGGCCCATGGCGAAGGCCTCCAGGCCCATGCCCGCGCTGCGGAAATGCGCCTCAACGCCGTGGATAAAGCCAAGGATCGGGTATGAGTTCAGCACACACTCCAGCCATTTGGCAAGCCCGAATCCGCGCCGATGTGCAGTCCATGCAGGCCTATGCCATTCAGCCTTCGCAAGGGCTGATCAAGCTCGACGCCATGGAAAACCCGTTCAGCTTGCCTCCAGACTTGCAGGCGCAACTGGGCGTGCGATTGGGTCGCTTACCTGTAAACCGCTACCCCGATGACCGCGTGCACCAGCTTCAAAAAGCCTTGGCAGCCTATGCCGCCATGCCGCAAGGCATGGCGCTGATGTTGGGTAACGGCTCAGACGAACTGATTTCCTTGCTGGCCTTGGCCTGCAATGTGCCCGGGGCATCCGTGTTGGCCCCCGTGCCGGGCTTTGTGATGTACGCCATGAGTGCTCAGTTGCAAGGCTTGGCTTTTCATGGCGTGCCGCTCACTGACCACTTTGAGCTGGACGAAGCCGCAATGCGCGCGGCCATTGAAACGCATCAACCTTCATTGGTGTATCTGGCTTACCCCAACAACCCCAGCGCCAATTTGTGGGATGCCGGGGTCATAGAGCGGCTGATTGACCTGGTGGGTCTACAGGGCGGGCTGGTGGTGATGGACGAGGCCTACCAACCCTTTTCTTCGCAAACCTGGCTGGACCGCATGCGCGCCGAGCCACAGCGCCACGGCCATGTGCTGCTCATGCGCACCCTTTCTAAATTTGGCTTGGCCGGTGTGCGCTTGGGGTATTTGTTAGGGCCTCGGGCTTTGATTGCCGAAATTGACAAAGTGCGCCCACCCTACAACGTGAGCACACTCAATGCAGAATGCGCATTGTTTGCCCTGGAGCATGCCCATGTGTTTGCCCAGCAGGCCTCACAAATCAAGCAACAGCGTGAATTTTTGTTGCAAGAACTTGCAGCTTTCAGGCAAATCAAGGTCTGGAACAGTGACGCCAACATGATTTTGATGCGGGTACCCGACGCCGCTGCCACCTTTGAGGCCTTGAAGGAGCAGGGGATTTTGGTCAAGAATGTGTCCAAGTTACACGCCTTGCTGGCTCAGTGTCTGCGCTTGACCGTGGGCACGCCCGAAGAAAACCTGGCCTTTTTAAATGCACTGAAACAAGCCCTTTCATGAACACACCCCGCACCGCCGAAGTCACCCGCCAAACTGCTGAGACCCAGATCACGGTCAAGCTCAACCTGGATGGCACTGGGAAATCTCGTATTTCAACTGGTATAGGTTTTTTTGACCACATGCTTGACCAGATAGCCCGTCATGGCCTGATTGATTTGGACATCCAAGCCTTGGGCGATTTGCACATTGACGGCCACCACACCGTAGAAGACGTGGGCATTACCCTGGGGCAGGCGGTGGCCAAGGCTGTGGCCGATAAAAAAGGCATACGACGGTATGGCCATGCCTACGTTCCACTGGACGAGGCCCTGAGCCGCGTGGTGGTGGATTTTTCGGGCCGCCCCGGGGTGGAAATGCATGTGCCCTTTAAGAGCGGCATGATCGGCACCTTTGATTCCCAGCTGGCTTTTGAGTTTTTTCAGGGTTTTGTGAACCACGCTTTCGTGACCCTGCACATTGACAACCTCAGGGGCGAAAACTCGCACCATCAGGCCGAAACCGTGTTCAAAGCCTTTGCCCGCGCCTTGCGAATGGCCCTAGAGCTCGATCCGCGTGCTCTTGGCACTATTCCCTCAACCAAGGGCAGCCTGTAAGGTGTTGACGGTTGCGGTGGTGGACTACGGCATGGGCAATTTGCGCTCGGTGTCGCAGGCAGTTGTGGCGGCTGCGCACAACACCTCGTGGCGCGTGCACATTACATCCCAGCCCGATGATGTGCGGGCGGCCGACCGTGTCATCCTGCCCGGCCAAGGCGCCATGCCCGACTGTATGCGCGAGCTTCAGGCCTCGGGCTTGCAAGAGGCGGTTTTGGAAGCTGCGGCACAAAAACCCTTGTTTGGGGTGTGTGTGGGCATGCAGATGATGCTCGACCACAGCGCAGAAGGCGCCACTCCATCCTTGGGTTTGATTCCTGGCCAAGTGCTGCGGTTTGACTTGACAGGCCAACTTCAGCCCGATGGCAGCCGCTACAAAGTGCCTCAAATGGGCTGGAACCAGGTGGAGCAGGTGGCTCAAGCTGAACACCAGGGGGCAGTGCACCCCATGTGGAAGGGGATTCCCAACAAGAGTTACTTCTATTTTGTGCACAGTTTTTATGCCTGTCCGTCAGATGCACGCCACAGTGCAGGTCTGACCGAGTATGGCGGACGCTTTTCCAGCGCCATTGCACGCGATAATATTTTCGCAACCCAATTCCACCCAGAAAAAAGTGCTGCCCACGGCTTGGCCCTCTACCGAAATTTCTTGTATTGGAACCCCTAAGGCGTCGCTGCCTGCCTGACTCTTTTTTTTATTCGCCTCACCAGCTTCATTCAAGCGTCATGTTGTTAATTCCCGCCATTGATTTAAAAGACGGTCATTGCGTTCGCCTCAAGCAAGGCGACATGGATCAATCCACCACCTTTGGTGAGGAGCCTGATGTCATGGCCCGAAGCTGGGTGGAGCGCGGCGCGCGACGATTGCATTTGGTGGACTTGAACGGGGCTTTCGCCGGTCAACCCAAAAACGAGCAGGCCATCCGCAAAATTTTGCGCGAGGTAGGCGAGGAAATTGACGTTCAACTGGGTGGCGGTATACGCGATTTGGACACCATCGAACGCTACCTGGACGCTGGTTTGCGCTACGTCATCATTGGCACTGCTGCGGTCAAAAACCCTGGGTTTTTGCAGGACGCCTGCACCGCGTTTGGTGGCCACATCATCGTGGGGCTGGATGCCAAAGATGGCAAGGTGGCAACAGACGGCTGGAGCAAACTCACCCGACACGAGGTGGTGGATTTGGCTAAAAAGTTTGAAGACTACGGTGTGGAGTCCATCATTTACACCGACATTGGGCGCGACGGCATGCTCTCCGGCATCAACATTGAAGCCACCGTCAAGCTGGCGCAGGCCCTGACCATTCCGGTCATTGCATCAGGTGGTTTGAGCAGCATGGCCGACATTGAATCCTTGTGCGCTGTTGAAGATGAGGGCGTGGAAGGTGTGATTTGCGGCCGCGCCATCTATACCGGCGATCTGGATTTTGCTGCAGCGCAACGACGAGCAGACGAACTGGGGCAATAGCAACCCTTGTTGGCCAAACGCATCATTCCCTGCCTGGATGTCACGGGCGGCCGAGTCGTCAAGGGCGTCAACTTTGTAGAGTTGAGAGACGCAGGCGACCCCGTGGAAATTGCGGCCCGCTACAACGATCAGGGTGCAGATGAGCTCACCTTCCTTGACATCACCGCCACCAGTGACAACCGGGATGTGATGCTCCACATCATTGAAGCAGTCGCCTCGCAAGTGTTTATTCCCCTCACCGTGGGCGGCGGTGTGCGCACGGTGGACGATGTGCGGCGCTTGCTCAATGCCGGTGCTGACAAAACCAGCTTCAATTCTGCTGCTATTGCCAACCCACAAGTCATTCGTGACGCCTCTGCCAAATACGGTGCCCAATGCATTGTGGTGGCCATAGACGCCAAGCAGCGCACCGAGCTAGAGGAACAACGCCTTGATGCAGCAGGCCAGCCCATGGGCCCGGGTTGGGATGTGTACAGCCACGGGGGGCGTAAAAACGTAGGCTT
>DDPM01000199.1 GCA_002342165.1 Hylemonella sp. UBA2468
GCCATAAATGAGACCACGGAACATGTGCAGGTACACCACTACAAAGAAGGCGGAGGCGCCGGTGGAGTGCATGTAACGAACCAGCCAGCCCCAAGGCACATCACGCATGATGTACTCTACCGAGGCAAAAGCCAATGTGGCGTCAGGCTTGTAATGCATGACAAGGAAAATTCCGGTCACAATTTGAATGACCAGCACCAGCATGGACAATGCGCCAAAGAAATACCAAATATTGAAGTTTTTCGGAGCGTAGTACTCCGACATGTGAATTTTGTAGGCTTCAAAAGCGGTGGGAATGCGGTTTTCGAACCAGTTGGTGAGGCGGTCTGCAACCGGTGCGTTTGGGGAGATTTCCTTGAATTGGCGAGCCATGGTTCGGGTCCTCAAGCTTTCTTGTCTTCGCCGATCAGCAATTTGCTGTCAGACAGGTACATATGGGGGGGAACTTCCAGGTTGTCAGGGGCGGGTTTGTTTTTGAACACGCGGCCAGCCATGTCAAAGGTTGAACCGTGGCATGGGCACAAAAACCCGCCCGCCCAATCGTCCGGCAAGGAGGGCTGGGCGCCCGTTTGAAATTTATCGGAAGGGGAGCAACCCAAGTGAGAGCAAATGCCCACTGCCACAAACACATCTGGTTTGATGGACCGGTGCTGGTTGCGGGCGTACTTAGGAGTGAGCTCGTCAGGCTTGCGAGCAGACTGGGCATCAGCCAGCTGGCCTTCAATTTTATTCAGGCTTTCCAGCTGTTCTGGAGTGCGCTTGATGATCCAAACAGGTTTACCGCGCCATTCAACGGTCACTTTTTCGCCAGCTTTCAAACTGGAAATATCGACTTCAACTGCAGCACCTGCCGCCTTGGCTTTTTCTGAAGGCTGAAAAGTGCTGATAAAAGGCACCGCTACAGCGGCTCCTCCTACCACGCCAGCACAACCAGTGGCGATCAGCCAAGTCCGTTTGCTGGGGTCCATTTGGCTTTGTTCGGCAAGCGTTTCGCTCATGAAAATCCTCGGTGAATGCAGGATAAAGATAGGTTGAAGGCCATGTAAATCAGTCTTAAATTGTAGCTGACCGTCAAGTAACCCCTATGTGTAGGGCCACTCCAGCCAAAACCTTGGCCATACGAATGGCGGCTTTTAAGCTGCTCGCGTCGGCGCGGCCTGTGCCTGCCAAGTCAAAGGCAGTACCGTGATCGGGGCTGGTGCGCACTATGGGTAACCCTAGGGTTACGTTGACCCCTTGGTCCAACCCGAGGTATTTGATGGGGATCAATCCTTGGTCGTGGTACATGGCCACCACCACATCAAACTCGCCAGGATGCCCCAAATTTAGTCGCGCGCGCATGAACACCGTATCCGGCGGCCAGGGTCCAGAGGCTTGGATGCCTTCAGCACAGGCTTGCGCCACGGCTGGCGCGATGATGTCGAGCTCTTCTCGACCAAACAACCCGCCCTCGCCAGCATGTGGATTCAGGCCCGCCACCCCAATGACAGGAGCTCGTCCCCAAGCCAGGCTCAGCGCCTTGTGCGTGATTCTGAGGGTTTGCAAGATTTGCTCTTTAGTGACCGCAGCCAAGGCGTCTTTGAGCGACAGGTGAATGCTGACCAGAACGGTGCGCAGTTCATCGCTGGCCAGCATCATGCGCACAGGCAGATCCTGCACAGCTTGATTCAAAAATGCAGCGGCACGCGCTTGCAACAATTCGGTATGACCAGGGTAGAGGCTCCAAGGCAGTCCTGCTGCCGATAGCGCCTCTTTGTGCAATGGGGCAGTCACCACCCCAGCAATAGTCCCTTGCAAAGCGGCATCAGCCGCCCAAGCCACGCATTCGCCCGCCATAGCGCCTGCTGCTGCACTGACGCGACCCCAGGGCACCGGCTGATCGAAAGCGCGCAACTCCAAAACCGGTATGCATTGTTGAGGAAATTCGTTTACTGGCGTCTCATCAGCGTCCTGCGTTTCCATTTGCAACACTGGCCATGGCAGGGCATGAAGGGCTGGATTTTCAGACCGCATTGAGGCATGAACCACCTGTGAGGCACGTCTGAGGGTCGCAACCTCTCCTACAACAAAACAATGCTCAAGCAGTTCGGGCTCTTCCATAAAGGCTCTGACAATGACCTCCGGCCCAATGCCTGCGGCATCGCCCATGGTGATGGCCAACAACTTTTGCTTGTGTTTTGAGCCGCGGATTTGTTCAGGCGTGTTCAACATGATGGGCAATCCACATTTAAGCCGGATTGTCTATGTCGATGAACTCATGCTCCAAGCCCAGCATCTCTGCCACATGGGCAGCTACAGCGGGGGCGCCGTAGCGCTCTGTGGCATGGTGACCGCAGGCCAAAAAGTGCACACCACATTCACGGGCGTAGTGGGCTTGAGGTTCTGATATTTCGCCCGTTATAAAAGCATCTACGCCTGCGGCAATAGCGCTTTCAAAATAGCCTTGCGCCCCACCTGTGCACCAGCCCAGGGTTCGAATCTCTCCGTTGGTAGGTCCTACATGAACCGGGGTTTTGCAGAGGGCTTGCTGAACATGCTCGGCCAAGGCTTGCGGACTGGCAAACACCGCTCCATCGGTGCGTTGGCCCATAAAGCCCAAGTCTTGCTCGCCAAATCGACCCGTCACCGTCAGCCCCAAAACCTTGCCCAGCTGAGCGTTGTTGCCCAGCTCGGGGTGGGCATCTAAAGGCAGGTGGTAGGCCAGCAAGTTCAGGTCGTGCTGGAGTAACAGTGCCAATCGCTTTTTCATCCAGCCGGTCACGCGACCATCTTGCCCCCGCCAAAACAGGCCATGGTGGACCAGCAAAGTGTCGGCCCCGGAAGCCACGGTCGCTTCAATCATGGCCAAACTTGCGGTCACCCCTGACACGATTTTGCGCACTTGGGACCGCCCCTCTACCTGCAGGCCGTTGGGACCGTAATCTTTAAATTTACCGGGCTGCAGAAGTTGATCAAGCGTCTGCAGAAGCTGGGTGCGTTCAGTCATGGGGGTATTTTGGGGGATACCGGCTGAACTTCGTAAGAACAGTCGCAACCCGTACCAGAGGCGATCCAGCGAGGGGCCATGAGCCTCAAAAGCCTATGCAACACGGTCGCCAACCATTTCATGCCTTTGGGCAGATACATCTGAGCCACGAGTTCTGGCTCTACAAGGGCACCACAGACATAGCGAGAAGTTAAAACCTCCCACCTCAAAATGCCGCAGGGACCTTGGCGTTGGCGCGTGAGCCATACACCTAAAGGACAGGGTTCTGACATACAACACACTCCGCACCCATTGCATGGCTCACCCCAAACCGGTTTGGCCGGAGCGGCGGGATCCATTTGGAGCATGACAACTGTTTTATACACCCTAAGGACTCTACAATTTCATAATGAAAAAACTTTGGATGTGGTTTGCACAAACCGTGACGGTGTTGTTGGCCATTTATTTTGTGGTCTTGACCCTCAAGCCCGACTGGCTGGGCCGCAACCAATCCACCCATTTGTCACTGATTCAGGCCGACACCAGCAGCAATGCAACTCCCACGGGCAGTTTAAGGGCTGCCGCGCAACGGGCCTCCTCTGCCGTGGTGAGCATCAACACCAGCAAAGCGTCTCGCAGAGCACCCAGCAACGACCCTTGGTTTCGGTTTTTCTTTGGAGAGCCCGGAGAAGAAGCCCAAACCGGGCTGGGCAGCGGTGTGATCGTGAGCGCCAGCGGCTACCTGTTGACCAACAACCATGTGGTGGAAGGCGCTGATGATATTGAAGTGATTTTGGTGGATGGTCGCCGCAGCCGCGCCAAAGTCATTGGCACAGACCCCGACAGCGACCTGGCCGTTTTGAAAATCGAACTCGACAAATTGCCCGTGATTGTGCTGGGCAACTCCGACCAAGCCCAAGTGGGCGACCAAGTCTTGGCCATAGGAAACCCCTTTGGCGTGGGGCAAACCGTGACCAGCGGCATCGTGAGCGCGTTGGGCCGCAACCAACTGGGCATCAACACTTTTGAAAACTTCATTCAAACCGATGCAGCCATCAACCCGGGCAACTCGGGTGGTGCGCTGGTCGACTCCAACGGCAACCTGCTGGGAATTAACACCGCGATCTACTCCAAATCGGGCGGCAATATGGGCATTGGGTTTGCAATTCCCGTGGCCACGGCCAAGCAGGTACTGGAGAGCATTGTGCGAGAGGGTCAGGTCACGCGCGGCTGGATTGGGGTGGAGCCCAATGAACTTTCACCTGAATTGGCTGAAACCTTTGGCATTCGCACCAACAAGGGCGAAATCAGCGGCGTGATCATCACCGGAGTGCTACAAAACGGACCTGCGGCCAATGCCGGAATTCGGCCGGGCGATTTGATAACTCAAGTGGCGGGACAGGCTGTGCGCAATGTCCCCGAACTTCTGAGTCGTGTGGCAGCCCTCAAGCCTGGTGAAGCAGCGCCATTTGAAATTTTGCGTCAAGAGCAAAAACTGCAGGTCAACGTGTCGCCGGGCGTTCGCCCTAAGCCTAGAGCAAGATAGAGCTTAGGGAGTTTGTGAGGAATCAGCGGGCTTGGCTGAATCACCCGCTGCCACAACATCCGTTGCGGCACCCTTTGCATCATCCGTTTGCTCATTTTCATCTGGCGATTTGGTGTGCCTGATAAACAATTGCGCAGACCATAAACCCAGTTCGTACAACACGCACATGGGAATGGCCAAGGGCAGTTGGGACACCACGTCGGGCGGCGTCACCACCGCGGCAATGATGAAGGCCAGCACAATAAAGTAGCCGCGAAACGCCTTGAATTTTTCAATGCTCACAATTCCCATGCGGGCCAGCACCACCACCACAATGGGCACCTCAAAAGCCAAGCCAAAGGCCAAAAACATAGTGAGTACAAAGCTTAAATACGCCTCTATGTCAGGTGCGGCTGTAATGCTTTTTGGGGCAAAACTCTGGATGAAGGCAAACACTTGCCCAAAGACAAAAAAGTAACAAAAGGCCACCCCCACAAAAAACAGCAAAGTGCTCGACACCACCAAGGGCACCACCAGCTTTTTCTCGTGGCTGTACAGGCCGGGCGCCACAAACGCCCACAACTGATAAAGGATGACGGGCAATGCGATCAAAAAAGCCGTCATCAGAGTGATTTTGATGGGCACCATAAAAGGAGAAATCACCGAGGTGGCGATCAAGGTGGCGCCTTTGGGCAAATGCGCTACAAGGGGCGCGGCCAAAAAGTCGTAAAGCTGTGCGGGTCCGGGGTAAATGCCCAAAGCCACAGCCGCCACTGCCAGAGCAATGAGGGCGCGCACCAAACGGTCACGCAGCTCCATCAAGTGCTGCACAAAAGGCTGCTCGGTTCCGGCCAACTCGTCTGGAGCGCTCATCCGTTGTTCAAGCCACTAGGGCGAAAGCGGGCCACACGGGCCGCACCGGACAAAGCTCGGGTTCTGATGCCTTGGCGCGCCTTGTACCAAGCCGGGGTAGCCCCGCGCTTGAGGCGCCATTTTTTGCCAGGGTGCTTGTACTCGGGAAACGTCACCATGGCAGAGTCTGCCCAACTGCTGCTTGGTCCACCCGTGCTGGAGCCGCCCGTGTCAATTTCTGATGTGACTTCGCTCCAGCTGTTTTCAAAGGCCTTGGCGTTTTCCTCCAGCGAACCTTGAATGTCGCGGGACGCCTCTTCTACCGTGGTCCGCATTTTTTTGAGCTCATCGAGCTCCATGGACCGATTCACCTCGGCCTTGACGTCGGCCACATAGCGCTGTGCCTTACCCAACAAAGCCCCAAAAGTTCGGGCAACTTTAGGAAGCTTTTCGGGACCGATCACGATCAGCGCGACAGCGCCAATCAGAGCCAGTTTGGAAATGCCAAGATCAATCACACCTTGGGCTTGGCTTCTACGTCAATCGTATTTTTGTCTTGTGCAGGGGGCGTGGACACTGCCGCAGCGGCCACCTGGGGCGCAGCAGCTGGCGAAGCAGCCGTTGAGGCCGCAGTGGCAGCGTCTTCCGGTTTGACAGAACCGTCTTTCATGCCGTCTTTGAATCCTTTGACGGCACCACCCAAATCACCGCCTAGGCTTTTGAGTTTTTTGGTACCAAACACCAGCACCACAATCAACAACACGATCAACCAGTGCCAAACTGAAAACGAACCCATGTCTCACTCCTGAAGAATCAATTCATTTTAAACGTGGTGCACGCTTTTCGGCCTTAATGACTGCACCTTATAAAGCCATATCAGTTTAGGGCACTTTAGGCACCCATGCTGCCCTAGGCCTAAATTGACTTCAACCCTTGAACCAAGGCCTCGGGCCGCCCACCACGTGCAGGTGTAGGTGATGCACCTCTTGCCCTCCATCCGCACCGGTATTGCAAATGATGCGGTAGCCTCCTTCAGGGTAAGGGCGGCAACCTTGCTCCAGAGCCAGCTTAGGGGCCAAGACCATCATGTGTCCCAACAGGGCCGCATGCTCAGGCCCGACCTGCGCCATAGAAGGCAGATGCAGCTTGGGAATGATCAAAAAATGAACAGGCGCCCAAGGGTTGATGTCATGAAACGCCAACACCTGCTCATCCTCGAACACTTTTTTGCAAGGGATGCTACCCGCCACAATTTTGCAAAATATGCAGCCAGGGTCGTGTGGCAATACAGAGCTCATAAACCTTCTCCCTCACGTTTTAGGGCCTTGCGCAGTGCCTTTTCTTCAATACCGCTGGTGCCTTCGCGGCGTTCCAGCTCGGCCAATACGTCGGCAGGCTTGAGGTCATAGTGAGCCAAGGCAATCATGCAGTGGAACCACAAGTCGGCCACTTCATTGACCAACTTGGCAGGGTCACCACCATGGTCCAAATCTTTGGCCGCCATCACCACTTCGGTGGCCTCTTCGCCCACTTTTTTCAAAAAGGCTTCCGGTCCCTTGTGCAGCAAACGGGCCACATAGCTGGACTCTGGGTCACCGCCCAGGGTGGCTTTGCGGCTTTCAATCACGCCCGCCAGTCGAGCCAAGGTATCTGAGGAGGGTGTCGCACTTAATTTGGGGTGTTCTTGGGAACTCATGGCGCTTATTTGTAGATGGTTTCGGGGTCTTTGAGGACCGGATCAACGGCCAGCCAACCCTCGGGCTGCAAGCTCTGAAAAAAACAACTGTGGCGTCCGGTGTGGCAAGCAATGCCGGGTTCATGCCCCAACTGGGTCACTTTAAGCAAGACGACGTCTTGGTCGCAATCCAGGCGAATATCGTGCACGGTTTGAACATGGCCCGACTCTTCGCCCTTAAACCACAGCTTGTTGCGTGAACGGCTGTAGTACACCGCACGCTTCAATTCAGCTGTTTTTTGCAAAGCCTCACGGTTCATCCAAGCCATCATCAGCACATCGCCAGAGGAAGCTTCTTGCGCGATCACGGGCACCAAGCCTTGGGCGTCCCACTTGATTTGTTCCAGCCAATTCATATGGGCATCTTAAAGCCGCACTGGTATGCCGCCATCCCGCATGCGCTCTTTGGCTTGTTGCACGGTGTATTGGCCATAGTGAAAAATACTGGCCGCCAGCACCGCATCGGCCCCGCCCAAGCGGATACCCTCAACCAAATGGTCCAAGTTGCCCACACCGCCCGAGGCGATCACGGGCACCTCCACCGCAT
>DDPM01000165.1:0-2397 GCA_002342165.1 Hylemonella sp. UBA2468
GATCGACCCACAAAGGCAATTTCGGGCAATTCAATGCGCGGCAAGTGCTTGAGGTCCGGCGACGTGGTCAAAAAACGGGCCGTATGCAGCCAACCCAAAGCTTCCAAGGCCTGAGGGTTAGGCGTGGTGCCCGATGCTGCAGCTGAAGAACCCTTAGGGGAGGTGGGGTGGGGCATGCCGTCCTTGGGTTGGTGTCAGGGGTGCATTGTAGAATCGTGGGGTTTTGCACAACCTGCCCTAGAAACCATGAAGTTGTTTGCCTCATTCTTGTTGGTTGCCGCTGTGGCAGCTGTATCTACTGCACAAGCTTCCAGCGAAGCGCCAAAGTCCGCCAAACCCGATTTGGCGTTGGGCGAAGCCAAGTTCACCGCCGTGTGCGCGGCTTGCCACGGTGCTGATGGCAACTCCAATATCACGGCCAATCCCAAGCTGGCCCAGCAGCACCCCGAATATTTGGTCAAGCAGCTGCAGGAATTCAAGTCCGGCAAGCGCAACAACGCCGTCATGAAAGGCTTTGCCTCCCTGCTCAGCGATGAGGACATGAGAAACATTGCCTACTGGTTGGCATCCAAGTCGGCCAAACCCGGTTTTGCCAAAGACAAAGATTTGGTGGCCGTGGGCGAGCGCATTTACCGCGGCGGTATTGCCGACCGCCAAATTGCCGCCTGTGCGGGTTGCCACAGCCCCAACGGTGCGGGCATTCCTTCACAGTACCCCCGTTTGAGCGGCCAGCATGCTGACTACACCACAGCACAACTCACCTCTTTCCGTGAAGGTGTGCGACTCAACAGCCTGCAAATGAACCAAGTGGCCGCAAAGCTCAATGACCGTGAAATCAAGGCCGTGGCCGACTACATAGCGGGTTTGCGCTAAACCGATCCCTTACCTGACTGACTTCAGATGTTGATCAAAACCCAGCGCCAAGGTTTTGACCATCCGATCTCCAGCGAGATCACGCCTCTTCATGTGTACCAGCAACGCCGCGACGTAATGCGCCTCATGGTATCTGGCCTGGCAGGTGCGGCATTGTCGTCGTGGGCCGCGCGCGACGCTTTTGGCCAAACTCCAGCAGGCACCTCGGGAGCTACAGGCGCGGCCGGAACTTGGGAGCGCCCGGGCAAATTGCCAGCGTTGGCCTCTGTGAAGTCCAACGTCAGCGGCGCGGTCACCATGGACAAAGTGACTGAATACAAAGACGCCAGCACTTACAACAATTTTTACGAGTTCGGTACCGACAAATCCGACCCTGCCCGCAATGCCCACACCTTGCAAACCCAGCCATGGTCGGTGAGTGTGGAAGGCTTGGTTAAAAAACCAACCGTCTACAGCTTGGAAGACCTGCTCAAGCTCAGCGCCCAAGAAGAGCGGGTTTACCGCTTGCGGTGCGTGGAGGGCTGGTCCATGGTGATTCCCTGGGTCGGCTATTCCTTGTCCGAACTCATCCGCAAGGTGCAACCCTTGGGTTCTGCCAAGTACGTGGAATTGGTGACCCTGGCCGACCGCAAAACCATGCCTTTTGTGGGCAGCTCCGTGTTGGATTGGCCTTATGTGGAAGGTTTGCGCATGGACGAAGCCATGCACCCCCTGACGCTGCTGAGCTTCGGCATGTATGGCGAAGTGATGCCCAAGCAAAATGGCGCTCCCATTCGTTTGGTGGTGCCTTGGAAATATGGGTTCAAGAGCATCAAAAGCGTGGTGAAAATTCGTTTCACCGAGCAAGAACCCAAAACTGCGTGGCTCAAAGCGGCACCGCAAGAGTACGGGTTTTATTCCAATGTGAATCCGCAGGTGGACCATCCGCGCTGGAGTCAAGCCGTTGAGCGGCGCATTGGCGAAGACGGTCTGTTCACCAAAAAGCGCAAAACCTTGATGTTCAACGGCTACGAACCCCAAGTGGGTCAGTTGTACGCCGGTATGGACCTCAAGAAGTGGTACTAGCCGCTCCCCTCAACCGCTGGCTTTTAAAACCTGGCGTCCGAGTGGCGTTGGGCGTGTTGGGTTTTATGCCTGCCTTATGGCTGGTGTGGGCCGCGGCCATGGATCAACTCGGGGCCAATCCCGCGCAAGCTTTGATTCGACAAACAGGCGACATGGCTTTGCGCATGTTGTGCATCACCCTCGCCATTACCCCTTTGCGGCACATGCTGGGTCTGAGCGCCTTGGTTCGCTACCGCCGCACCCTGGGGCTCACCATGTGCTTTTATGCTGTGGCGCATGCCACTTGCTATGCCTGGTTTGACATGGGCTGGGATCTGCCCGACATAGCGGCGGACATTGCCAAGCGGCCTTTTATTTTGGTGGGTTTTCTGGCTTGGCTGCTGCTTTTGCCCATGGCAGCCACATCTGTTGATTTGGCGGTGCGGGCTATGGGTGTGGCGCGTTGGCAAATGCTGCATC
>DDPM01000165.1:2446-2727 GCA_002342165.1 Hylemonella sp. UBA2468
TTTTGGATGCGCAGCGCCAAAAATGACTTTGCGGACGTGGCCATTTACGGTTCCCTGTTGTTGCTGTTGCTGGGCATGCGGGTATGGAGGGGACAGAAAAATCGGCTGAAAAATTAGCCACGTGCACTTTCAAGTGTGGAGCAGTTTGCGGCAGTTTTAAACCAAGGTTTCCATCGCCATTTGGTCTTGCGCACTTTCGCGCCTGCGAATGAGGTGGGCTAAAGCGCCCTCCACCAACACCTCGGCGGCTCGGCCGCGGGTGTTGTAGTTGCTGGCCATGC
>DDPM01000023.1 GCA_002342165.1 Hylemonella sp. UBA2468
GGCTCCTCGAAGCTGAGGAGCAATGATCAAGCGAGCGAGGTTTACCGACGAGCAGATTGTTCGGATCTTGCAGGAGGCCGACCGGGCCCTTGTGGCAGAAGTGGCCAAGCGCTACGTGGTCAGCGAGCCCTCGATATATGCCTGGCGCACTGCCGTTGGCTTGGGTTTCGTGCCAGGTTCAAACCAAACTATTGGTGGCTTGACCAGTGGATCTGAATACCTACGCGCTGGATGTCACTGACCCTGCCACCATGGTTCGATTTCCCGCACGACTATTGAAAGATCCCCGCAACGACAAGAACGTTGAGGCGACCGTTCAAATTATCAAAGTCTTATAAAAACGCTATCAGCCCAGAAGCAATTAACCCTGAAACCACCTCATTGGAAAAACGGATGAACACCTTCGACAGAAAGATGGAGCCTCAAGAGTTCCGCGCTTACGCCAGAAAATGGCTAGAAGAAAACGCTCCACCTGCTCCGCCTGAGCGTTTGCCGATTACGCCGATTGAAGTTATGACGGTTGGGCAACGAGACTATCTTCAGGATTGGCAAAGGAAGTGCTACCGTGCGGGTCTAATTGGCGTCGACTACCCGGTCGAATATGGGGGCCACGGGCAAAGTGGTTTGCAACGCATTGCCAATCAAGAACTCGAACGCTCTGGAGTCCCTTATCTACTAAACATCGTTGGTCTCAATATGGTTGCACCGACGATCATGAAACATGGCAACGAAGAACAAAAGCGAAAATTCCTTCCCGGCTGCCTCTCGGGTGAAGAAATTTGGTGTCAAGGTTTTTCGGAACCCGGTGCCGGGTCTGACCTGTCCAATCAACGCACCATGGCAGTCAAGGATGGTGATGATTGGATCGTCAATGGACATAAAGTCTGGACCAGCCTCGGGCATTTTGCCAAGTGGATGATTCTGCTCACTCGAACCAGCAATGACCACCGGTACGATGGACTCACTTATTTTCTTTGTCCTATTGCCGGGCACCCAGGCGTGACAGTCCGCCCGCTGATAAAGCTGACTGGTGAGACCGGTTTCAACGAAGTGCTTTTCGAAAACGTCCGTATTCCAGATACCAATCGCCTCGATGAGATCGGGCAGGGTTGGGCCGTAGCGATGACGACGCTGTCAGCCGAGCGGGGAGCTGCAGAGGGCGCAGGCAGTGCTGGTTCAGGGGTGGGTGACCCGGCAGCCACAATCCGTAAACTCATTGAACTTGCACGAAGCACTAAACGCGGCGAAGGCCTCGCTGCGAACGACCCAGTGACGCGAGACGCCATTGTGGAGCGGGCAATCTTGGCCGAGGGCCTGAGGCAGAGCGCCAAGCGTTCGCGTGTTCCTGCCTTGTGTGACCATCCAATGCGCCTGCCGCTTCAGACCAAACTTGTCGTTACTGAATTCGACCAGGAAAACGCTCGACTTGGCGTTGAAATTGCTGGAGCACACGCCACACTTTACAAGCTTGATCCGCGTGCACCCTCAAGTGGACACTGGCCCTTGGCTTACCTCAATTCCTTTGGCAACACGATCGCCGCAGGCACCAACGAAATCCAACGCAACATACTTGGCGAGCGCGTTCTTGGCCTGCCGAAGTCGAAATAGAAGAACTCACATGGCTGAAAACAAAACGGTAGCAAAGGACTTTGGTTTTGGTGAAGAGGAAACCATAATGAGAGACGCTGTACGCAGATTTCTCAGTGAGAAATTGACGACTTACACGCTCAGTCGCTTGGTCGCCGATGCGCCTCAACCAGTTTATGACGAGGGCAACAGGGCGCCGTGGGACAGTGCGTTATGGTCTGAAATCGTGGCACTTGGATGGACAGGGCTTGCTTTAGCAGAGGACGCGGGCGGTGCCGACATCTCGATGGCAGGCATTGCAGCCATTGCCGAGGAAGCTGGGCGTGCAGCCTTACCCTCACCTCTTCTCCCAACACTGTCAGCGAGCATACTGCTTCGCCGAGCCGGAGGAGAAGTTGCAGCGCGCATGATGACGGAAATCGCTAGCGGTGGCGCTACTGCGAGCTTGGCTGTGACCAACGCCACAGGAAGCTGGGACCCAGCAGATGCACCCTTAACAGCCAAAGAAGACGGTCAAGGTTTGCAGCTCACAGGAAGTGCACACTTTGTGCAAGATGCTTTCAAAGTGACAACACTGATTGCAAGCGCTCGTTTGGGTAGCGAGTTGGTGCTTTGTATTGTGCCGATCAGTGCACCTGGCCTAAGGCTGGAACAAGACCATATCCACGACTTGACGAGAGACCAGGCGACCGTACATTTCGATAAGGTGAGCGTAGGCCCAGACTCGATCATCTCCAGAAATGCAATGGGTTTGCTGACGGAGGTCTGGCCTGCGTTTCTGATTTTGGTTGCGGCAGATCTCTGTGGTGCATCGGAATGGCTACTTCAGACCACCGTTGAATATGCAAAAGAGCGGATTCAATTTGATCACCCTATCGGTTTTTTTCAGGCAGTCAAGCATCCACTTGTTGATGCAATGGTGAACATCGATAGAGCGCGATCACTCCTGTATCACGCGGCAGCGGAAATTGATGCGGGCTCTCCAGAAGCCGAAACGGCTGCGAGGATGGCTAAGAGCGCCGCCTCTGATGCAGCGGCCTTTGTGTCAAATCGTGCAGTCCAACTGCACGGGGGCATCGGGTTCACTTGGGAACACTCGATACACATTTACTTCAAGCGAAACCTGCATAACCAGGCTTTGTTCGGGGACGGCGTATACCAGCGGCGCTTATTAGCAAATCAACTCATTGGACCGATTACCGACTATGGAGCATAGAAATGCCGGCATTGCCTTCGACCAAGTTACCGATCAACAACACTTGAGGGAATCAATTGAGAACCAGGCTCACAAATTTACTAGGTGTTGAGGTGCCGATCATTTGCGGCGGGATGATGCGGGCGGGAGCCGCTGACCTTGCATCAGCTGTATCAAACCCTGGCGCATTGGGCAGAGCTGGCCCTAGTTTTTGA
>DDPM01000090.1 GCA_002342165.1 Hylemonella sp. UBA2468
CTCTTTCTCTCGCTGCTTGCGGCAAAAAAGAAGAACCCGCTCCTGCCCCCGCACCTGCTGCTGCGCCAGCACCTGCTGCTGAAGCCCCAGCTGTCCCAGCCGCTGATGCTGCTAAGCCTGCCGACGCTGCTGCTCCTGCTGCTCCTGCTGCTCCTGCAAAATAATTCAATGCAGTCTTGGGACTGCGTTTTGAAAAACAATAAAGCCACCAATTGGTGGCTTTATTGTTGGATATTCCCCTCAGGGGGAGCGCGCAGTTATCAAATATTTACTTTAAATCGTCCACCAGCACTTTAAGAATACGCTGAGCCAGCTCTGCTGCTTCGGGCTTGCCTTCGGTATTGAGTACCACCAAACGGGTAGAAGTACCTTGGTTCTGGAGGGCGATGCGGTGTTTTTGCGGTGTGCTGGTCTTGGCTTTGGCACCAAACATCTTGGCAAAAAAGCCAGGTTCTTTTTTATCTGGATTGGGTTCTACATAGCGCACGAAGTAGATGCCCTGCGTACGGTCTCGGTCTTCAACGGTAAAGCCGGTTCGGTCTAAGGTAAGCCCCACACGACGCCAAGCCCGATCAAATCCTTCGTCAATTTGTAAGGTGGGTTGGTTGTTCAGAGTGACCAGGCGCGATAAGGTTTTGGCTTGTGTGGAGGCCACCAAAGTTTTGGATTGCTCTTGGCCTACTCCTAGCTTGACCATCAGGCGGCGCAGAAACTCGGTTTCCAATTCTGGATCAGGGGTTCGGGGCTGCCAAATGGTTTTGGATTTGTCGTTGTCGCTGTATACCTCCACCATACCTCTGTGGCTGATGAAAATCTCGCTTCCTCCACTGAAGTTGCGTTCAATGCGGGTGCGGAACTTGTCTCTCTCACCTGTGGAGTACAAACTGTCAAACACACGCCCCAATGTGTTGCGAATGAAGTCCATGGGCAGTTTGGCCCGGTTTTCAGCCCAGTCGGTTTCCATAATGCCCAAGTCTTGCTGGTCGGTGGCGAGCAAGAAACCGTTTTCCTGCCAAAACTCTTTGATGGGGTCCCACACCTTTTCGGCCGGACGGTCAATCACAAGCCAGCGCTGGTTGCCCGCACGTTCAATCCGCACATCGCCCAAGGACAAGGGGGCGGTACCGGAAATAGCAGTTTTTTTGGTGCCTGCAGCTTGATACGCCGCAGCACTGACAGGGGCACCTGGTACCACGTAACGGCTGTCTTTGTTCAGCTGAGTAAGGTCTGGTGGCACATCCAGGGTGGGAGCCTTGGCAGTCGAGGCACTTTTGTAGTCAATTTTGTCCCCTTGCAGGGCCGAGCAACCCGAAAGCAAGGTAAGCAGTACCAGAAGTGCTGGCAAGGCCAGTTGGGCAGGCTTTGTAGCGAGAGTCGGCGTATGAAAGGTCACTGGGTAAGTCCTTGGGGAAGAAGTCAAATAAGTCCAGCGCTGCGCAAAGCCGCCTCAACCGAGGGCTTCAGGTGTTCGCTTAAGGGGGTCATAGGTAAGCGCAATGTGCCGCCACACAGGCCCATGCGCTCCATGGCCCATTTGACGGGTATGGGATTGGGCTCAACAAACAACTGTTTGTGAACCGGCAGCAGCTTGAACTGAAGAGCCATGGCCGCCTGAACGTCGCCGTTCATTGCGGCTTTGCACAACTCATGCATGAGCTTGGGGGCCACATTGGCGGTCACGCTCACGTTGCCCTGGCCGCCACACAGCATCAATGCCACGGCGGTGGGATCGTCCCCGGAATACACCGCGAAGTTGGTAGGAGTCTCTTTGATCAGCCATTGGGCACGCTCAATGTTGCCGGTGGCTTCCTTAATGCCCACAATACCCGGCAATTTGGCCAAGCGCAACACCGTATCGTGCGAGATGTCTGCCACAGTGCGGCCCGGTACGTTGTAAAGAATGACCGGCAGGTCAACAGCTTCGGCAATGGCGGCAAAGTGGAGGTATTGGCCTTCTTGAGTGGGCTTGTTGTAGTAGGGCACCACCTGCAACTGGCAATTGGCCCCCACTTTTTGGGCAAACTGAGCCAGTTCAATGGCCTCGGCAGTGGAGTTGGCGCCACAGCCAGCCATGATGGGCACTTTGCCGGCAGACTGTTCCACAGCAACCCGAATGATTTCGCAATGTTCTTCCACATTGACCGTGGGGGACTCTCCCGTAGTGCCCACCACGCCAATGCAGTCTGTGCCCTGTGCAATGTGCCAGTCGATCAGCTTGCGCAGGTTGGGGTAGTCCACTTGTTTGTTGGGTAGCAAAGGGGTCACCAAAGCGACGATGCTGCCTCGAATAGGCTTAAAAGATGAAGAGGGTGTGGCCATTTGTCAAAGAGTAAAAATGCATTCTACCGAGAGAGGGTTCCTTATAAGCTGTAACGCGCTGGAAGCCCAGAGGTGGACACGCCATGTGGCTTTACTGCTGCCAAGCGTTGTACAAAGCGGTCAGGCCCATCCAAAAAGCCATCTTCAAAGGCCACAACACGCAGCCCTGAAAAAACTTGCAGCAATTCGCCTGTTTGGAGCAAAAAGTCGGGGTTCGAGGGTTTGCCTAAGGTTTCTTGCCCAGTGGTAAAGGTTTCATAAATCAACACCCCGCCAGCCGCAAGGCTTTTGAAGATGCTTGCAAACAAGGGACGCCACAAATAGTTCGTTACCACCACCGCATCAAAATTGCCGTCATCTGCAAAAGGCCATGGCCCTGTCTCAATATCTGCCCATACCGTATGCCCATGTGCAGCAGCAATTTCTAAAGCTTGGGGCGACCTGTCAACGCCTGTGACCTGGTGCCCCAGACCCTGCAAATAACGCATATGGCGCCCTTGGCCGCAAGCCAAGTCCAGAACACGTGCTTTCTTGGGCAAAAGATGTGTCCACTTTTGTACCCATTCAGAGGGGGTATCCCCACCATGAATATGCCCCAGATGAGGTGGGTTTAGGTTGGTGGGCAACTTGGCCGTCACCTGGGAGCTTTTAAAAACAAGCCCATACCTGATTGGCAAGCGTGACCAAAAAATCCGCTTGCAGGTACATCCTAAAAACGCCCACGCACACCGCAACTGCCAGTAAGCTCCAAAACACATTACACCATCTCGCCCACCAATGGCTTGGCGCCGAGGGGTTTGCGCTGAATGCAGAGGACGGCTTGTCAAGCATGGGCAGGTGTACGCACAATGGGCGCTTCACGAACAGGCAGGTTGATCAACGCGGCCATCACGCCCAAGGCAATAGAGATGTACCACACCACGTCATAACTGCCAGTGGTGTCGTACAAGTAACCACCAAGCCACACCCCCATAAAGGAGCCCACTTGGTGGCTGAAAAACACAAACCCGCTAAGCATGGACAGATGCGCCACCCCAAAGATTTGGGCCACCGCCGCATTGGTTGGGGGCACAGTGGACAACCACAGCAACCCCATCACCCCTGAAAAGACATAAACCGACCAAGGGGAGAGCGGTACGACCAAAAACACCGAAATGCTCACCGCCCGCGCCAGGTAAATGAAGGCCAAAATATTTTTCTTCAAGAGCTTTTGCCCTATGACTCCAGCAGCATAGGTTCCAAAAATATTGAACAAACCAATCAAGGCCAAGGCGTAGCTGGCCACCTCAGGAGACAAGCCGTTGTCTTTTAAATAGCTGGGCATGTGCACGCCAATAAACACCACCTGAAAGCCGCACACAAAGTAGCCGCCCATCAGCAACAAAAAGCTGGGGTAGCCCAAGGCTTCTCGCACGGCTTGGACAATGCTCTGGTCGCGCTTGGGGACTTGCCCGCCCGAAAAACCTGGCTCGCGCAGCAAATAGCCCAAAGGCAAGGCCAACAAAATGGAGCCCGCCAGAACCCAAAGGGCTTCTTGCCA
>DDPM01000020.1:0-20699 GCA_002342165.1 Hylemonella sp. UBA2468
GCACTCTTATGAACGCAATGGGGTCTTCGTCTGGGTTTGCACTGTCATGAAGGGCTTTGAAGCTGGTCAACACCGCCAAAGCTTCTTGAAAGGCGCGCTCCCACTGGGCCTGCACGTCCAGCGGAATCAACTCTTGCGTCATTAAAAGCTCGCGGGAAGCCAGTGCAAAAGTTTCCACGTTCAAACTGGGGCGGTGCGCAAAGGCCTGGTGCTCGCCCACCAGATGTATTCGGGCCAAAAACCGACCCATCCATTCCAGCACCTCTGGCTGGTCTAGCTCTGGCGGACGTCCACCGCGCCAAGGGCTGACTGAAAAGGCAAAGCCGCCAAACTGGTTCAGAGTGGATGGCCCAACACGANNACCCGCCAAACTGGTTCAGGGTGGATGACCCATCAAGACCATTTGCCTGAGCTTTTACGATGCCTTCAGGCAAGTGCATTGGCCCTACCACAGGCACTTCGGCGTCGATCAAATGTTGTGCAAAGATGTGTTCTTCCAGAATTTGAGCGGGGCTCCAGCGCTCGGGGCGGTAAAACTTGGCCACCACCGCAGGCCCGCTGTCCAAGTGCACTTGATAGACACGGTTTTCATAAGAACTCAGCGCCTGCAGGCGACCGTCTCCCCATAAGCCGACGCTGGCTAGGGCATCCATCACCACATCTGGGGTAAGACTCTCAAAAGGATGGGTTGCATCTGACATGCCCCAAGCTTAGTGCTTCTTGAAAAGTGACGGCTTGTCAGACAACTTCCTACAAGAAGAAGCGCCACCTGCCGACTTCACTTATTCAGAGCGAGGCCTAAAGTAGATCACGTCCACTTTGGATGCATACCGAGGATAAACCATGCAAAACGATCTTATTTCGCTCAACCCCTTCAGTCTCATGATGGAGCCTGAAAACGTACTTCAAGCGATGGAACAGTCCACCACCTTACGCAGCCTCAAGCGCCGCGTCTTGCGACCCTTGGACAAACCCCTGATTCCCTATGCCCAGGGCAAGAACCCCTACGAAGACATCGATCAGGAAATTGAGATGGAGCTTGACCAAGATTTTGGCGGAGCAGAAGAGCACATTCAGTAGAACCCCGGTGTTGATTACTGCGCCTTGGTTTGGGCTTGCAGTATCAGTGCCCCGTGATCGATGAAGTTGTCCCCCTTGGGGGCTTGAGCCAAAAACTCCCGCTCCTGCGCAGTCAACTTGGCTTCACGTTGTTGCGCCAAATCCAAGCAGGCCTGTGCCGCACGGGCTTTTTCAGGCTTACCCTCTTGTAGCATCACCGCAGCCGCGCGCAATTGTTGAATTTCACGCGCCAAACTGGCGGCCACTTGGGCCCGCTCTGCGCCCTCAAATGACTCAACCACCGTACAAATAATTGGGCAGCCACAAAGTGAGCTGGGGCCACACATACATGAGCACCATACACAGAATCACGATCAACATGTAAGGCATCATGCCGGCAAAGATCTGGTTGATGGTGACATGCGGCGGTGAGACCCCTTTGAGATAAAAGGCCGACATGGCGACCGGCGGCGACAAAAAGGCCGCTTGCAAATTCACAAACACCAGGACCCCCCACAAAAGGGGATCAATTTGAAAGTGCTGCAGCAATGGAAGAAAGATGGGCACAAAAATCACGATGATTTCCGTCCACTCCAGCGGCCAACCCAGCACAAAAATAATGGCCTGAGACAACAACAAAAACTGAATCGGGGTGAGGTTCATGGACATCACCCACTCCTCCACCAAACGCTGCCCTCCCAAAATCGCAAAAACGGCTGAGAACAAAGCAGAGCCCACAAACAACCAACACACCATTGAAGTGGTTTTGGCGGTCAAAAACACCGCCTCTTTGATGCGTTCCAAGTTCAGGGTGCCGGCGCTCCAAGCCATTAAAAATGCGCCTGCTGCACCCACTGCCGCAGACTCTGTTGCGGTGGTGATTCCAAACAAAATCACCCCCAGCACCACAAACGTCAGGATGGCCAAAGGCATGACCGAGGTGATGAGCATGGACAAAATTTCGTATTGCTCGGCATCAAAGCGCCAGTAATACCAAACCAATAAGCCCAAGGCAACCAAGCAAGCCGCCGCAAAACCCGAATAGAAGCCCTCAGGCACAGGCTCAGCCTTGGGGGCGTTCACGCCTTCACCGGCGCCCATTTCTTGCAAGGGCTCTTCTGCTACCGCTGCAGACTCTTGCAGGGTAGGTGTTGCCCCCATTTCCTGCAATGGCGCATCTTCAGCCGGCGGCTCCTGCACACTGCCGTTAGCCGCAGATTCAGCGGCAACAGGCTCTGTCGATGCGCTCGCGGCAGGCTCGGCTACCGTTTGCATAGCCACCACGCCCGTATCTTCCACTTGTTGAGAATGGATGGTCACATACCACCACACGGCGCCTAGGCTGGCTAACGCCAAAATCACGGGGGCCAAAGCCCGAACCAGTGCGTTGACCAGGCTCAACCAACCCAGGTTGACACCTTCTATGCCACGCTGCAAAGCCTTGGTTGGGCTGAGCACCGCCCAAACCAATGCGGGTAACATAAAGCGCGAGTAGCTGCTTGACACATGCGCCACCCAAGGCGAAATGGGCGCGCGCATTTGCTCAATGGGCAGCTTGGGTGCCACTTTAGGGTCCAGAAGCGCCCAGCCAATCACGTACACAAGATACAAAAAGGCCAAAAAGAAACCTGGAAACATGGCCGCAGCATATAGCTTGACCACAGACTGCCCCGCAACAGCCGCATACACAATGATCATCACAGAAGGGGGAATCAAAATCCCCAAAGTGCCACCGGCCGTGATCACACCCGCAGCCAAGCGGGTGTCGTAACCGGCGTTGAGCATAGGGCGCATGGCAATCACGCCCATCAGCACCACCACGGCGCCAACCAATCCGCTTGCAATACCCCAAAAGGTGCAAATCACCAAAGTGGTGACGGCCAAAGAACCGGGCAACCTGCGAAAAGCCAGCTGAACGCTTTGGAACATTTTGTCCACCAGCGCACCGCGTTCCATGATGTAGCCCATCAACACAAACAACGGAATAGATAACAAGGTGTCGTTGTTCATCGCGCCAAAAGCGCGCTGCACCATCAGATCAAAAATTTTGTTAGAAAAAAACGGAACGGCAGGGTCGTAAAAGGCGTAAAACCCAAACATCATGCCCAAGCCCATCAGGGTAAAGGCGCTAGGGAACCCCATCATGATCACGACCACAATCATGCCGAGCATGGTCAGGCCCAGTGCTGCATTGCTCATGATCAACCTTTCAAGCCTTTGGATTGTTCAATAGCGATGCGACGGGCTTCTTCATCCACCGATTCGCTGCCAGCCAACTGTTGGCTCACCACGTCGGCTTCCTGAGCGTCCTTGAGGCGCGGGGTCCATTCGCCAGTTTGCAAGCACACCACACAGCGCAACATTTCAGACAAACCTTGCATCAGCACCAAAGCGCCCGCCAAGGGAATGATGAACTTAAAGGGATACAAGGGCAGGGGATCTGCGTTGAAAGTTTGCTCGTTGATGGCCAATGAATCTTGAAAATACGTCCAGCCCGACCACGTCAGGGCCATCACTCCGGGCAAAAAGAACAGGCCAAACAACACCAAATCGATGGCAGCTTGTTTGCGGGGCTTCATGCTGCCGTAAAAAAAGTCGCCGCGTACATGCCCGTCCTGTGACAAGGTATAGGCCCCTCCCATCATGAACAAGGTGCCGTAAAGCATATTGCTGGCATCAAACACCCAAGCGGTGGGCGCATTCAAGATGTAGCGCTTGAACACTTCAATCACCACCAACAACATCAACACCACAATCAACCAAGAGAAAGTTTTACCGACCCAGGTACTGATGCGGTCTGCCATGTGCAGAACTTTTTGAATCTTCATGTGGGCAACACCCCTAAAAAAAACAAACCAGCCAATCGGTTGCCCGAGTGGCTGGAAGTGGGTAACTCCTGGGCCAACCTGAGTCAGGTTGACTGCCAAGTCAAGGATTTTAGTCCAAGGCCTTGGTGCTTGGCTTAAGCTTTAGGAGCGGCCTTCTTGGCAAAGAAATGGTCGTAGGCCATTTTGAAATCGACCATGTAGTCGCGCTGCCATTGGCCGGCGTTGATGGCGTAGGCACGCTGAGAATCCAACACCTTTTTGAACAAAGCGTTCTCAGAACCTTTCTTCTCAATGATCTTGTCCCAAGAGGCCAACTGAGCCTTCAAGATGGCATCTGGTGTTTTGTAAAACTTGATGCCCGATTTTTTCAACTCAATATAGTCTTTGGTATTGCGGTCAATGGCTTTCCAGCTCATGTCGGCACTGGCGGCCTGAACAGAGTAGTCAATGATGGAGCGCAATTCAGCAGGCAGCGTGTTGAGTTTGGTCTTGTTGAACAAAATTTCAAACTGCTCGCCGGACTGATGAAAGCTCTGCAGCATGCAGTTTTTCACCACATCAGGGAAACCCAAGATGCGGTCAGAAGTGGCGTTGTTGAATTCGGCACCGTCAATCAAACCACGGTCCAGGGCCGGCACAATTTCGCCACCGGGCAGAGGGTTCACCGCAGCGCCCATGTCGGTGTACATGTCAACCGCCAAACCGACGGTACGGAACTTCACGCCCTTCATTTGGCTCACGTTGGAGATGGGCTTTTTGAACCAGCCAAAAGGCTGGGTAGGCATGGGGCCATACAAGTAAGACACCACATCCATGCTCAGCGAAGCGTAAATTTCTTCCAGCAACGCTTTGCCGCCGCCGTAGTTGTGCCAAGCCAGCACCATGTTGGGGTCCATACCAAACGCAGGGCCAGAACCCCACAAGGCCAGAGCGGAGTTTTTACCGTAGTGGTAAGCCACCACACCGTGGCCTCCATCCAAGGTGCCCTTGTTCACGGCTTCCAGCAATTGGAAAGCAGGCACCACGGAGCCAGATGGCAGCACTTCAATTTTGAGTTTGCCACTGGCCATGTCATTGACTTTTTTGGCAAAGTCGTTGGCGTATTCGTGAAAGATGTCTTTTGCAGGCCATGTACTTTGGAAACGCAAGGACACGGTTTGGGCCGTGGCAATCATGGGTGCGGTCATCGCGCCAGCAGCTATGGCAGCGCCTTTAAGCAGACTGCGACGACGAGGTGTGGTGGTGGTATTCACAGGTATCTCCAAAGTTTGAGTTGCGGAATGCCTCATTCTGAACGTGTAACCCTACTAAACTGTTTAGGGTTTTCACCAGTAAACAGCTCACGGCTTTGTAAGTGCTTCGTAAGTGACACGGTCGAGCTGGTATATCTTTGATCCATAACTGGCCTAGTGCCTTTAAGATGCTTCTTATAAATCACTCAAACAAGGAGACTTACATGGATCGTCGTAATTTCTTTCAAGGTTCCGCCTTAATGGCGACAGGTGCAGTGGTGGGATGTGCCACCCCCGGCATCGCGCAACAGCAAGTCAAAACACCCTTCAACGTGCCTGCCACCCATATACCCATTGTGGGTAGCGAAGACATGTTTCCTGTGCGTCGCATCTACTGTATTGGCCGCAACTATGCCGCGCACGCCCGCGAAATGGGTTCCGACCCTACACGTGAACCCCCTTTCTTTTTTCAAAAACCCACCGATGCCATTCAATATGTGGCCGCGGGTACAGTGGCAGACCACCCCTACCCCACTCTGACCAAAAACTACCACTACGAGGCTGAACTCGTAGCCTGCTTGGGCAAGGGTGGGCGAGATATTCCTCCGGATCGCGCTCTGGATTTGGTCTATGGCTATTCGCTGGGTTTAGACATGACCCGCAGGGACTTGCAACGCGCTTTGGGCGATGAGAAAAAACCTTGGGAAATCGGCAAAAGCTTTGACCGCTCCGCCCCAATTGGTGCGGTGCATAAGGTTGGGCTAACAGGGCACTTCATTAAAGGCTCCATATGGTTGAAGGTCAACGGCCAGACTAAACAAAACGCCAACCTGAACCAAATGATCTGGTCGGTGGCAGAACAAATCAGCCGACTGTCTCAGGCCTTTGAGCTGTTTCCGGGCGACATTATTTATTCAGGCACGCCTGAAAACGTAGGCCCAGTGGTGCGTGGCGATGTGATTGAAATGCACATAGACGGCCTGCCTAACTTGAGCGTGAAGATCGTTTAACAGGGCATGTCTTCATTGAATTTGGGCGTCACCCCTGCTATAGACTACGCCGGCGACATCACCCCCCAGTTGGCTTACCAATGGTGTCAATCCGGTGAGGCCGTGCTGGTGGATGTTCGCAGTGATGCCGAGCGCGAGTGGGTGGGCTTTGTACCGGGTGCCTTGGCCATTGCCTGGAAGCAGTGGCCCGGTATGGCGATCAACCCAGAGTTTGATGAGCGCATTCAAAATGCAAGCCCTGACTCCAAAAAATTACTACTGCTGTGCCGAAGCGGCGTGCGCTCGATAGCTGCGGCACAACGCGCCACAGCTCTGGGCCTAGAGGCCTACAACATTCTGGAAGGCTTTGAGGGTAACCCCGATACCCTTGGTCATCGGGGCACATTAGGGGGCTGGCGTTTTCATGGGCTACCTTGGAAGCAAAACTAAGCCCCACCATCCAGCTTCACCCAACACCACTACCCATGACGTTTCTTGCCATTGATGTGGGCAACACCCGCTTGAAATGGGCTTTGTTTGATGCCCCCTGCCCTGGCGCGAATTTGTTGCAGCAAGGCGCTGAGTTTTTAGATCACATCGACCGACTGAGTGAAGGCGCCTGGTCCAAGCTGCCCCAACCCAGCAGCATGTTGGGCTGTATTGTGGCCAGCGATTCGGTGCGGCACCGGGTAGAAGAGCAAATGGAGATATGGCCTTGTTCGCCGCAATGGGTGGTGTCCAGCGCCTCAGAAGCTGGCTTGACCAACAACTATGACCACCCCACAAGACTTGGACCGGACCGATGGGTGGCCATGATTGGCGCTTGGCACCGCATGCTGTCTTTTGGCCCAGCGCGTCCCATCGTAG
Organism: Hylemonella sp. UBA2468; assembly: GCA_002342165.1. Lineage (GTDB taxonomy): Bacteria > Pseudomonadota > Gammaproteobacteria > Burkholderiales > Burkholderiaceae_C > Hylemonella. Next base: position 6,976 of record DDPM01000020.1, read on the forward strand.
TGGCGATGGTAGGCACCGCGGTCACGGTGGAAGCCATAGACGCACAGGGTCATTTTCTAGGTGGCTACATCTTGCCCGGTCACGGCATCATGTTGCGCGCGCTGGAGTCCGGCACCGCCGGTCTGCATGTGCCCACAGGCGATGTCTGCCCCTTTCCTACCAACACAAGTGACGCCCTCACCACTGGCGGTACGTTCGCCATATCGGGGGCAATGGACCGCATGGTGCAGCATGTGCGCCAACACTGCAAAGCCGAGCCCTGGTGCGTGATGACGGGTGGCGCCGGTTGGAAAATGTCACCCAACTTGTCCATACCCTTTGAATTGGTGGACAACCTGATTTTTGATGGGCTGCTTCAAGTGGCCAGCCAGCGCCACTTCAGCTGAGCCAGCGTTCCACCAAGCGCACCCAGTAGCTGGCCCCCAAGGGAAGCAAGGCATCATTGAAATCAAAGCTGGGGTTGTGCAAGGTGCAGGGTCCCGCCCCATGGCCCACAGAGCGGTGGTCACCATCTCCATTGCCAATAAAGCAGTAAGCGCCGGGCTTAGCCTGCAACATGTAGGCAAAGTCTTCAGCGCCCATGGTGGGCTCTTGCACCAAGACTTGATCTGGCCCGACCAAATCTTTCATGACCTGTTTGGCAATTTCAGCCTCTGCTAAAGCGTTGATGGTGGGCGGATAGTTGCGCAAAAACTCAAAAGTGCAGGTCAGGCCCTGTGCCGCACAGGTGTACTCGGCAATTTGGCGCATTCTGGTTTCGATCATGTCCAGCACCTCCAGGGTGAAGGTTCGCACGGTGCCTTGCAATTCGCAGCGGTCGGGCACCACATTGGTGGCCTCTCCCGCATGAATCATGGTGACCGAAATAACGCCTGCGTCGATGGGTTTTTTATTGCGGGTGATGATGGTTTGAAACGCTTGTACCATTTGGCATGCCACCGGCACCGGATCCAGGGTGGTGTGTGGCAAAGCGGCGTGCCCCCCTTTGCCTTGGATGGTGACCTTGAATTCATTGCTTGACGCCATCACAGGTCCGGGGCTGACCGCAAAAGTACCCGCTGCCATACCTGGCCAGTTGTGCATGCCAAACACGGCCTGCATGGGAAATTTCTCAAACAAGCCATCTCGAATCATTTCGCGGGCACCACCGCCGCCTTCTTCAGCTGGCTGAAAAATCAGGTACACCGTACCGTCAAAGTGCCGATGCTGCGCCAAGTGTTGGGCTGCACCCAACAACATAGCGGTATGGCCATCATGTCCGCAGGCGTGCATCTTGCCGTGGTGTCGGCTGGCATGTTCAAAGGTGTTTTTTTCCAAGATGGGCAGAGCGTCCATATCGGCACGCAGGCCCAAAGCACGATCTGACGTGCTGTTCTTGATAATCCCCACCACACCTGTGCCACCCAAACCCCGATGAATCGGAATGCCCCAAGCGGTGAGTTGCTGCGCTACCAGGTCAGCGGTTCTGTGCTCTTCAAAACGCAGCTCGGGGTGGGCATGAATGTCCTTTCGAATCCGGGCAATGACGTCTGATTGTGCCGAAATACTGTCAATGATGTTCATATTGAGTTTTACTCAGGTAACGTCCCAAGAGTCTAGCTTGACTTAGGAAAAGTCTGTATGGTGCCCAATGATGTCCACGCTTATGCTTTGAGTTTCTGCAGCACTTTAACCCCCATGCATTCCTACCCTCACAACCCCACCTTTGAATTGACACAACTGGTGCATAACTGGGGTTTGTGGCGCGATACGCGCAACTGGTCACAGCTCAGAACCTGCTATGCGCCCCACGCTCAAGTCAAAACCACTTGGATGGTCGGCAGCGCAGACGCCTTTATAGACGCCTCCATACAAAGCAGCCTCAACCCCCATGCCGCGACTTCTTGGCACAGCATGGGTGCGTGCGCGGTTCAGTTTTCTGGCGACAAGGCCTTGGCCGAAACCCGGGTGACCCTGATGCTCAGGGCACGAATTCATGACGTGGACGTGGACGTCACAGCGTGGTGCCGTTTTTTGGATTGGTGTGTCCACCTGGAACAACGCTGGCAAATTGCCCAACGGCACCCCATACATGAGCGTGACCGTATGGACCCGGTCATGCCCGGTACACCTTTGCCCTTGGACACGCAGCTGCTTGATAGTTTGCCTACAGCCTACCGACATTTGACTTATGTGCAAAGTCTCAAGGGCGCGCACATCACGCTGGACCTGGTGCAACACAACTCTCCTGAGCAAAGCGCACTGTACGAACAAGCTCAGCAGTGGTTAGGCTCGTGAATCCAGCACTTATGCCTCGTTTAAACCACCAAGGAATTCCAAATGCTGCCGGAACTTAAATTGCGCCACATGGGCATGTTTGTATGGGACATTCAAGCCATGTCGAGCTTCTACCAAGAGGTGCTCGGCTTTGTGGTGACCGATGCGGGTCATGTTCGGGATCACGATGTGGTGTTTTTGAGCCGCGACCCCCATTCACATCACCAGCTGGTGATGGAAACCGGTCGGCCGCCCGGCTCAGGGCCCGGATTTGGCTTGCAACAAATTTCGTTTCAAGTGAGTAGCCTGCAGGACTTGCGGGTCATGAACAAGCTATTGATCTCGCGAAAAGATGTCACCTTGATTCAAACCGTAGACCATGGAAATTCCTGGTCTTTGTACTTTAGGGATCCTGAGGTCAACCGGGTAGAGGTCTACCTTGACACCCCGTGGCACGTGGAACAACCCTTTCTGGAGCCCCTAGATTTAAGCCTGAACGATGAGAATATTTTTCAAAGTACCCATGCGCGCCTGGTCGGCAAACCCGGCGTGATGCCCATGGCGCAGTGGCAGCAGGAAATGGCCGCCAAATTAAAGGCGCGGCTGGGTTATCAATCGGCGGTGACTTTGTAACGTGCCACCGAACCGACCCACCGCTCTACCTCTTCTTTCAAAAAGGCTTGTTGTTGGTTGGGGCTGATGTTCAAAATACGTCCGCCATCGCGGTCGACACGTGCCACAAATTCAGGTTCTTTGTTGATGGTGGCCAACACTTCACGCAACTTGGCCACGATGGCGGGCGGTGTGCCCGCTGGGGCAAAAATACCAAACCAGCTCTCGCCATCAAATTTCACCACACCTGTTTCATTAATGGTGGGCAGATTAGGCATTTGAGGGTTACGAGCAAGCGAAGAAACCGCCAAGCCCTTGAGTCTGTTGACTTGAACATGGCCCTTGGAGGCAGAAATATTGTCAAACATCACATCCACGCGTCCAGCAAACATTTCTTGGTGGGCCGGACCCGCGCCTTTAAATGGCACATGCACCATTTCCAGGCCCAATGACCCTGCCAATATGGCGCCCCACACATGCTGCAAGGTGCCAATACCAGCAGAGCCATAAGTGAGCTTGCCCGGACGCTCTTTGGCATAGGCCACAAACTCTGCCAAATTGTTGACAGGCAAGTCTGCGCGTGTGACCAACATAAAGGGATAGGCCGATACAAAACCCAAAGGAATAAAGTCGCGCTCGGGCTCGTAGGACAAGTTTTTAATGAGGGCCTTGTTCATCACCATATTGAAGATGCCGCCCACCATCAGCGTGTAACCGTCGGGTGTTGAACGCGCCACAAACTCAGTGCCTACCAAAGAGCCCGCACCCGTTTTGTTTTCCACAACCACCGATTGCTTCAACAATTCGGTCATGCGCCCAGCCACATGACGCCCCAAAATGTCCGTGCCCCCACCCGCACCTTGGGGCACGACCATTTTGATGGGCCGGTTGGGATAGTCTTGAGCCCAAGCGGATCCCATGTTTAGGGCTTGAAAAGCCCATAGGAAGATCACCGCAATCGCACCATTAGCCTTTAAAGATGTCATGTCACGCATGGGTCACCCCTCCTATTTATTCAGTCCGTTAAAAGTGGCAAAGTGAGGCTTAAATCTCATCCACCACTGGGTTGGACAAAATACCAAGACCTTCAATTTCGACTTCGCAGACATCGCCTTTTTTCATAAACAGAGGTGGCTTGCGAACAAAGCCCACACCAGCGGGTGTACCTGAAATAATGAGGTCTCCCGGCTCCAAAGCAAAGGGCTCGGAACATACTGAAACCAGAGTGGCGACATCAAAAATCATGTCGCTGGTGCTGGTGGTCTGCACCACTTGACCGTTGAGGCGGGTTTGCAGCTTCAAGCCGGTGGCCCCTGGCGACAGCTCGTCAGCAGACACAAACTCTGGGCCAAAAGATCCGGAAGCGTCGAAGTTTTTGCCCATCATCCACTGAGTGGACTTGAACTGGTAATCGCGCAAAGAGCCGTCATTGAAAATGGAGTAGCCCGCCACATGGTCCAGAGCATGGGCTTTATCAATGTATCGGCCCGCTTTGCCAATCACCACGACCATTTCGCCTTCATAGTCAAACTGCTCAGACACCTTGGGGCGAAGCAAGGCCTGACCGTGACCCACCCAAGAACTGGGGTAGCGGTGGAATAAAACCGGATAGGTTGGTGGCTGAAAATTGCCCTCTGCCGCATGGTCTTTGTAATTCAAGCCCACCGCAATGGCTTTGGCGGGATGGGCTACAGGGGGCAAATACTGCACCGTAGCCAAAGGAATGCGGTGACGCGCCTTTTGTCCTGCAGTGTGTGCCGCCGCCATGGCCTCAGGGCCAGCGCGCAGCAGCGCGTCTAGATCAGTCGGGAAACCCAAGGCGGTGAGGTTCACCACTTCAGAACCCAAACGCAAACCTAAAGCCGCTTGCCCTTGGTATTGAAAAGCCATCAGTCTCATATCAAATATTCCTCAAATCAAAACTTGCCCTTAATGAATCAATTCTTGGCGTGTTGAACGGCGCGGTTGTAGTAGCTCAGGTCCAAAAACTTGTCGACCGCTGGCGCCTGGCCTCCCCATTGGCCTTCTATTTCGGCACGCAATGACAACACATTGCGGAATCCTTGCAAATCAAAGGCACAGTCTTGGCTCAAGCCGCTACCCTTGGTTGTCAGGGCTTGGTAGGTGAGGTCAGCAATTCGGTCGTCGAGCTTCAACTCGCGCTTGAGAACCTGCAAGGCAAGGGTTTTCTGCGTGGGGTCTTGAGCAGCACGACAGCCTTCAATGTAGGCTGCAATATAGCGCTCCATTGCTGAAGCATTTTTTTGTGCCCAGGGACGCATGACAAAAATACCGCTGGCTTGGTACGGGCCATACAAATCAATGGTCAACCCCAGGCTTTTGGCACCACGGTCTTTGGCAATGAAGTTCCATGGCGGATTGAGCAAGGTCGCTGCACCATCAGGAGTATCTAGGCCTTTGGTACGAGCCTCAGATCCACCCAATGGGTGGAGTTTGTAATCTCGGCCTTCGGCAAGCCCAGCGTTTTTAAGCATCTTGCGACCGATCAGGGCATAGGCTGTGTTGGGGGCATCCACCACATAGGTGCGCCCCCTCATGTCGGCCAGTGTGCGAATGTCTTGGCGCACCAGCACTTCGTTCATGCCGCCATCACCTCCGGCCACAATCACCACATCGTTTTTGGCCACTTCAATCATGGCTACGGCGTTGTCTACCGCGGCATGGGCAATTTCAAAACGACCAGCAGCCAAACCAGTTCGTTGCTGGTCGGAATTAGGGGTGAACTGAAGCTCGGTCGTGATGCCGCGGCGAGCAAAGTAACCTTTCTCAATCGCCATATAAATAGGCAAGTTGCTGCCACCTCTAAACACATTGACGCGCAAGGTCACAGGGTCGTTGGCAGGTGCTTGAGCAGTGGGCGTTGCACAGCCGGACAAGACTATGGCCGACAGTACAGCCGAAGTGGCTAATGCGAATTTGAATAGGGGGCGGAACTTGTTCATGTGTAACTTTCTAAATTAAGGAATGGCATGTGCGATAAATGGTGCTGGCGCAGGCTCTCCCCACTGAGAGTTCAAACCCTCTTCAGGCGTCATGTAGTTGGTGGGCGCATGGATGTTGAGGACATCACTGTCGCTCCAGTGTTCGTGCACGCGTCCCCAAGGGTCTTTCCAGTAATCGAACACTTGGCTGCCTAGCACGTGCCGGCCAATGCCCCACACGTGTTCGTATTTTTGGGCGTCTTGCAAGTGCTTGTGTCCCAGCATGATGTCGTCAATGTCTTGCGCCTCAAAAGACAAATGGTTCAAGCCGGTCAAGGGGCCCTTGATGCACAAAAAGGTATGGTGATCTACATAGTCTTCACCACGGTCCACACGGTTAAAAGAGGCAATCACGTTGTCACGGCTCCCTGCATAGACTTCATCGGAACACACTAGGCCAAACATTTCCCGGTACCACTTGACCTTTTCACCCGCATCAGGCGTCAGGATGACGGCATGCGCAGCCCGCTTGACTTGGGAGGGGCCTTGAGTCAATCGCATCAAGGAGCCGGCGCGGTTGTATTTTTGGTCGCCGGTATTGACCACGGTTTTGCGAACGGGCAATGGCGTCAATTGCTCCATGCCGCACATCACCTCCATTTGATAGCCAAATGGGTCAGAGATCCGAACGCGCTTGCCTCCCCCGGGCTCGTCCACATGCTCTATACCCGTTGCACCAGGAGCTTTGGTAAAGGCTTTAAGGTCGTCTTCATCGCGAACAAAAAAGCACAGCCCCATAAACTTAGAGGGACCTAAATGCGTGACGTGAATGTGGTGGTTGGGGTCTGTACCCCGCATGTACAAGGCATTTTGGGTGCGCTCCGCGCGCTGCATGCCAAATTGGGTTAAAAACTCTTCCGCCTCATCCAAGTCGGGGGATTGCAGCCGGCCAAACGCCAAGTCGGTCACTTTTACATAGGACATCGTGGTCTCCTTACTTCATTACATTCCGTACATGCAGCTCACGCATGGGCTGCCTCGCCCAAGTAGGCCTGCCGAATATGGGGTTGGCGCATCAACTCTTCAGGGTCTCCCATCGACACAATGCGCCCACCCTCCATGATATAAGCGCGCTGGGCTACAGCTAAAGCGCGCGCCGCGTTTTGTTCGATCAACAAAATCGACACACCGCTTTTGTGGATTTCAGCAATCGCCTCAAACACTTGCTCTACCACTGAGGGTGCCAAGCCCAAAGAGGGCTCATCAATCAACAGGAGTTTGGGCTGCGCCATGAGCGCGCGTCCAAAAGCCACCATTTGCTGCTGGCCACCCGACAAGGTGCCAGCCTGCTGCCAGAACCGCTCTTTCAAAATAGGAAACAGTGCAAACACCCGCTCCAAGGTTTGCTCTTTAAAGGGGCGGGCCATGGACCGGTAGCAGCCCATGTCCAAATTTTCTTCCACTGTCATACCGCCAAACAGCAAGCGCCCCTCAGGCACGATGGACACATCTCGGTTGCACATGTGCGTGGCGTTCAGTGACGTGACGTCCTCTCCACGCCATATCAAGCGACCCGAACGTACGGGCAGCAGCCGCATGACGGTATTGATCAGGGTGGTTTTGCCAGCACCATTAGGGCCCACCATGGAGACCAGCTCGCCTTCTTCAATATGAAAGCTCACATCCCATAAGGCGGGTGCGTCGCCGTAAGACACGTTGACTTGTTCTGCACGGAACAAGGCGTCTGAATGCGAAGTGGCGGTCATGACTGAGACGTTCCCAAATAAGCACTGATCACAGCAGGGTCTTGCATAACCTCTTTAGGCAAACCACTGGCGATGATTTGCCCATAATTCAGCACAATCAAGCGGTCACACAATTCTTGCACGGCCCGCATGTTGTGTTCAATAAACAAAATAGTGGAGCCACGCTGTCGGATTTCTCGCACCATGGCAATGGCGTGGTTAATTTCAGATGGCGTTAACCCTGCCAAGACCTCATCAAGCATGACCAACTGAGGGGCAGAAGCAAGAGCACGTGACAGCTCTAGAAATTTGCGCTGATGCAAATTGAGTTCAGAGGGCAAAGCCCGCGCGCGTTCTGCCAAGCCCACAAATTCCAACCAATACATGGCCTGATGGGCAGCCAACTTGCGGCTCAACTGTTGCCCTCCAAACATACCCGCCAAGGTGGCGTTTTCGAGCACGGTCAAGTTGGTAAAAGGCTTGGGGATTTGGTAGGTACGTGCAATGCCTGAGCGGGCAGCTCGGTGCGCGGGCATGGGCACCAAGTCTGTTCCATTAAGAAGCAAGCGACCGCCCGTGGGCTTGTAAAAGCCGCTGATGACATTGACCATGGTGGACTTGCCTGAGCCGTTAGGACCAACCAAGCCCAAAATTTCACCGCGGCGAACCTCCAAACTCACGTTAGAAAGCGCCTTGACCCCACGAAACGCCATGGACACATCGTCCGCTTGCAGCAACACCTCTCCAGCCGCGCCCTTTCTCACTATAACCGCCGGAGCTATAGGCTCAGGTAAGGCAGAGGGTTTTTGATAGCGGCGCCACCTTTTTAAGATCTGACCCAAAATACCTTCGGGCATGAATAAGATGACCAAAATTAGGGTCAAGCCCACCGTAGCGCGACCCACCACCGCAAAATCACCGGCGGTGAAGGCATAAAGCAAAGCCGTAATGGCGGTTGCACCCACCGCGGGACCCAACCAATGCCGCGAGCCGCCCAACACACTCATCAGCACCACGTTCAGCGGCACCACAATGTTGAACACCTCGCTGACCGTGACGTAGGACACAAACAGCGCATGCACACCACCGGCCACTCCCGCAAAAGCACAAGAAATGGCCAGCGCCTGCAACTTGTAACGAAATGTGGGCACCCCCTGGACTTCGGCCACGTCTTCGTCGTCATGGATAGCAAAGAGGCCAGAGCCCAAACGGTTGCAGTAGATGTAATAGGCCCCCCATACGCACAGCACCGCCAATGCCAGCGCCAGCAGGTAAAAGGTTGCAGAGGGTGATGGCCCTAAATTGGGAATGGGCACCGCTGACAGGTACACCCCGGGGCCCCCATCGATCGGGGTGTTCAAAATAATGGTGGCTATCACAAATGTCACCGCCAAGGTAAGTAAGCCAAAAAGTTCGCCCCGCAGGTTGCGCAGGCGAAACACAATGGCACCCAAACCCACGCCAAACAGAGCCGGCACCAAGGCCGCAAAAGGCAAGGTGTACAAAAACGGCCAATTGAACTTGCCACTGAGCACCGCGGTGGTGTAAATGCCCAGGCCAAAAAAGGCACCATGCCCGAATGAAAAATAGCCCGAATAGCCTGACAAAATATTCCAGGAAGTGGCCAGCACCACCCAATGGAAAATCAAATACAAAAAGGATTCGTAAAATGCGGGAAGCTGCAGCATCGGCAAGCAGGCCAAAGCGGCGGCCACCATCGCAAACACCGTCAATACTTGCCGGTTCATATTAAATTTTTCCCGGCCGCAGCAACAACACGGCAATCAACAAGGAAAAAGACACCAAAGGCGCCCAAGCCGGTGCCGTGATGGCCATGGTGGTGGCCTCAGACAAGCCAATCACAATACCTGCGATCAGCGGACCTAAAGGGTTACCCAAGCCGCCGATCATGACGGCTGAAAACACCACGCCAATCCAGCCGTAAATTTGCGAAGGGGCCAAGGTGAAACTCAAAGCCAAACACACGCCCGCCACTCCCGCAAATGCAGAAGCCGCGCCGGACAACCACAGGGCCAGCATGCGCTCGTTAACCCCAAATGCTGCCGCCATGCGTGGGTTTTCAGACATGGCGCGCATGGCTTTTCCTGTTGAGGTGTAGCGCAATACGACCCATGTGCCCACACACAAGGCTAGAGCCAACAGCAACGTCAACAGTTCCGGCAACGGAATGTAAAAGAGACCGACCTTGAATTTGACTTCAGCGTAATGGGACTCCAGCTTGCGATAGTCTGCAGTCCATACATACTGAATCAAAGATTCGATGATGGCCAAAAGGCCAAAGGTGACCAGCAATGAATTGAATGGCGTGACCTTGAATTTGGCAAACACCCAATGCATAGCCATGCCGATCAAGAAAAATCCCGGCACAATGATGACCAAAGTGACCATCGGGTCCACCCCAAACGAGTTGGACATTTGGTAAGTGAGATACGCCCCTAAAAAAGCAAGCCCAAAGTGGGCCAAGTTGATTTGCTTGAGCATGCCCCATGACAAGCTCAAACCTAAACCCAGCAAACCGTAAAGCCCACCTATAAACAGCCCGGACAGCAGGGACTGCCCGAGCAACTCTAAGCCTGGAAGCTGCATTCAATTAAGGGGCTTGTAGCCTAGCTCCAGGTTTTGCTGAGGCGCGAGGCCATACCACCACCCATTCGCCGTTTTGCACCTGCTTGACCTTGGTCATGTCGTCGCCGTAATTGTTGACACCATCAAAACGCATGGGGCCCTGAATGGTGTTGACCGTATTCTTTTTGAGCCAGAGTGATATAGCACGGTCATCCAAACTTTTGGTAGCAGTGACCGCAGCCTCTAAGACTTGCCAAGCGGCAAGAGATGCTGCTGCTTGAGTATCCACAAATATGTCAGGCAATCCAGCCTTGGCAGCCCGCTCGTTGTAGATTTTGGCAAATTCTGTGGCACCGGTATTGCTCATCATGGGAGCATGCTGCTCAAAGATGGTCATGGCCAGAGCGTTTTTGGCATCGGGTGACTTGAGCATGGGCCCTGGGGATGGCAAGAAGTGGAACATTTGGGGCGGGGTGTAGTCGATTTTTTTCATCGCATCCAAAAGCATCATGCCTTCTAGGGCAATCACACCACCCCAAATAAAGTCGGGCTTGGCTTCTTTAAGACGGCTTGCAATGGCGCCAAAATCCCGGTTACCAAACTCCCACTCCAAGTACAGAACTTCGTTCAAGCCGCGTTTTTTGGCTATTTCGCGGGCTCCCAAGGACATGAAGTGCACCGAAGGAAACTTGGACGTGACGATGGCAATGGTTTTAGGCGGCTTGGGGCCTGAAGACAATGCATCTAGCACCAAGTTAGGGCCAGACACCTCAGGCGTGGCGCCAGTGGCCCAAGTAGGAAACTGCATGTCGTAGCGGGCCAAATTGGGAATACCGAAAGTGTGGTGAATCAGCACTTTGTTGTAGCGTTGTGCCACGCCCATGGCAGAAAGAATATTGGCCGTGGCGTAGGGGCCAATCAGCAGATCGGCTTTGTCTACTGTGACGATTTGTTCGTACAAAGTACGTGCCATGTCGGGCTTGGACTGGTCGTCTTTCAAAATCCATTCCACAGGACGGCCCAACAATCCGTTCTTTTTGTTGAGCTCTTCCACATAAATTTCACCCACTAGCTTATGGATCATGGCAGTGGCAGAGAGTGGCCCCGTTAAGGCCAAAGTACCGCCTACTTTGACAGGGGTACCCGATGGCGCAGCCATGGCAGCCGCGCTCAACACAAGCGCAGCAAAGCCCAGCACCCTGGTAACCAATTTTTGAATGAAACTTTGCATGATCAGCCTCCTGGTTAGCCTTTAAAAGATGGGCTGAATCATCCAGTTTAAGGACTCACCCAACAATTAGCGTAAACCTTAATAAGGAAGTTACGTACTAGTGCTGCAAAGCCACAAGCTTTTGAAGGTCATGAACGATGCGGCCACCCGACTGCTGCAGACTGTTTTGGCGTTCGGCCAAGGCACCAAACAACAATTTGCCGTGGCGCTTTTGAATGGCCCCCTCCACCAACACCGTGTCGATATTGGACAAGCTGGTTTGAGTAACCACAGCAGCCACAGGGTCATGCACGGGCAACATATTCAAATCGTCCATACGGACCATCACCACGTCGGCTTGCTTGCCGGGCGTGAGCGATCCAATGCGGTCTGACATTTTGAGCATCTTGGCGCCTTCTATGGTGATCCAAGACAAGGCTTCTCGGGCAGTGATGGTGGATGTATCTGGCAGCTTTTGGTGCAGTTGCTTGGATTCGGCATTGTCAAAAGCGCGCTGTGTGGCCATGGCCATGCGCGCCACCGTGAACATATCACCGCTGATGCAAGATTCCAAATCCACGCCCAAAGAGGGCTGATGCCCCATTTTGCGCAGCCTGCCCGTGATGGCAAAGCCATGGCCTTGAAACATTTCCGTCTCGGGGGTAAGTGAAAAGCTCACACCTTGATCCAGCATGAAGCGCAACTGCGCGTCTGTGAGGTCATTGCCGTGGACAATGTTGTTGTTGTCGCCCAGCAAGCCTTCTTGGGCCAAGCGGTCCCAGCCGTCGGGCACACGGGCTGCTCCACCGGCACAGTGCATGCTGGCAATCAAACCGAATTCGCGCGCCAATTTGAAGTCGTCCACCGCCACGTCGTAGGTGGAGTAATGCGGCCCCAAAATCGCCAAGCCAAGACTTACCAAGCTTTCGGATGAAGTGAATCTTGTTTTAAGCAAACGCTCGACTTCGCTGCGGGGGTGTGGCACTTCCCAGAAAGGTTTTTGACCTGGCTTGGGGTCGGGCTTGGGTGAGCCATGAAAAAAAACCGCACGAATGCCCGACTCCACCAAACCGTCAATACCCGCATCGGTATGAGCAGGTGTAGGGTTGTTGTGACACCAGTCTGCCAAAGTGGTGGTGCCGCAATTGATTTGATTGAGCGCACCAACGAGGTTGGCAATGTAAATGTCTGAGGGCTGAAACAAAGTGGCCAGACCCGCATGCATTTTTTTAAAGTACTCCAGAACCGTCCAGTTGGAGGCCAGGCCGCGTAAGCCGGTTTGCCATGTATGCATATGGGCATTGACCAAGCCGGGAATGACCACGGTACCGCGCGCGTCGATCACTTGTACGTCATCTGCTTGGATGCGAGGGGCAACTGCCTCGATGCGGTTGCCGTCTATCAAGACATCGCCCGTGGGCAGATCGCCAATTTTGGGGTCCATGGTAACCACGGTGCCGCCGCTTATCAGAATTTTGGTCATATCGAACTCCTAATGGTGTTGAGGGGATAATTTCGCAGAATATCGGGTGACAGTTGGCGCACATCCGACAAGCCACACAACTGCAGCGTGCGATGCAACTCGTCTCGCAAAATATCCAAAGCACGGTCAACGCCTTCAAAACCACCGCCCATAGCGCCGAACAATGTGGCTCGACCGAGCAAAACGCCTTGAGCGCCCAAGGCTATGGCTTTGGCCACATCTGCACCGCGACGGATACCGCCATCTAAAAGCACCGGCGCCTTACCAGCAGCCCCCGCCAAAACTTCAGGCAAGGCGTGCAAAGAGGCCCGTACACCATCGAGTTGGCGACCGCCATGGTTGGACACCACCAAGGCGTCGCACCCCATGGCCACCAAACGCTCGGCATCGTCTTGCCGATGAATGCCTTTGACAATGAGTTTGCGCGGCCAGCGGTCGCGCACTTCGGCCATGCGGCTCCAGTCAAAGCCCGCGTCGTAAGCTTTACCCACAGAAGATGCCAAAGCTTTTGCGGAGGTAGGACGCTGGTTCAGGCCTTTCAAGTTGACCAGTTGGGGCAAGCCGTTGATCAACATATCCCATGCCCAGCGGGGTCGACTTGCAAAGTCCAGCACATTGCGTGGCGTGTAGCGAAAAGGAACCGAAAAATGGTTGCGCATGTCCCGCTCACGCTTGCCGCCCACAGGCAGGTCCAATGTGATGACCAAGGCCTCAAAGTCAGCAGCCAAAGCGCGGTCTAAAAGACTCCAGAAAAAATCTTGGTTTTTAAAAATATAGGCCTGAAACCAAAGACGTCCTGGCGCTTTTTGGGCCATGGTTTCAATAGTGGTGGTGGCACTGCTGGACAAGGTGTACGGAATGCCGTACTTAGAGGCTGCTTGTGCTAAGGC
>DDPM01000020.1:20742-20940 GCA_002342165.1 Hylemonella sp. UBA2468
GTATCCGCCTCTCTAAAACCATAGCCAGCTCCGCCCGTTGGTGCAATGGCCATAGGCATTGCAGCAGGGGCACCCGCAAGTTCAGCACCAAGTTGAACAGACCTGACATCCTGAAGCACCCTGGGTGCAAACTGCACTTGAGAAAATGCTGCTCGGTTTTGCTGCAGCGTGAACTCGTCTTCAGCACCACCGGCATAA
>DDPM01000112.1 GCA_002342165.1 Hylemonella sp. UBA2468
CTGGTTGGCTAACCAATTGATGGCGGCCATTAAAGGCATCGAGCAGCGTCACCACACCATCCAACCTAAAGTGTGCTGCCAACAACGTGTCGCTGCTTAAGGTTTGCACCACAGGGGCTGGGTCAGCCAAACCTGTGGTTTCGATGATGACCCGATCAAATTCCAGCATCTGTCCCGTATGACGGGCTGCAAACAGTTCGCGCAAAGTTTCCTGTAAGTCGGTTCGCACGGAGCAACAAATGCAGCCATTGGCCAGCAGGCTGATGTTTTCAGATGACATGGTGACCAAGTCGTGGTCAATGCCAATCTCACCCACCTCGTTAATCACGACTGCCACGCGGTTCATGCCCGGATGGCGCAACAATTGAGAAATCAGAGTGGTTTTGCCGCTGCCCAAAAAACCAGTGATGAGTGTGACCGGAATGGCACCTGCCAAGGGGTCTCTAAAAAAAGGCTCGTCTCCTTTGGGCCTGCTTACCGAACTCATCAGGGTGTGGGTCTTGGAGTCATTGACTAATGGAGTCAAATGTTCATTTCTAAAACATAAAGCCCACCGGTAAATCTATCCACGGTGTACACAATGCGCCGGTCATCCACATACACGTCGTTGAGTTGAATGGCCCCAGCTGGTGATAGTTTGGGCGCACCAGGCACAAAGTACGCAATTTCTTGAACCTGATACGGGTTGGTGGTGTCATAAACCCGAACCCCAGCGTTAAAGAAAGAACCAATGATGATGGTGTCGGACCTGAACGACGTGGGCCCGGGCAAGTTTTCGTGCAGGTTATGGGCCCCAAAGCGCCCCCCACGTTTTGCAAAGGCTTCCACAGGTGGAGCAGGAAAGGTACTGATGGGCACAGGGTTGGCTTCGTTGCGTGCATCCACCACCCAAACCAGCTTGGGCCAATCTGCGCCTAAATCTTGCACGCATTCATCGCTCACGATCCAAAGCCCGCGGTCAAACAAAGGCAGTACCGTGTGTGTAAAGCCATTAAAGGGCGGAGAATGGTTCCATTTGGACACCACCTTCATGTTGCTCATGTCTGAAATATCCAGCACAACAGCACCACCATCTATGTAGCCAATAAAAGCGCGGTCCGGCCGATCAGGGAACACGTTGGTGTTGTGGGTTCTAAAGCCTGTATCAAACTGTTTGGGCAATCTTGCGGGTGCTGGGGCTTCGTCTCCCTCTCGTGTGCCGGGGTACCACCAACGGCCAATTTCTTCAGGCTTGGACAGGTTGGACACATCCAGCACCCTGTAAAACTGATCGTCCAGTGGGTTGCGGGGGGTAAAGTCTGGCGCACCAGAAGACATGTGGATGGTTTTTCCGTCTACAAACCAAAGCGCATGCACACCACGCGAATGTGGTCCAGAACAATCGAAGTGCGAAATAAGTTTGGGTTGTTCGGGCGTGCTGATGTCAAACAAATCAACCCCCGCAGGCTGGATGCCGACGGTGCTGGCCTGATAAGCCACCGCCATGATGTTGCCCACCACATCCAGAGAGTTGGAGCGCAGCTTCATGTGTGGCAGATCGGTTTGCACGATCAACTTGGGGTTGCGTGGGTCGGTCACATCCACGCCCGAAAAGTTTTTAGGCGCCGATTCATGCGCCAGCCAGAGTATGCGGCGCCCATCGCCGGTCAGTTGCATGGCCATACCTTCGCCCAAACCACCAAAGCCAGAAAGCTCGTGGTGCGCGAGTAATTTCATATTGAACGAAAGGGTTTGATCCGCGCGAGACGCGGGTGAAGGTGCATGCAGCATGATTGAAGTTACCAGTTGAATTTCTTGAATGAATATAAACCACTGGGTCCAATGAACGACCAATGGGTTCTGAAGCGTTCCAAGGTTTTCATGTTGTGGGTTGCTGCTCTAAAAACCAGTCCAAAATTTCCTCACCAGTCCATACCAGCACTTTGTCATGGCCCAAGACATAGTCGTAAAGCTCTTCAAGATACCCAATGCGGTGTGGCACACCGCTCAGGTAGGGGTGTACCGATATGGCCATCACCCTGGGGGTTTGGGCACCGTCTTTGTACAAACGGTCAAATTGGGCTTTGCCCCGTTTGAGCATTTCATCGGACGAGTGTTGTTGCACCGCTGAAATGGCCACGTCATTCAACTCAATGGTGTAAGGCAACGCTGTTATGGGGCCCTTTGAGGAGTTCAGAGACACGGGTTGATCGTCCAACACCCAGTTGGCTACATAGTCAATACCGCATTCAGCGAGGTGGTCTAGAGTGTCGTCTGTCTCTGTAAGGCCAGGGCTCTCCCACCCCCGTGGCGCTTTGCCTGTGAATTTGCGAATTTCGTCCATCGTTTCACGAATGGCTCCCAGTTGGTCTTCCACTTTGTGCATAGGCCGTTGCACCAAACCATGACCCATGAATTCCCAACCCGCATGTAATGCCGCAGTGCACACCTCTTCGTACATGCGGCATGTGGTGCCATTGAGCGCGAAAGTAGCTTTCATCTTGCGGTCGTTGAGCGCTTCCAGCAGTCGCCAAAACCCTACGCGCATACCGTACTCATGCCAAGACCAGTTGGGCACATCGGGCAGCATGGGGTTACCCATGGGGGGCGGAAGCAATGCCCGGGGCATGGCGCTAGTGGGCTCCCATACTTCTACGTTGACGATGTTCCAGAGCACCACCCGCGCATTCCCAGGAAGTTTCAAGCCTGGGCGGTTAACTATGGATTGGTATGGTGCGCGTGCCCGAACGCTGTGTCCAATGGGATGGTTCATATCGGCTCCTGAAGTCTTGAGTGTGAACTCGGGTTTTACAAATGCAGCTAACGATTGCATGAGATCATAAATTCTTGAGATTTGTTACTCATTTGCTGAACTCTAAAGTGGGGTAATTACTGATGGTTTGGGGGTGCTTGCGCACTTCATCAGCTGAGTTAATTCCTTAGAATGAAACTGTCAATGCTGAGTGCCTCATCTCTCAGGCATGTTGGCATATCACATCAATCTGGAGACAAACATGATGAAAAATCTATGGACCACTTTGGGGGCTGCATGCTTGGTCTTTGCTGGCATGGTGGGTACGGCTTTAGCTCAAAACTTTCCCAACCGACCCGTCAAGCTTGTGGTCACTTACCCACCGGGAGGTAGCTCAGATTTGATGGCCCGCATCATGGGTCAAAAGCTCAGCGATTACTGGAATCAACCTGTGATCATTGAAAGCAAGCCCGGTGCTGCAGGATCCATTGGTATGGAGTTTGCCGCGCGTCAGGCGGCTGACGGTTACACCTTCGTGATTGGCAACTTGGGCCCCGCATCGGTGAACCCTTTGATCACCAAAGTGCCCTACAGCATGGAAAACGATTTCATTGCGGTTTCCCTCACGGCCACCGGCCCCAACATTCTGGTGGTGCCCAGCAAATCGCCATTCAAAAATTTGGGAGATTTGTTAACAGCAGCCAAAGCCAAAAACAACTCCCTTAATTTTGGTACCAGCGGAACGGGCAGCATGTCGCACTTGGCGGGCGAGCTCATCATGCGCCAAGCGGGTGTCAAGATGACGGGTGTGGCTTACAAAGGCGGCGGTTTGGCTGTGAATGATGTGCTGGCAGGTCAAATTGACTTTATCGTTTCAGATGCGTTGCCCGTGGCGCAGCACATCAAATCTGGCGGATTGCGTCCTTTGGCCATCACCAGCGAAAAACGCTCGCCCTTGTTTCCGGATATCCCCACTTTTGCTGAAGGGGGCTTGCAGGGTTTGGTGGCGGTGAACTGGTGGGGCGTGTTTTTACCCGCAGGTACACCCAAGGCCATCGTAGACCGTTACAACGAGGCCTTGAGCAAGGTCATGGTCAACCCTGACCTCAAAGAGCGCTTTGGCGGCTTGGGTGTGGAGGCCATGGCTTCATCACCCGAAGAGTTCAGGGCTTTCTTGGCCTCTGAAAAAGCCAAATACTCCAAACTCATTGCAGACAACAACATCAAGGCAGATTGAACATGTTTTTTACTTGCGCCCCTCATTGCACCGACCCTTCGCACAAGCACCATGCAGCTGCTACCAAATCCAGCAACAGGGCACGTGTGTCGGTGCCTGTCCTTCCGGCCACCGCCCGAGCAAAGGCAACGGGTCCTGCTAAGGGCGCAGGCAAAATGCCGCGCATTGACATTCATTGCCACTATTTCAATCCTGAGGTGGGCAAAAAAGCCTCGGTATTGAACCCCGTGGAGCTAGAGGTGGGGCATATATATGCCAACCAATTGACACGCGACGTCAATGCCAAACAAATGAAAGACCGGTCGCCCAAGCTGTCCAACATTGAAGTCCGGTTGAAGGATATGGACCGCATGGGCATTGACATCCAAGCGGTATCCCCTGCACCCTTTCAGTACTACTATTTTGCAGAACCCGACTTTGGAGCCGAGCTGGCGCGCGATGTCAACAACGGCATTGCCGACATCGTGGCCAAGCACCCGGATCGCTTTATGGGCCTGGGCACGGTGCCTTTGCAAAACGCCGACTTCGCTGTGAAAGAGCTCAACCGTGCAGTTAAGGATTTGGGCTTGCGGGGCATTGAAATCAATACCCACGTCAATGGCAAAAACCTGACCGACCCCTCTTTAAACCTCGAAAAGTTCTTTGCCCGCGTGCAAGAGTTGGGGGTCACCCTGTTCATGCATCCCAATGGGTTTACCGATGCCCAGCGTTTGACCAACCACTACTTGAACAACGTGATTGGCAACCCCCTTGAAACCACCATTGCGGTCAGCCACTTGATTTTTGACGGCGTTATGGAGCGCAACCCCAAGCTCAAAGTGGTGCTGGCTCACAGTGGCGGTTATTTGGCGCACTATTGGGCGCGGATGGACCATGCGCACCGCGCCCGTCCAGACCTCAAAACAGTGATCAAGAAAAAACCTTCTTCCTATTTGGAACGGTTTTACTTCGACACCATCACCTTTGATGCCGACATGCTGCGTCACCTCATCAACCGCTTTGGCGCGGAGCATGTCTTGCTAGGTACTGACTACCCTTATGACATGGGTGAGGAAGACCCACTGGGCTTAATTGGCTCTGTCAAAAAGCTCAGCCGCGCTGACAAAGACCTCATTCAAGGTGGCAATGCCCTTCGCCTCTTGAAGGTCACGCCGGTCAAAAAACCTGCTGCCAAAAAATAGGGCGGTCGTTGTGACCGCATACACCCCAAGGCAAGTGGGGGATTGCTTTAATGTGGAAGACCTGCAGGCCTTAGCTCGGCAGCGTCTGCCACGCTGTATTTACGATTTTTATGCCGGTGGTGCTGAAGACGAGTTCACGCTGCAGCAAAACCGAGCAGCATTTTCTCAAGTGCAGTTTGCACCCAGGGTGCTTCAGGATGTCAGGTCT
>DDPM01000118.1:0-143 GCA_002342165.1 Hylemonella sp. UBA2468
GTGCCCCCCACTTTGATGGGTTGGGTTTGGGCTTGAGCGCTAACCAAGATAAGGCTGGTGCATAACGCACCTAATCCCACCATCAGTCGTTGAATGAAGTTCATGAAAAATCTCCTTATGTGTGGGTGTTGATTCTCAAATGG
>DDPM01000118.1:162-33422 GCA_002342165.1 Hylemonella sp. UBA2468
GTCGGCTCAAGGGCGTCGGTTTAAACCTTGAGCTCTTCTAAATTGGCGGCATCGCCCGATTCATCCATGGTGAAGCGGTCGCCAAAATCAAAAAAGTCATCATGCTGAAAGCCGTTGGCGTAGTGTTGTATTTCCCACCAGTTGTGGTCTAGGTCTTCTAAGTAGAAGGAATACACGCCGTGCATTTCTTGCTGTGGCAACACTTGCCGGATGCCATATTGGTCTTTGAGTGCAATGGCTTTGGCATGGGCTTCGTCCACTTCTGCTCGGGTGGCCACGTCCACACCCCAGTGGTTCAACAAGCTGCAGGGGTGAATTTGGTCACCCACCTCGACGCAGACCACATGAAAACGCATGCCCAAGCGAATGACCATGGCCGGTTTGCCGTGTCGCACGCATTCCAATCCTAAAAACTCTTCGTAAAAGCGACGCGAGTTTTTCAGGCTAAAGCATTCCAAGGTGCCATGGCTCATGCAGTAGGGTTTGATGACCGAGGTTCGTTCTTGTGGAATCACCGTACAGTTTTCGGGAAGCATAGTGGTCTCCTGATAGTGGGTTCAAACAGGTGTTGCGTTGTGAAGTTGACGGTCGGCCTCAGACAAAAAGGCATCTGCAAAAAAGGCCTCGGCTGGCAAACCGCCCAGCTTTTCAAAATCGTGTCGAGCTGCATCCACCATGCTGGGGACGCCGCAGGCATAGACCTCAAAGTTGTTCAAGTTTGGTTGGTCTTGCAGAACCGCGTGTTGCACATAACCTTTGCGGCCAGACCAATCGTCCTCTGAGGTGGGTTGGCTCAATACCGGCACCAACTTGATACGAGGGTGAAGCTGCGCCCACTCTTGGGCAATTTCTAACTGGTACAGATCCACAAGATGCCTGCCGCCCCAGTAAAGGTGAATCGGCCTTTGCGCGTCCTGTTCCAAGGCCACAAGCATCATGGATTTAAGAGGCGCAAAACCTGTACCAGTTGCCACCAAGATGATGGGCTTGGTGGAAGCCTCCTTAAGGCAAAACGAACCCAATGGCATTTCAATTTGCCAAATTTCCCGGGGTTTAAGGGTTTGGAACACATGGTCGGTGAAACGCCCACCAGGCATGTGCTTGATGTGCAATTCCAGTTGACGCACACCTTCAGCCTTGGGTCTATTGGCAATGGAATAACTTCTTCTAACGCCATCAGGCAGGAGTACATCAACATGTTGCCCAGCCTGAAATTGCATAGGTTCGTTGGCCGGTAAACCTAAAGTGACGATCCGTATATCAGGAGCCGCATTTTCAAAAGACAGAACCCTGGAAGGAATACGCTGGGGTTTTGAATGTTTGTGGGGGTCAATTTCATCAATTTCAATTTCCACGTCTGAGGTGGGCATTGCGCAGCACAAAAGTGCCAAACCCTTTGCTCTTTCTTCATCAGATAAGTATTTGACGTGCGCCGATCCAAAGTCTACGGAGCCCTTGACCACCCGACCGCGGCAAGTTCTGCACATACCTGATCGGCAGCTGTAGGGAATTCGAAAGCCTGCAGCCAGTCCAGCCTTGAGGATCTCAAGACCTTCTTCACATGCAAATGCATGCCCACTTGGAGAGAGGGTGACTTGAAAAGACATCTAGATTCAAGTTGCAACAAATTAAATTGCTTTTATATTGATCCCAAAATTAATATGTATGCATAGGGACTTACCCCATATTGCGGATTCCTGCGCAAGATGTTCAACTCCGACCCCATGAAATTCCTAAACCTTTTGTCTCATGCCGTGAGGCATTGCTGCCTTGCGCTACTGAGCTGTGGGTTTTGCGTAGCTTTAGCGCAGTCGGACGGCGCTGTGCGCCTATTGGTGGGTTTTCCGCCCGGGGGCAATATAGATTCGGTAGCGCGATTGCTCAGTACCGAGGCCTCCAAGGTGATGGGGCGCACCATTGTGTTGGAAAACCGAGTGGGTGCGGGGGGTGCGGTGGCCGCTGAAGCGGTGGCACGCTCTAAGCCAGACGGGCAAACTTTGTTGTTGGCCTCTTCTGCCAACACCATCTTGCCTGCGCTTTCCAAGTCGCTGCGCTACGACGCCATTCAAGATTTTGAATGGATCACGGTTTTTGCGCGCTACCCCTTGGTAGTGGCTGTCAACGCCAAGTCCCCCATTCAAAACTTGTCCGAACTCTTGCAGCGCGCCAAGGCAGCCCCTAGCCGCTTGACCTTCAGCACCCCCGGCAACGGTACCACACCTCACCTCACCACTGAACTTTTGGCCAGTACGGCGGGCGTGAGGTTTTTGCACATCCCCTACAAAGGCGAGGTGCCCGCCATGGTGGATTTATTGGGCGGGCAGGTTGATTTTTCTTTGCTCACGGGTCCCACCGCTCTGCCTCGCGTGAAGTCGGGCGAGTTGCGTGCCTTGGCCGTGACGACCCAACAGCGCTGGAAGTCATTGCCCGATGTACCCTCTGTAGCGGAGTCGGGCTACCCCAACTACAACCTGTCTTCGTGGCTGGGTTTGGCGGTGGCCAAGGGTACACCCGCTGCGGAGGTAGACCGCATTTTTAAGGCCTATTCGCAGGCAGCCCAAATGCCCGACATTCAAAAACAACTTGAAAGCCGCGGTATAGACACGGTCATTTTCTCGCCGGCAGAAACTTTGGATTTGGCACGAAAAGAAATCAAACAATGGCAAGAGTTGGCTAATGCGGCCGGTTTAAAGCCCGAATAATAAGACTTCATTCGCTTTCAACCTCACGTCTAGCTTTATGCGAACTTATGAAATCTATGGAATCTGCGGCAGCCTAAGAACACAGTCTTTCAACCTCTCAGCACTCAAAGCGGCTGGAGAACTTATGCCGCAGGGTATGCGGCTGAGCGGTCACACCAACTTGCTGGACCTGCCCATGTACAACCCCGACCTCGAGGCACAGGGCTATCCGGATTCGGTGTGCGCCCTGCGCGACCAAATTTTGGCCGCAGATGGGCTGCTGATCTCTACGCCCGAATACAACTGGACCATGAGCGCTTCGCTTAAAAACGCCATCGACTGGATTTCGAGGTTTAAAACACCCCAATCGCCTTTTCACAACAAGCCCTGCGCCGTGTTGTCGGCCACCACCGGTCCACTGGGTGGTGCCCGCGTGCAGTACGACGTGCGCCGTTCCATGAGCAGTGTGGGTGCTTTGTTTTTACAGCGGCCAGAGGTGTTTATTGGCATGGCGGGTCAAAAATTTGACGCGCAAGGCCAGCTCACAGATGCCACCACGCGCGACTTTATTTCGGCGCAAATGAAAGCCTTTGCGCAATGGATCGACTGGAACCAACCCCCCCGCCTGAAGGAGCGCCGCGCATGAAGCCCAACTCATCCAGAAAAGTCACCCTCAAGGTCAAAAGCAGCCTCACCGATATGTCCACCGGCCCGTGCCCTTGGAGCTGGGTAGTTTCCCTTTTATGGGCCAGGGCGATGTCGATGGGGGTGGTTTCAGTGTTGGTGATGTTGTGCTCGGGGCTGCCCAGTACTGTGCTGGCGCAGGGGGCACCAGCCCTTGGCAAATACCCCCAAAAAAACATTCGCATGGTGGTGCCGTTTCCGGCCGGTGGCGGGCCAGACACGGTCGGGCGGCTGATTGCCCAGTTGCTCAGTAACAAGTGGGGCCAGACTATCACGGTGGAAAACGTGGCGGGTGCCTCTGGCCAAATTGGCACGCAGGCGGTGGTGCGCGCCGCAGCCGATGGCTACACTTTGTTGTTTTCGCCACCTACGCCCATCACTATTGCCGAGTTTTTTTCTCCCAAGCCCGCCTATGACTCGGCCACCGACTTGGCACCCGCTGCGCTCATTGGCCGCAATCCGGCGATCATCGTCCTCAACAGCCAAGTCAAGGCCAACACCTTGCAAGAGTTTTTTGCCCTTTCTAAAAAAGACCCCGACAAGTATTTTTACGGCACCCCTGGCCTTGGGCATGCGTTTCACCTGACCACCGAATTGATTTTGGCCAAAGTCGGTTTAGAACTGACCAATGTGCCCTACCAAGGCAGCTCGCCCGCCGTCATGGGGCTGCTGGCGGGCAATACCCATATGCTGGTGCAGTCGGTGGAGTCGGTCAAAGAGCATATCAAGTCGGGGCGACTCAAGCCTGTGGCTACATTGGAGCCACAACGCTTAGAGGCCTTTCCTGAGGTGCCCACCCTGGCCGAAATCGGTATTGGCAACTTGGGCATCATGAACTGGTACGGTGCATTTTTTCCGTCCAAAACACCCGCCGATGTGGTGGCGCTTTGGGAAAAAGAACTCCTGGCCTTGACCCGCGACCCAACGTTTCAAACCCGCATGAAAGCCATGAGCTTTGACCCGGTGGCTTATTCCTCACAGGATTTTGTGAAGATGATGGCATTGGAGCGGAATCAGTGGGCCGGAGTGATCAAGTCCGCCAAGATTTCCACCCAAAAATAAGCATTTACAAAGCCCACCCAATGGATTTAGGCATTCAGCACCGCAAAGCTTTGGTGTGTGCATCCTCCCAAGGTTTAGGCTTGGCCTGTGCCACAGTTTTGGCCCGAGAGGGGGCTGAAGTCACCATCAATGGCCGCTATGCAGAGCGTTTGGCTCAGGCTCAAACCCTCATAGAGAGCCAAACCGGAGCCAAAGTTCACACCTTGGTGGCAGACCTCAATACCGAGACGGGCCGACAAGTGCTGCTCAGTCAGTGCGGAAATGTGGACATTTTGGTCAACAACAACGCCGGACCTAAACCGGGGCAGTTGAGCGATTGGGATCATGCCGCCTGGCTGGAAGCCCTGGAGGGCAATATGTTGGCCCCCATTTTGCTCATCCGAGGGCTGTTGCCCGGCATGCGGGCGCGCAAATTTGGCCGCATTGTCAACATCACATCCGCCATGGTCAAAAGCCCAAGGCCGCATCAGGCGTTGTCCACTACAGCGCGAACCGGTTTAACTGCGTTTTGCAAAGCCATGTCCCTGGAAGTGGCGGCAGACAACGTCACTCTCAACAACCTGTTGCCCGAGCGCATTGATACGCCCAGACAAGTATTCATGACCCAGCGCCTCATGACATTGAAAGGCTTGACCCAAGAACAGGCTAGAGAAGAAATCACTCAGACCATTGCGGCCAAGCGCTTTGGCACTCCAGAAGAGTTTGCCGACGCCTGCGCCTTTTTATGCAGTGCGCAGGCGGGCTTTATTTCGGGACAAAACTTGCAGATCGATGGTGGTTCGTACCACGGTCTGCTCTAGTTCGGGCAATAAGCCCTTGGATCTCAGAACAACTCGAGTTCGCCCGCGTCCACCAGTTGTTCCATTTGGGCTTGGTTGTCTTTGTAGTCGTCAGGAGACCAGCCTAGGTTGAAGACAAACCGCTGAAAAATTTCAACGGGTTTAGCGTTGTCTTTTTCAGGATCGGTCAATATGCAGCGCAAACTGAGCTGGGGATTTTTGGAGCCAAACGAAATATAGCGATCCAGATGTTTGATCACGATAGGCACTTGAGGCAAAGTGCCTGCAATGGCTTGAAAGTCGTTGAACCGGTTCTTGAACGCCCCCCAAACCATGTTGGTGACTTCACCCACAAAAGCGTATTGATCAAAAGCGTTTTTGTTTTTGGGGGATTCAAAGCGGGTTTTTTCTGCCAGTACAAAGTCCACCAGCTCCTCTTCATTGGCTTGCAGCGTCATGTAGCCCCTGCACCAACTGGTTTCCACAGGGATCAGGGTAAAGATGTCGCCGTAAATCAGGTGGTCCGACACAATAAAAGGCGACTCCACCTCAAGCTTGAGGTTTTTGAACTGGCTCTGAAGGGTGTCTTGCGTGATTTCGCAAATGCCTCGTACAAAGTTGTTGGGGTAGACATGGCTGCAAACGGATTTTTCCAAGTCTTGGGCCAAATCGCCAATTTGTTCGATAAGGTAGCCCTGACGAAACGTCCTTTGCTCGTTGGACTTGAGGTCTGAAAGGCCCGCGGTAGTCTCACGCCGCAGATACAAAGGAAGCTCAGGGCGAATTTTGCGTATGCGCTTGCCCAGATCCACGCCACCATCTTTGTCTGATTCCAACCGCTCCGATATGAAAATGGCCCCCAGATCAACCTTGCTGCTGAGGACGGAGAGTATTTTTTTCTCGGTCACACGCATGGCTTCTAAAAAATTAGCCTCACAAAAAGCGTCAATTTGGGATGCGATTTTGGAATCACTATCGAGCACTAAAACCTGTGCTTTCAGCTTGATGGTGTCGGTCATGTGTCTCCCTAGATTAGCAATTTGATTTGTGAATTTAGAGTCCAAGCAATTTGAATGCATTGCCGAAATAGAGTTTGCGTGCGTCGTCCACGTTCAGATTCAAGTCTTCAATGGAGCGAATGCCTTCGCGGATGAACATAGGACCTTCTTCGGGGTCAAAGGGGCAGTCGCTGGCAAACACCACTTTGTCAGCACCAAAAAAATCCAAACCACAACGCAGGGCTGAACTGGATCCTCCTAACACGGTGTCGCCGTAAAACATTTTGAAATAGTCAATGGGAGGTTTTGAGAGCTTTTTGAGCACTTCGGAGTCCGACGGGTCTACGCTGCGGCTGCCCAATTGGGCCCACAGGGTTTCAGCACGGCCTGAAAAATAAGGCAACATGCCGCCGCAGTGGTGGGTGATCAGTCGCAATTCAGGCAAACGCTCAAGCAGGCCCGAAAACACCATGCGCGACATGGCCACGCTGGACTCTACGGGCCAGCCCAGCACTTGCCAAATTTCGTATTTGGAGGCACTTTCATTGGGGTAGTCTGCACGGCTGCCAGGGCGGGTGGGGTGCATCCATACCGGCATACGGTGGTGGTTGGTGATGCGCTCAAAAACAGGAAAAATATCGGGCTCGTCCAATGGACGGCCGTTGACGCTGGTCAAGATTTGAATGCCCTTGGCGCCCAATTGGGTGATGGCAAAGTCCATCTCCTCCAACGCAGCTGCAGGGTTGTTCATGGGCAGGGACGCCACAAAGTAAGGAAACTTAGTGGGGTATTTTTTGCAAATGGCGGCCATGCCTTCATTGGCCACACGGGCAAATTCAGGCGATTGCTCTGGGCCGCCTAGCATGTCAGGGGAGGGTACAGCCAGCGAAATGACTTGCTGGACGTCCGGAAAATCGTCCAGCATGTTGGCGCGGGCTTCCATATCCCAGAGCATTCGCAAATTGCTCATGCGCTTGATCATGCCGGGTTCTTTGCCATGTTTTTTGACCAACTCCACGTAGCTCGCAGGCATGACGTGGTTGTAAATGTCAATTTTGGGGGAGTTCATGAGCGTTGAAGCAGTTATTTTGAAGTTGTTTCTCTGTGCATAAGTATCTCATGTAAGCAGCCGACCAAAGGAAGAGAAGGGCTGGAAACCTTGGCTTCCAGACGCTTTAGAGCTTGAAGCGCCTTAAGGGATCGCGAGGTCGTGAAACCCAAACCGTCCGCTGCGGCGGTCTTCAAAAAAACGTTGCAGTGTTTCAGCCACGGTTTTGAAGGCCAGATCCTCCCAAGGAATGTCGGCTTCTTCGTACAAGCGGGCCTCCATGGTTTCGTGTCCGGGGTCGAATTGGTCGTTCAGTAGTCTTGCGCGGTAAAACAGGTGCACTTGGCCTACGCGCGCCACATTGACAACGCTGAATAGGCCTTCAAGCTCCACCTCGGCACCGGCTTCTTCCAGGGTTTCGCGGCAGGCGCCTTGGGCGGTGGTTTCGCCCAGTTCCATAAAACCGGCGGGCAAAGTCCATTTGCCTAGGCGTGGTTCAATATTGCGCTTGCACAGCAGTACGCGGCCTTGCCAGTGAGGAATGGTGCCCACCACGTTCAGAGGATTTTCGTAATGAACCGTCGTGCACACGGTGCAAATGGCTCGTGGCTTGGTATCGCCGTCATCAGGCAACCGGTAAGCCACCTGATGGCCGCAGTCTTTACAGTGTTTGATGGGGTTTCGGTTCACCCCTACAGTTTAGTACTCAAACCACGCGCAGCGTGATGGGCTCTAACCCTGTAATGCCCCCCACCAAGGTGTCGCCTTGCACCACAGCGGCCACGCCCTCAGGGGTGCCGGTGTAAATCAGGTCGCCCGGGCGCAGCTCCCAAGCGGTGGTCAGGTGCTCTATGGTTTCGCTGATGTTCCAGATGAGTTTGTTGATATTGCTGCGCTGGCGGTCTTGACCGTTGACTTGTACCCAAATGTCGGCATTCTCAATGTCGCCCACCTGAGTTGCAGGGGTAATGGGGCCACAGGGGCAGGATTCATCGAAAGTTTTGCCCACGCACCAAGGGCGACCGAGCTTTTTTTGCTCGGTTTGGCGGTCGCGGCGGGTCATGTCCAAGCCCACGGCGTAGCCCCAAATGTGCTTTAGGGCGTCAGCAGCCTTAATATTTTTTCCGCCCGTGCCAATGCAGGCTACCAGCTCAATTTCGTGTTGGTAGTCGTTGGTAAGGCTCGGGTAGTGCAGGGTGCCTGTGGTGCCTTTTGCTACAGGAACACAGTTGTCCGAGGGTTTGATGAAGAAAAAAGGTGGTTCGCGGCCGGTAAAACCCATCTCTTGGGCGTGCGCCACATAATTTCTGCCCACGCAGTAAATGCGCCCCACCGGAAAACGGGCTGAGCTTCCCACAATAGGCAATGAAACGTGGGTAGGAGGGGTGACTACAAAATTCATGACAACCTTTCCTCTTGGTGAATGCCCAGTGCGTCTTGAACCGGACGGTCTGAGAAACTGAACAATACACAACCCGGGTCGGACTTGAGTTGCAGCGACACCCAGGACGGCACGACAAAGTGGTCGCGTGCTGTGAACTGAAACTGCGCGGCCTCGGCACCATCCGCATATGTCATGACGGCGGAGCCAGAGCCCTCCACCACGCTGTACACCGCGCTGTCGGTTTGGCGGCTGGCTTTGCCGCTGAAGCCTGCAGGCAAACGCTGCATGAAGGTGGCCATGGTGGGCATGGGGTAACCACCCGTAAGGGGGTTCACATAACGCAGCTTAAAGCCGTCCCAATCATCCAAAGCTTCGCACTGTTCCAACTGGTGCAAGGCCTCGCGGCTGCGCTCGTAGGGGTAGCTGAAGATGGGTGAGGTTTTGCCAAAAGGGCCTTCGCCGCGCACGGGCACCATGTTGTAGCCGTAGCGGGCAAAGCTGCTGCCCTCTTGGTTTTTGAGGGCTTGGGTCTTTTCTGGGTTGTTTTGGGCAAAACCGGCATCCAGCAAACCCACGATCGGAATGTCCAGCCCATCGAGCCAGACCACGGGCTCCTGAACCTCATTTCCATGATCGTGCCAAGTCCAGCTGGGGGTGATGATGAAGTCGCCGGGCTTCATGGTGGTGCGCTCGCCATTGACAGCGGTGAATGCGCCGCTGCCTTCCACAATGAAGCGAAGTGCACTCTGGGTGTGGCGGTGGCTGGGGGCCACTTCGCCGGGCAAAATCAGTTGCAAACCCGCATACAAAGCTTGGGTAATGCTGGATTTGCCCCGAATGCCGGGGTTTTCCAAAATCAGCACGCGGCGTACCGCCTCTTCAGCAGTGATGAGTTCGCCTGCACGCATCAGATAGGGCCTCACCTGTTCATAACGCCACAGGGCGGGCAGGCAAGGCGACTTGGGGTGCACTGGCACGAGGTTGTGCAACACCTCCCACAGCGGGGTGAGGTTGAGCGAATCAATGTCTCGGTAAAGCTTTTCCCTCGCTATTTGAAAGGAGTTTGTCGTGGTGCTTGCGACAGTGTTCATGATGTGTACCTCAAAATATGATTCAAAACAGGTGTTTGGGGTCGATGCCGTCGTACATCCACTTCAGGCCTGCAAAGCCAGCCGATTCGGTGCCGCTTTGAAACATTTGATTGCGCAACTCGCGTTGTACACCTGCGGCGTGGTAAATGTCGCCGTAAAAGCGCGCTGTGAGTTGAACTCTGCCGGTGCGCAAATAACGGATGGTTTGGTATTTTTGAAAGGCGTCGGTCCAGCTGCCTTGGGTGTGGCGCAAAGCCTCGCGCAGCACCACGGCATCCTCAATGGCTTGACCAGCCCCTTGTGCCAAATATTGCAGCATGGGGTGGGCGGCATCGCCAAGCAGCGTCACGCGCCGGTCGGTCCAGTTTTTAACCGGCTCGCGGTCGCACAGCACCCACATTTTCCAAGTTTCAATTTTTTCAAGCAGGGCCCTGACTTGCGGCGCTGCTTGGGCAAAGCGCTCTTGCAGCTCGGCCGTATCGCCAAAAGTATTCCAGCCCTCGTCGTATTTGCTGCTGTGGAAGACGGCCACCAAATTGAATAGTTCGCCACGCCGCATGGGGTAATGCACCAAGTGGGTTTTTTCGCCGCCCCAAAGCAGCACATCGTCGCTCCAGAGTTCGGCGGGCACGTCTTCTTTTTTAAGCACTGCGCGGTAGGCAATGTGGCCTGACACTCGGGGTTTGCCGTCGCCCACCACCGCTTCGCGAATCTTGCTCCACATGCCGTCGGCGCCAATAAGCACTGTGCCGTCTACCACTTCGCCATTGCCCAAGTGCACCTGCACGCCTTGAGCACTTTGAGTAAAGCGCTCCACCTTCGCGTTGGTGCGCAGGGTGATGTTGGGGAGGTTTTGGCAGCGTTGCAAAAACACGTTGTGCAAATCGGCGCGGTAAATCACACCGTAGGGGTAGCCGTACACGCGGTGGGTGGCGTCGCCCAGCGGCACGCGAACCACAGCTTCGCCAGTGCGGATGTCGTTCATGCCCAAGCCAGGCGGAAAAAACGCCACTTGGGTGATGGCGTCCGTCATGCCTAAGTATTCGAACATCTTGAAGATGTTGGGCCCCAGCTGGATACCGGCCCCAATTTCTCCAAATTCGGGGGCTTGTTCGAATACGGTGACTTGGTGTCCGTCTTGCGCCAACAAACTGGCGGCCGCAAGACCGCCAATGCCGCCGCCAGAAATCAATACCGGTAGAGCGCTTGTCATGGAAGTCCTCAATTAAGTCTGATCAGGTTAGTCAACAGGATCGTCAAATAGTAAGCATACATATTGAATTAGTAAGTATACTTAGTATTTACCCTGATAGGGCAAAAATTCCCAAAATTTGCTGCTTAACGTGGTCAAATCCGGGCAGATCATGAGTAAAAGTTTCGATTTTCACCGCGCACCCGGTCATTTGATCCGACGTGCCCACCAGTTGTCATTTGCGGTTTTCACCGATGAGACCGCGGGCTTTCGGGTCACACCCGTTCAATTTGCCATATTGAATGCTTTGATGGATGAGCCTGGGCTCGACCAAGTCACACTGGCGGCCAAAGTGGCATTTGATGCCGCCACCTCGGGATCGGTGATTGGGCGACTTGAAGCGCGTGGCTGGATCCGCCGGGAACAAGACCCTCAAGACCGCAGACGCAAGCTCCTTTGGGCCACTGAGTCAGGTGCTAAAGCCGCCTTGGACATGAAAGACGCCGCTGAACGTGTGCAGGCCCGCCTGTTGGCCCCACTCAATTCCGCAGAACAAGAACAGTTGATGGCTTTGCTGGAAAAGCTGGTCGACGGTTCGCAGCATCCCCTTTAACCCCTCCACTTGACAACCTCTGAACTTATGAACAACCTCATGAAGCTTCACAACTATTTCCGCTCCAGCGCCTCATTTCGGGTGCGCATTGCTTTGAACCTCAAGGGCCTGAGTTTTGACTACATTCCCGTGCACATTGCACGGGGCGACCACAAATTACCTGAATACAGCGCTATATCCACTGACCGATTGGTGCCGCTGCTTGAGATTGAAGAAGGGGGTGGGGTCGACCGCTTGTCTCAGTCCATGGCCATCATTGAATACTTGGACGAAACCCACCCCCAAGCTGCTTTGTTACCCGCCACACCTAAAGACCGTGCTCGAGTCCGGGCACTGGCGCAAAGCATTGCCTGCGAAATTCATCCGCTCAACAACCTGCGGGTGCTGAAGTATTTGGTACGCGAGCTTAAGGTCAGCGATGAAGACAAAAACACCTGGTACCGCCACTGGGTGCGCGAAGGTTTGCTGAGTTTTGAGCGCCAGCTGGAACAATTGGCTGAGCTGCGTCAATCTGAGGGACAAGTGCCCTCGGTTTACTGCTGGGGTACCACGCCCACCTTGGCCGACTGCTGTTTGGTGCCGCAAATTTTCAATGCGAAGCGCTTTAATGTGGATTTTTCTAGCCTGCCCTTGACCATGACCGCATTTGAGCAGTGCATGAAGCTGCCTGCATTTATTGATGCCCAGCCTTCCAACTGCCCCGACAACGAAGCCTGAGCGGCCGCTGCAGCCCAAGCAGACTTCTTGGGCCAGCTTGCCGCACGACTGGCTGATTCCCGATTGGCCAGCCCCTTCTCATGTGCGTGCGGTGTGCACCACGCGCAGGAGTCGGGGTGCCCCTTTATGGGGCGACACTTCAAATACCCCAGCATGCGAATCTGGTTGGGTCGACTACGGTTTCAACCTGGGTGACCATGTGGGGGACGACCCAGAGCGCGTGGCCTGCCATCGCCAGGAGTTGGCGCAAGGTCTGGGTTTGGAGCCCTGTTGGATGCAGCAGGTACACGGTACAGATGTTTTATATCTGGACTCACCAGGCCATCTCATGTCATTAACCCAACCACCTTGTGCAGATGCCTGCTGGACCAAGAGGCCTGGCCAGGCGTGCAGCATCTTGGTGGCCGACTGTCTGCCCATTTTGCTCACCGACCTTAACGGGACGTTTGCAGCTGGTGCCCACGCAGGCTGGCGTGGGTTAGCGCAAGGGGTGGTCGAGGCGCTGTGGTCAGCGGTGAAGCCGCAGCCCGATCAGGTGTTGGCGTGGCTTGGACCATGTATTGGCCCCACGGCTTTTGAGGTGGGAGCAGACGTCAAAACTGCATTTGAAAAGCGACACCCTGAGGCAACAGCTTGTTTTAAAGCCCATACCACTTCAGGCAAGTGGTTGGCCGATTTGACGGGCTTGGCACGACAACACTTGCAGCGCTTGGGTGTGCGGCATATTTATGGCAACGATGGCAGCTTGCCATGGTGCACCTACAGAAACCCCTCAAATTTCTTTTCGTTCCGGCGTGACGGGGTCTGTGGGCGTATGGTTGCCTGCATTGGTTTGCTGGGCTAATTGACCATGTTGCGCTTGATGGTTCTGTTTTATGGCCTCAGCCTCTTGTTGCTTGCGCAATTTGCGTCGGCCCGGCGCCCCCATGATGTAAGTCACTAAAGCCACCGGCCCCACGCCAAACAGCAAAAAGGTGAATAGGGCGCCCAGCACAGTGCCTTGGGAGTGGGTGGCCTCGGCCAAAGCCATCATCAGTGCCACATAGAGCCAAGCTATCAGTATCAGTGGAATAAACATCTTTGTCAGGATTCTGGTGGTGACTAACACATGTCATTTCTGTCAGGATAATGGAGGGTCTAGACTGACATACTGATGAAAACTAAAAAATTACAAAATTTAAGGGATATTTCTTGATTCAGGCCAGTTTATCTTCGTGGACTCTTAACTTAGCGCATTTGGGTATTCCCCCCGAAAAGCTCAAAGCTTTGCAAGAAGAATTCACCCAATCTTGGACTGATCTCATGCAGTCTGGCTCAGCTGTTCAGGAGTTGCTTGCTAAAGACCGTCGTTTTGCCACGCCTGCATGGGAACAGAATGCTTTGGCTGGTTGGGTAGCTGCCAGCTACTTAGTGAACGCCCGTTGTCTGATGCATTTGGCAGAAGCGGTGGAGGGCGATGAAAAGTCCAAAAACCGCCTCCGCTTTGCGGTGGAGCAGTGGATTGCGGCCAGCGCACCCAGCAATTTTTTAAACCTCAACGCCGAGGCCCAGCACAAAGCCATTGAGTCTTCTGGCAAAAGCATTGCCCAAGGCATTCAAAACTTGCTGCATGACATGCAGCAGGGCCATGTGTCCATGACAGACGAAAGCCAGTTTGAGGTGGGGCGCAATGTGGCCACCACCGAAGGTGCGGTGGTGTTTGAAAACGAGTTGTTTCAGCTGCTGGAATACAAACCCCTTGGTGCTAAGGTTTTTGAAAAACCTTTGTTGATGGTGCCCCCTTGTATCAACAAGTTTTATATATTGGATTTGCAGCCCGCCAATTCATTCATTCGCTACGCGGTAGAGCAGGGGCACCGAACCTTTGTCATCAGCTGGCGCAACCCCGATGAATCCTTGGCCCATAAAACCTGGGACGATTACATTGAAGACGCTGTGATCCGCGCCATTGAGGCGGTGCAGTCCATTTGCGGGGTAGAGTCCGCCAACGCTTTGGGCTTTTGCGTAGGCGGCACCTTGCTTGGCACGGCCTTGGCGGTGTTGGCGGCCCGCGGTGAAAAGCCTGTGGCCAGCGCCACCTTGTTGACCACCTTTTTGGATTTTTCCGACACTGGCGTGTTGGACGTGTTTATTGACGAGGCATCCGTCAAAGTGCGCGAAACCGAATTTGCCCAAGGCGGCCTGATGCAGGGGCGCGACTTGGCCTCTACCTTCAGTTTTTTAAGGCCCAACGACCTGGTTTGGAACTATGTGGTGGGCAACTACCTCAACGGCCAAACGCCACCGCCTTTTGATTTGCTTTACTGGAACAGCGACTCCACCCATCTTCCCGGCCCTTTTTATGCTTGGTATTTGCGCAACACCTACCTTGAAAACCGTTTGTCCCAGCCCGGCCAACTGACAGTATGTGGCGAAAAAATAGACCTTGGCAAACTCAACTTTCCGGTGTATGTGTATGGCTCCCGAGAGGATCACATCGTGCCGGTGGGTGGTGCTTATGCCACCACGGGTTTGCTGTCGGGCCCCATGCGCTTTGTGATGGGCGCTTCGGGCCATATTGCCGGAGTGATCAACCCTGCCAGCAAAAACAAACGCAGCTATTGGGTGCGTGCGGACGGTAAGTTGCCTGCAGATTTCCAAAAGTGGTTTCATAAAGCTGAAGAGCTCCCCGGCAGTTGGTGGCCCGATTGGTCAGCTTGGCTGAAACCGCATTCGGGCAAACTTATTGCGGCACCTAAGACCTATGGCAACCGACAATTCAAAGCCATTGAACCTGCCCCGGGCCGTTATGTGAAGGTACGAATCTGAATTTTTATCAAGAGGAGCTCAAATGCAAGAGATCGTGATTGTTGCCGCAGCGCGTACTGCGGTAGGTAAGTTTTCTGGCTCTTTGGCCAAAACCCCCGCAACCGAGCTGGGGGCCACGGTCATCAAAGCCCTGATGGAGCGCTCGGGCCTGACCCCTGAGTCTGTGGGCGAAGTCATCATGGGGCAGGTTTTGGCCGCCGGTGCAGGCCAAAACCCTGCACGGCAGGCCCTGATCAAAAGCGGATTGAACAAAGAAACCCCAGCCCTAACCATCAACGCGGTGTGTGGCTCTGGCCTCAAAGCGGTCATGCTGGCCGCGCAAGCCATACAGTATGGGGACAGCGAGGTGGTGATCGCCGGAGGTCAGGAAAACATGAGCGCTTCTCCTCATGTGTTGATGGGATCTCGCGAGGGGCAGCGTATGGGCAACTGGAACATGGTGGATTCCATGATTGTGGATGGTCTATGGGATGTCTACAACCAGTACCACATGGGCATCACGGCTGAAAATGTGGCCAAGGCTTACCACATCTCCCGCGACATGCAAGACGCCTTGGCCTTGGCCAGCCAACAAAAAGCCAGCGCAGCACAAGATGCAGGTAAGTTCAAAGACGAAATCGTGCCGGTCATCATTCCCCAGCGCAAAGGCGATCCGGTGGTGTTTGATGCCGATGAGTTCATCAACCGCAAAACCAATGCCGAAGCCCTGGCGGGCCTAAAGCCAGCCTTTGACAAAGCCGGCGGCGTGACAGCGGGCAATGCGTCGGGCATCAACGACGGCGCCGCCGCGGTGATGGTGATGTCTGCCGCCAAAGCGGCTGCTTTGGGGCTTAAGCCCTTGGGGCGTATTGCCAGTTTTGCCACCAGTGGTCTAGACCCCGCCCTCATGGGTATGGGTCCGGTGCCCGCATCGCGCAAAGCCTTGGATCGGGCTGGCTGGAAAGCTGCCGATCTGGATTTGCTGGAAATCAACGAGGCCTTTGCAGCACAAGCCTGCGCGGTGAACCAAGAAATGGGTTGGGACACCAGCAAGGTCAACGTCAATGGCGGTGCCATTGCCATTGGCCACCCCATTGGCGCATCGGGCTGCCGTATTTTGGTCACTCTGCTGCATGAGATGCAACGCCGCGATGCCAAAAAAGGCATTGCCAGCCTGTGTATTGGTGGCGGTATGGGTGTGGCCCTTACCATCGAGCGTTAAGTCAAAGAGCCCATCAATTTATATCTACAAAAGGAAACTTACATGAGTCAAAAAGTTGCGTACGTCACAGGCGGTATGGGTGGCATTGGTACTGCGATTTGCCAGCGCTTGCATAAGGATGGTTTTACGGTGGTGGCAGGTTGTGGCCCTACCCGTGATTATCAAAAGTGGTTGGACGAACAAAAGGCACTGGGCTATATGTTTTATGCCTCCATTGGCAATGTGGCCGATTGGCAGTCGACCGTAGACGCCTTTACCAAAGCCAAGGCAGTCCATGGCCCCATTGATGTGCTGGTCAACAATGCGGGCATTACCAAAGACCGCGTATTCTTAAAAATGACGCGTGAAGACTGGGACGCCGTGATCGACACCAACCTGAATTCCATGTTCAATGTGACCAAGCAAGTGGTGCCCGACATGGTGGAAAAAGGCTGGGGCCGCATCATTCAGATTTCGTCGGTCAATGGCAACAAAGGTCAGGCGGGTCAAACCAACTATTCCGCAGCCAAAGCAGGGATGCACGGTTTTTCCATGGCCCTCGCGCAAGAGATGGCCACTAAAGGTGTCACGGTCAATACCGTAAGCCCCGGCTATATTGGCACCGACATGGTCAAAGCCATTCGGCCAGATGTGTTGGAAAAAATTGTCAACACCGTGCCAGTGAAGCGATTGGGTGAACCCTACGAAATCGCGTCTATCGTGTCGTGGTTGGCCAGTGAAGAGGGCGGTTACGCCACCGGTGCAGACTTTTCAGTCAATGGCGGCTTGCACATGGGTTGATGCGGTCAGGTCGCAGACCAGCACATATACGGTGCGATCACCCAAAGTACTTTGGTAGGCGGCTTCCAACTGACCCTGGGTGATGGTTTCCAAGTAAGTTTGCTTGTGAAGGTATTTGGGCATGCCCAGCGTGATGCGGGCCTCATTGCTGAGTTTGAGCAAATGCCTGCTGGACATGACGTTGCAGATTTCTCCGCAGGCGTCTTGAAGGTCAGCTTCAGAGAGCTCGCTCGGTTCCATGCCAAACATGAATGAGGCCACCACTGTGGCATCACTTCGGTGCAGCAGCACCGAGACAGCGTAGCGTTTGCCGGCGTCTTCCACCTCTACCGGCAAGTAGTAGGTGTGTTCTTGGTATTCAGGCGGGGTGATGCTGTCAAGGGCTTTGAACTCACGGTCCTCACCGCTTAGAAACTTCCAAGACTTGGCCAAGGTGGCACTGATCACCTGCGGATCTACCAAATCACCTGTGGGGTTGGTCATTCAATTGTCTCAGGTGGTTTGGGCGTCAAGCTTCAAGAAGCGCTCTTCAATCATGGCTTTTTCGCGCAGAGAGCGGCTGAGGGCCTCTTGAGATTCTTGCAACTGATCGAGCAACTTGGCGCGGTCTGCCTCCAACGCCAGCACGCGTTTTTGCAATGCCTTCGAATCGTTCAGGCTGCTGCTGAACGGTTGTATCACCTGCTCCGTCTTGCCAGTCATGGGGGGTTGAAGGCTTAAGTGGTCCATTTCAGCTGAAAGGGCGGCAGCACGTTCCTCGGCTTGAAGCATTCGGTTGCGCATGGTTTTGAGTTCGGCAAACAAACGCTCATTGACTTGTTTAAGGGTTTCAAGTGCTGAACCAGAGGTGAAGGCGGCTCTATTTTCACGGCGCAGGTCCGCGATGGTGCGAGCAGATTCGTCCAAGCGGATTTGAAGTTGCTCCACTTCGGAAGTGAGCCTTTCGCGCTGACCCCGCAAACGATTGAGTTCCGTTTGGTTTTCTGCGGTCAGCGGCTCTTTCATGTGCATGCCACTGATCACCGCATCCAGCTCGCGCAGCATTTGCTGCATGCTTTGGGTATCCATGTCCTCAATAGACATGGTGATCCGCTGCAGCTCGGTGAGCATTCTTTGCGCTTCACGAGTAGTGTTGAATGGGTTGGGCTCCTCGGACGCCAACTGCTGGTTCTCGTGCAATACGGTGACCTTAAGTTCAGAAGTCCAATGCTTAAAGGCCTTAAGGGCATCTTGCGTCATGTTGGCCGCATTGATGATGGCCTTGGCCGATTGGTTTCCGGCATTTTCAACACGCCAGAGCGTATAGGCTGCCACCAAAATAAACAGAATGTTGACGGCCAGGCTGACGTAGTAAAACAGCTTTGTGGTGAAGAGTTCCATAACGATTGACCTTAAACCAACAGGAAACCCATACGGCCACTGCCATAACCCGGAATGTCGAACTTGAAGTAGGCTTGACCTCGGTTGTGTCGCAGCAGCTCTTGAAGTTTGGCAAAGTCTTTGCTCACCAAGCTTTGTTTCAGCATGGTCAGCTCACCGGGTTTTTCTGCCCGCATGGCCGAGGCGACACGACCCAAAAAATCGGCGGCCTGAATTTGAATGTCCTCGGTCGGGCTTTCAGTCTCGATCAGTGGTTTGACATCTGCGGGCTGCATGCCGAGGGCACCGGCTCCCATCATGGTCATGGCAGGAAAATCCAACACCGCGACAGCAGTGAGGGCTTTGGTGGTTTCGCTGCGGTACAAGGCCAAAAGGTTTTCTTTGCTCAAATCTGAACTGGTGAGTTCTTTTTCAACCAGACGAAAAGGCACTTCCTTGAGCGTTTCGCGGACCACAGCAGTCAAACCCTCAAGGGTGATGGGCTTGAAAATAATGGGTTTGGAGGAAATTTTGTTGGCGATGGCGCCCAACTTTTCTCGCAGCTCCTCGTCTTTGAAAGGTTTGTTTAAAACAAAGTTGGCACCGTTGTTCAGAGCCTCTTGTACACGGTCGTTTTGGGTTTCAGTGGTGACAAAGCCTACATAGGTGTCGCGAAGGCCCATCTGACGCATGGTTTGCACCATTTGCAAACCGGTCATGCCGGGCATATGCCAATCGGTCAATACCACATCGGGCTTGAAGCTTTGCACTTGGTTCAAGGCGTCATGGCCGGAGCTGGCAGTTTGTATCTCGAGGGGATCAATACCCGTTTCCATCACGGCTCGACGCACGATGGCCTGCATGGCACGACTGTCGTCAACAATCAGAATTTTCACACTTCCACTCCAAAAATACAGATGCCGAAGAATGAGCCTAATTTAGTGCCCACGATTCGAAACTTCCGAGGTTAGGGCGTCAGTGTGTCGATTTGATGTAACAAAGTTGTCATTTCGCAGGGGCCATACCGTTCCAAAAATGCGGAGCAAATCAGATCAGCCCCAACACCATTTAAATCACTCGGGCTTCTTGAAGCTGCGTGATGCGCTCTTGCGAAATCCCCATTTGAGTCAAAACTTCCAGGGTGTGCTCGCCCAAAAGAGGAGATCGTGTCACCTCTGTTGGGCTGTCTGAGAGCTTGATGGGGTTGCCTACGGACAAATAGCGTCCGCGCTTCGGGTGGTCCACTTCGACAATCGTACCGGTGGCGCGCAATGACTCGTCTTCAGCTATTTCTTTCATGGACAAAATGGGACCACATGGAATATCAAACTCGTTCAAGATGTCCATGGCCTCCAACTTGGTTTTGGTTTTGGTCCATTCCTCAATTCGGGCAAAAATGGTCTTGAGGTGAGGCAATCTGGCTTCTGCGGTGGCATACTGGGGGTCGGTAATCCAGTGCTCCTCGCCAATGATTTTGCAAATAGCGGGCCAAACAGGCGCTTGGGTGATGAAGTAGATGTAGGCGTTGGGGTCTTTTTGCCAGCCTTTGCATTTCAAAATCCAGCCGGGCTGACCGCCACCAGAGGCGTTGCCAGCGCGCGGTACGGCTTCACCAAACTCCATTTCGGGGTATTGGGGGTATTCGCGCAACTCACCGGTACGGTCAAGGCGTTGTTGGTCGCGTAGCTTCACCCGGCAAAGGTTCAGCACGGCGTCTTGCATGGCCGCCATCACTTTTTGTCCTCGGCCCGTGGTCTCACGTTGGAAGAGCGCTGTGACAATGCCGAGCGCCAAGTGCAAGCCCGTACCGCTGTCGCCAATTTGCGCACCCGTGACCACGGGCGGTCCGTCTTCAAATCCGGTGGTGGACGCCGCGCCGCCCGCGCATTGGGCAACGTTTTCATAAACCTTGCAGTCCTCATATGGCCCCGGACCAAACCCTTTGACCGAAGCCAAAATGATGCGGGGGTTGATCTCATGAATCCGCTCCCAGCTGAACCCCATTCGGTCCAGCGCGCCAGGCGCAAAGTTTTCCACCATCACATCGCACTGCTTGATCAGCTCTTCAAGCACCTCTTTGCCCATAGGCTTTTTGGTGTCCAAGGTGATGGAGCGCTTGTTGTGGTTGAGCATGGTGAAGTAGAGACTGTCGACATTGGGAATGTCGCGCAACTGGCCACGGGTGGCGTCGCCTTCACCAGCTTTTTCAACCTTGATGACATCGGCACCAAACCAAGCGAGCAGTTGGGTGCAGGTGGGTCCAGACTGAACATGCGTAAAGTCCAAAATGCGAATACCGTTCAGTGCTTTGCTCATGCGAAGTCTCCAAATTGACAAAAATTGTAACGGTTTGTACCTTATTGGCCTCTTGCCAAAGGTCCATCAGTCTCCCGCCAAGGGCTTGTGCTCTGCAGGGCGGGCTGCAAGCTGAGTTTCCAGCTCAGCAATGCGTTTTTTAAGGGCTCGGTCTTCTTGAAAGCGCAGCGTTTCGTCTCGAATCACGGCCGCACAACCATTTACCTTGCCATCGGGGCCATGCAGCATGGCCACCGTAAACGCAATGGACATGGCATCTCCAGCCTTGTTGATGGCCGGTACGCGCAACACATCGTGCCCATAACGTGTGGTTCCGGTTTCCATGGAGTGGTGGTAGCCCGTCCAATGGCGTTGGCGCAGCCGCTCTGGAGTGATGAGGTCTAGATTTCGACCCAGCGCTTCCTGGGCGCTGAAGCCAAACATGCGCTCAGCACCCGGGTTCCAAAGGGTGATGGCACCTTGCGCATCGCACACCACCATGGCGTCGCCTACGGCTTGAATAAGCTGATGGAGATCTACAGTTGGATTCATAGGTTAGCCCGTTATCGTGGCAGAAAAACAAACGGCGCAACTTGTGCGCCGTTTGATAAATGGCAAAAGTATCCCTTAAACGGCTTTGGCCTCGTGCATTTTGGCAATGCTGTCTTGGTTGTAACCCAGTTCCTTCAGCACTTCATCGGTGTGTTGACCCAACAGGGGGGACGCGGTGACTTCAGGTTTCAAGTCAGAAAACTTGATGGGGCTGCCCACCGTAAAGTAACTGCCACGCACTGGGTGAGGCACTTCTACGATTGAGCCACTCTTGCGCAAAGACTCGTCGCGCAACAGTTCTTTCATTGACAAAACAGGTGCGCACGGAATGTCGAATTTGCGGAAGATGTCCACGGCTTCAAACTTGGTTTTGTCCTTGATGAAGTCCTCGATCGTGGCAAAGATGTTTTCAATGTGCGGTTGGCGCGCTTGTGCAGTGGTGTACTTGGGGTCGGTTTTCCACTCGGGTTTGCCCAAAGCGTCGCAAATCGGCTCCCATGCATGACCCTGAATGGTGAAGTAAATGTAGGCGTTGGGGTCGGTTTCCCAGCCCTTGCACTTCAAAATCCAGCCGGGTTGGCCGCCGCCGCCTGCGTTACCGCCACGGGGCGTGACCTTGTCGGCAAAAGCTTCCATTTCATGCGGGTACTGTGGGTACTCCTCCAGGTAGCCCACACGCTCCAGGCGCTGTTGGTCGCGCATTTTCACGCGGCACAGGTTCAGCACAGCGTCTTGCATCGATACCGCTACCTTTTGGCCTTTGCCGGTTTGTTGGCGACCAATGTAGGCCGTCAAAATGCCAATCGCCAAGTGCATGCCGGTGTTGGAGTCGCCCAAGGCCGCAGCTGAAATGGTGGGGGCTGAGTTTTCACCCTTCCACCAGCCTGTGGTGGAGGCCGCACCGCCCGCGCACTGTGCCACGTTTTCATAAACCTTCAGGTCTTCGTAGTGGTGGCCATCGCTAAAACCTTTGACGGAGGCCAAAATCATCTTGGGGTTGAGCTCCTGAATGCGCTCCCAAGTAAAGCCCATACGATCCAAGGCACCAGGGCCAAAGTTCTCTACCATGACGTCGGACTCGCGGATCAGCTT
This sequence comes from Hylemonella sp. UBA2468, assembly GCA_002342165.1. Classification (GTDB taxonomy): domain Bacteria; phylum Pseudomonadota; class Gammaproteobacteria; order Burkholderiales; family Burkholderiaceae_C; genus Hylemonella. The sequence goes on from DDPM01000118.1 coordinate 22,499, forward strand.
TTCCAGCACTTCTTTACCTTCTGGCTTTTTGGTGTCTAGGGTCAAAGAGCGCTTGTTGCTGTTGAGCATGGTGAAGTACAGCGCGTCAGCATCAGGAATGTCGCGCAACTGGCTGCGTGTCACGTCGCCAGAGCCGGGGCGCTCGACCTTGATGACGTCGGCGCCAAACCAGGCCAGCAACTGTGTGCAAGCGGGGCCCGCCTGCACGTGGGTGAAGTCGATAATTTTGATGCCGTTGAGGGGCTTGTGACTGGACATAAAGTTCTCCGTTGGTGTGATGTGAAATAAAAAAATGGGATTAGGCTGCAGCAGCCTTTTTGGGGTTGAGGCTGGTGATGCGTCCGCTTTCTGTACCAGCGGTTTCATCAATCACCGCGTTGATCAAGGTGGGCTTGCGCGAGCGCAGCGCCTCTTCAATACCGTGGCGCAACTCTGCAGGTGTGGTGGCGTTGACGCCCACACCGCCAAAAGCTTGCATGAGCATGTCGTAGCGGGCGTTTTTCACAAATACGGTGGGCGCCACATCGGAGCCGCCTGTGGGGTTGACGTCGGTGCCACGATAAACGCCGTTGTTGTTCATGATGACCACGCACACGGGCAGGTTGTATCGGCAAATGGTTTCCACCTCCATGCCGGAAAAACCAAACGCACTGTCGCCCTCGATGGCAATCACGGGCAAACCAGTTTCCACCGCAGCAGCCACAGAAAAGCCCATTCCAATGCCCATGATGCCCCAAGTGCCTACATCCAGGCGCTTGCGAGGTTTGTACATGTCCACAATGCTGCGCGTGAAGTCCAGGGCATTGGCGCCTTCGTTCACCAACAGGGTGTCGGGGTGGGCCTTAAAAATATCTCGCACCACGTTCAGGGCGCTGTGGAAGTTCATGGGCACAGGGTCTTTGGCCAAGGTCTCAGCCATTTTGGAGACGTTTTTCGTCTTGCGTTCCTCAATGGCGTTGAGCCACTCTGCCGGTGGCTTGTTGAGTTGCGCCACATGAGCCAATAGAGCTGACACACAAGAACCTATATCGCCCACTATGGGGGCATCAATGGCCACGTTGCTGTCCATTTCTTGTGGGGAAATGTCAATTTGGATGAACTTTTGACCACCCCATGCCTTGGCGTCTTTACCGCCCCAGGTTTTGCCTTTGCCGTGCGACAGCAACCAGTTCAGGCGTGCACCAATGAGCATCACCACATCGGCCTCAGGCAATACAAAAGAGCGTGCCGCCGCAGCGGACTGCGGGTGCGTGTCGGGCAGCAATCCTTTGGCCATAGACATGGGCAAGTAAGGGATGCCCGACTTTTCAACCAAGGCGCGAATATCCGCATCAGCTTGGGCGTACGCTGCACCTTTGCCCAGCAAAATCAGGGGCTTCTTGGCGCCCTTAAGCAAGCCAATAGCACGCTCAATGGCGTCAGGGGCAGGAAGCTGACGGGGGGCTGGGTCTACCACCTTAATGAGGCTGGCCTTTCCTGCGGCAGCGTCCATTTCTTGGCTAAAAAGCTTGGCGGGCAAATCTAAGTACACGCCGCCGGGACGGCCAGACACCGCTGCCCGAATGGCGCGGGCAATGCCTACCCCAATGTCTTCTGCATGCAAAACGCGAAAGGCGGCCTTGCACAAAGGCTTGGCAATGGCGAGTTGATCCATTTCTTCGTAGTCGCCCTGTTGCAGGTCCACAATTTCGCGCTCGCTGGAGCCGCTGATCAGAATCATGGGGAAGCAATTGGTGGTGGCGTTGGCCAGTGCGGTCAGGCCGTTCAGAAAGCCCGGNNGAAAACAGTTGGTGGTGGCGTTAGACAGGGCGGTCAAGCCGTTCAGGAAGCCAGGGGCCGATACGGTCAGGCAGATGCCCGGCTTTTGTGTGAGGAAACCGGCAATGGCTGCCGCATTGCCTGCGTTTTGTTCGTGTCGGAAAGAAATCACGCGCATGCCCTCGGCCTGCGCCATGCGGGTCAGGTCGGTGATGGGGATGCCGGGCAAGCCATACATGGTGTGGATGCCGTTGAGCTTGAGTGCATCAATCACCAAATGAAAGCCGTCGGTCATGGCGCTTGAAGTGGGGGGAGTAGAGGGTGTGGTCATAGACGTCAAAAAATAAGAGCTGGAAAATTGAAATGATTTATATTGATTGGGGGCTTGCTATATGTTCGAGATCATCAAGCTCGAAGTTCGTAGATGATCATATGAACTTGCGGCACGATCACGATTGACCATGGTCAACTTTTGGGGCAAGAGGCGCATTTTTCTATGACAGCGATTGACCATCATCCTGAAAAAAACGTGTTGCGCGTGCAGCTTCGGCACAACCTCATTCTGAAAGACCTGGACGATTCGGCTTTTGCCGAGCTGGAGCCGCAGCTTAGGGTGGTGGACTGCCAAAAGGGAGACCATTTGCTGCACCAAGGCGTGCACGAAATGGAGCAGTACTTTATTGTGAGTGGCATCCTGAAGCGGGTAGTGGCCAACCAACAAGCCAAAGAAATGATTTTGCGGTTTTCGGACGAGAGGGACATGGAAACCAGCTATGCCGCTTGGTGCCTGAAAACCCCCACGCCCTACAGCATTGTGTGTGTGACCAGGGCTCAGGTGGTCAAGCTGCCCATGCCGCAGTGGATTGCGTTTTTGGAGTGCCACCCGACCCTGAAACACACATTCGAATACCACGTCATGAACCTGATGAGCGAGATCATGGCGCACACCATCACCTTGCATTTGCTCGATGCGCCAGGCCGTGTTCACCGTTTTTTGCGCAAACATCCTGATTTATCTGAAAAAATTCCTAAGAAAGAATTGGCGGCCTACTTGAATTTGACCGCCGAAACTTTGAGTCGCTTGAAGCAACGCGGCAAGATTTAGCAAAGCAGCCCAATTGGATTCGGTGTGATCAATCCACGGGCTGGTCCGCTGCAAACCCTGGTTTTTTGGGGGGGCGGATGTAAGCCAAGGCCTTGCCAACCAAAGGCCAAAACAGCATCAGCAAAGCCAGCGCGGTGATGCTGCCAACCAATCCGTTAGAGAACATGATGCTCAGGTCGCCCTGAGAGAACAACATGGCCTGCCGGAACGAGTCTTCTGCTTTGTCACCCAGCACCAAGGCCAATACCAGCGGGGCCAAGGGGTAGTCCAGCTTTTTGAACACATAGCCCACCACGCCAAAAAGCATCATGAACCAAATGTCCAGCATGGCGTTGTGCACCGTGTAGGCGCCAATGGCGCAAATCACGATGATGACGGGCGCAATGATGGAAAACGGAATTCGCAGGATGGAGGCAAACAAGGGCACGGTGGTCAGCACCACAATAAGGCCCACCAAGTTGCCCATGTACATGCTGGCAATCAAGCCCCAAACAAAGTCTTTTTGTTCCACAAACAACAGCGGCCCGGGCTGCAAGCCCCAAATCAGCAAGCCGCCTAACAATACCGCTGCGGTGGGGGAGCCAGGGATACCCAAGGCCAACATGGGCAGCAAGGCGCTGGTGCCCGCAGCATGGGCGGCTGTTTCAGGGGCTACCACACCTTCTACCTCACCCTTGCCAAACTTATCGCCGTTCTTGGACATTTTTTTGGCCAAGCCGTAGCTCATAAAAGAGGCGGGGGTTGCGCCGCCGGGTGTGATGCCCATCCAAATGCCGATGAGGGAACTGCGGATGGACGTAACCCAATACACGGGCAGTTGTTTCCATGTTTGCCACACAATTTTCGGGTCGATCTTGGCGGACTTGCCCGAGAACTTCAGCCCCTCCTCCATGGACAACAAAATTTCGCCAATACCAAAAAGACCAATCACGGCAATTAAAAAGTCAAATCCGCGCATGAGCTCGCTCACGCCAAACGTGAGCCTCAGCTGACCGGTCACGGTGTCCATACCCACAGCTGCCAAACCAAACCCAATGGCCATGGACGCCAAAATTTTGAAGGGCGAGCCCTTGCCCATACCCACAAAACTGCAAAAAGTCAGCAAATACACCGCAAAAAATTCCGGCGGACCGAACTGGAGTGCGAACTGGGCTACAAGAGGAGCCAAAAAGGTGATCATGATGACCGCCACCAGGGCCCCTACAAATGAGGAAGTGAAAGCGGCTGTGAGTGCCTCACCTGCGCGGCCTTTTTGAGCCATGGGGTAGCCGTCAAAGGTCGTGGCAACAGACCAAGGCTCACCTGGGATGTTGAACAGCACCGAGGTGATAGCCCCGCCAAACAAGGCGCCCCAGTAAATGCACGAGAGCATCACAATGGCTGAGGTTGGGTTCATGCTGAAGGTCAGCGGCAGCAAAATGGCTACACCGTTGGCTCCTCCCAATCCTGGCAGCACACCGATGAGCACCCCAAGCACAATGCCGATCACCATCAACATCAGGTTTGTGGGGGTGGACACCACCGCAAAACCTTGTAACAGGGCGTTGATTTCTTCCATATAAATCTAACTTTCCGTATTAATTTAGTAACCCAAACCGCTCAGCAGGTCTAAGGTGCCTTTAAAGAGCGGCACTTTGAACCACACTTCAAACATGAAGAAAAAAGTGATATTGACGGCCAGAGCGGCCACCAAGGATTTGATCCAAGAGTATTTGCCCAGCACCACCATGAACAGAGCGATGTAGATGGCAGAGGCCACATACAGGCCTAACAACTGCACAATTCCCACATAGACCACCGCGGGAATCAGCACTTGCAGCACACGGACAATCTGCACGCGGTCCACAAAAATTTCCTGTTTGGCTTTGGGGTTGTTGAAGGACTGGTACAGCACGCCCAAACCGGAAATGAGAAGAATGATTCCAATGTAAAAAGGAAAGTAGCCTGCTCCAGGGCCGTCGGTGGTCCACTCGGATCCAAGCTTGCGGCTGCCATACAGCACCACACCGCCCAAGACCATCACCAACACAGCAACTGCAGCGTCCACCACCGCCACGCTCACGACGCTTTTGGCAGGTTCAGCCTCTGGCGTGTTGGATGAATGGGTTTCTGAATGTGGGTTTGAACTCATTTGTGACTTACAACCTTTTCAAATCAATCGTCAAAGCTCCGCCCGAACTGTCGGTTTAAACACAACCAACAGTGGGAAATCTGCAAGAGAGAAACAGCCGGGGCGCATACGGCTTGAAGAGCTGCGCCTAAGACCTACTTGGCCATGAACCCTGCCTCAGTCATCAAGGTTTTGTGCATTTGTTCAGCGTTGTTGAGCCATTTGACAAAGTCTGGGCCAGTCATGAAGGTTTGATTGAAGGCGCCTTTTTCCATGTACTCTTTCCAATCTGGCGTCTCGCGCACCTTGCGCAACAGGCTCACGTAATAGGCTTGCTGCTCGGGCGTCACGCCGGGTGAAGTGAAGATGCCGCGCAGCATGACGTAGTCGGTGGGCACGCCAGCGTCTTTGCAGGTAGGAATGTCGTACCAGGATTGGGTATCGGTCACTTTGGCTTTGTAGGGCATGCGCTCGTCGTCAAACACGCACAAAGCACGCAGCTTGCCCGCACGCCATTGCGCCACGGCTTCCGCTGGGTTGTTGACTGTGGAATCCAAATGTTTTCCTACCAACTGCACCGCCACTTCTCCACCCCCTTTGAAAGGGATGTAAATGAATTTGGTACCCGTGGCTTTTTCAATACCCACGGTCAAAATTTGGTCTTCCTGTTTGGATCCAGTACCGCCCATTTTCATTTTGTTGGGGCCAGCGGCCTTGACGGCCTCTAAATATTCTTTAGCGGTTTTGTAGGGCGCCTCTGCATTGACCCATAGCACAAACTGGTCTAATGCCACCATGGCTACGGGGGTCATGTCTTTCCAGTTGAAGGGCACGCCTGTCGCCATCGGCGTGGTGAACAGGTTAGAGAGCGTGATGATGATTTTGTGAGGGTCGCCTTTAGCCTCTTTCACCGCCAAAAAGCCATCTGCGCCCGCGCCGCCTGATTTGTTCACCACCACCAGCGATTGCTTCATCAGGTTGTGCTTGACGATGATGCCTTGGATCAACCTGGCCATTTGGTCTGCGCCGCCGCCGGTTCCTGCAGGCACCACAAACTCAACGGGCTTGGTGGGCTCCCACTGCGCTGATGCCGTATTGATCCAGCCAGCAGCCATAAGCAAACCTGCAGCCAAAGCGGTGATTGAGGAGCGGAGTAAATGTTTGGAATGTGCCATGGAGCCTCCTAAAAATTGTTTTCAACATCCATTGTGATGCTCCAAGCGAATTTCTTCTTGATTGCGATCAATTTTTTTGAATAGGAGGCCGGCATCAAGGGTATTCACCGATTCGGTTTTTGCTTACAAAGTAAGTTGCCCTCAATTTAGAGGCTCAAATCAAAGCCTCAAATGCTCGCGCGCAAAGTCTGCTGCATTCATCTTGCTGCCGCCCTCAGGCTTGAGTCGCAACACCTCAATCGTGCCGCCCGCGGCGTTGATGAAGATGGAGGTCTCTGTCACTTTGGCCACTGCACCGGGCTTGCCTGTTACTTGTTCAAAACGTTGGGTGAGGTGTTTGCGGCAGTCATAAATCCAAACACGCGGGCCCAGCGTATCCGTCCAAGCGCCAGGCGCGGGGTTGCAGGCTCGAATCAGGTTGTACACCTGGTTCACATGCTGCGACCACACAATTTGTGCGACATCGCCTTTGAACCAGCCTTCGTAATGAGCCAGGGTTTCGTTTTGTGGAGTTTCTGGGTGCTGGCCTTGCACTACCAAGTCGGCAGCCTCAAGGAGGGCCTGTACCCCCATGGGGAATAAGGCGTTGAAGTACACATCGCCCAAAGTGGCGTCCGGGCCAATGGGGCAGGTTTTTTGCAGGATGATGGGGCCTTCATCCAAACCATCTGTGGGCCGAAAAATCGTTAAACCTGTCTCGGTCTCGCCCAATGCAATAGGCCAGTTGATAGACGAGGGCCCGCGGTACTTGGGCAGCAAGGAGGGATGGTATTGAATGGTGCCGTGCTTGGGGATGTTCACCAAACTTTGCGGCACAAACTGCAGCACATAGGCCATGACACCAATGTCGGCATTGAGGCCTTGCATGGCGGCTTCAGCCTCGTGCCCTTTGAGGCTGGGCAGCTGAAATACCTTTAAACCCAAGCCCTCAGCTGCAACGCGCACAGTGTCGGGGCGCTCGCCTTGTTTTTCAGGCTTGCAAAACACGCCCACCACCTCGTCGCCTCGGGCTAAAAAAGCTTCCAGTACGGCTTTACCAAAGTCTTGCTGACCAATAAACGCCACTTTCATGTTGATCCCCAATCAGCGGAATAAAAAATAAACGGCTAATACCATCAGCAGCACGGCAAAAGCGCGCTTCATCGGTTTGATGTCCATGCGGTGTGCAGTGCGGGCCCCAAGCGGCGCGGTGAGCATGCTGGCAATGGAGATGATGATCAAGCCGGGCAGGTACAAATAGCCAAATGCACCCTCAGGCATGTCGGGCATGTCCAAGCCTGCCCACACATAGCCCAGCGTGCCAGCCAAGGCAATGGGAAAACCTAGAGCCGAAGATGTACCCACTGCTTGGTGAATTTTGATGTTGCACCACAACATGAAGGGCACCGACACAAACGCACCGCCGGCGCCCACCACCGAAGAGGTCATGCCCACCACATTGCCCATGCCAAACATGCCCCATGTGCCGGGCAAAGTGCGGCTGGGCTTGGGCTTGCGGTCTAAGTACATTTGAACGGATGAATACGCTACAAACAGTGCAAAGATGAGGCTTAGGGTGGCTGTGGGCATGGCCACTGCCATTTGAGAGCCGATCCAGGAGCCCACCACAATGCCCGGGGCAAACACCTTGACCACGGGCCACAGCACGGCCCCTTTGGCATGATGCGCTCGCACTGACGAAAGCGACGTAAAACACACCGTAGCAAGCGAGGTGGCTACCGCCATCTTGACCACCAGTTCCTGCGAAAAGCCCACGCCAGACAAAATAAACGTCATGAAGGGCACCATGATCATGCCGCCGCCAATGCCCAACAAGCCCGCTAAAAACCCCACGACTGCGCCCATAAGGAGCAGTTCAAGAATCACTTGAGGTTGAGGAATCATGGTGGTGAAGATCAGGAAATTGGCTATGGTTTGGATTAAAGGTGTCTGCAGTAGCCACCAGACCGCATCCTGAACCGGGGTTCAGGTGGGCGAGGTCAGCACGGGCTTCGGGTTCATCTGACGCGAGATGATCACACCCACCCAGCAATGTTCCAAGCCCTGGCTCAATGAGCATTGGTTCAAGGAATTTAAAGTCCAGCAGGACTGCAGACGAGACCATTCTATGTGGCTCTAGCCAAACTGCTGAGGCTTATTTGCTAAAGCAGCTGCCCGTCTTCGCCAAGTACCGCATCCAAGCGCTGCAGCAACGACTTCAGCGTGTCAGGGTCCATCAGCTGACCGCCAACTGATGGCGGTGCATTGGTAGCAGCTGGGGCAGCTGGCATGGGCGGTGAGTAACTTGGTGCAGCCAACGAATCAAATGCCAAATTCAGGGCAGCCAAAACGGCAATACGGTCGCGAGCTTTGATTTTGCCCGCGTCTCTGATCTTGCACATTGCCGCATCTACCTTGGACACCGCATCCATCAAGCGCGCTTCGCCTCCCTCGGGGCAGCCCAGCAAATAGCTGTTGCCCATGATTTGAACTTCAAGCTGCTTCATTGGTCGGCGTTGACTTCAGTGCTGTGGTTCAGCACCGGTTCGTCTTGTGGAAGTCGTTTGAGCAGCGTGTCCACACGGGTGCGAGCGGCTTGCAAGCGGGTTTTTAAAGCATCACGCTCGTGCTTGAGGGCGTCCACTTGATCCAGCACCAAGGCATGGGTGCGTTGCAGCTCTTCATGGCGCAGCAGCAGGCGTTCTACACGCTCAACCAACTGCTCCAACTGTTCAGATTGTGATGCGCCCTGTTCCATTGCAAACCATTGTAGGTCTTAGCAGCGCTAGAATCCGCACGTTGGTGCTCGCAGCCTTGTTCAGAGGCTGCAGTTCAACGGGAAGCAGGAGGGCGCATCACCAACGCCTAACCTGCGCTGCCCCCGCAACGGTAAGTGGACGCGTCTGACGCCGCTTTCATCAATCTGCCACTGGATGCCTGAAGAACACCCGGGAAGGCGATGAAGGTTGATCCACCAGCCCGGATACCGGCCAACACGGTGGGTTTGTCCTTGGGCAGATCCGTTTTCCCAAGCACTGTCGGGGATGGCGGTGAGGGTTTTCAACGGGTATTTTTTACAAATGAACTTACTTCGCATCTGGGATAAGGCGCGTCTGGCGTTTGCTTTTGGGCGTTCACTTTTGATTTTTTTGAGAACTTGCGCGTCGACATATGGTTTTTTCATGTGTCTTTTCACTGGATTTTCAATCCATGCTCAAACCCGAAGTCTCGAGCCTGTGGTGGTGTCTGCCACCCGTTTTGAGACTTCCGCAGCCACTTTGGCTCAGGCTGTGAGTGTGATCACGGCTCAGGACATTCAAGATGCGGGCTTAGGCACCGTCAATGAGGCCATCATGAAAATTCTGGGCGTCCCTGGTCGACAGGATTTTTACGGTGGGGGCGAATACAGTCTAGATTTACGTGGGTTCACCACGGTTGGTGGTACCAATGCCGATCCCAATCAAGCAATTGTTGTGGATGGTGTGCGCCTCATGGAAGGGGATTTGTCCTCGGTGCGTATTTCGGGCATACCTATAAGCAGTGTGGAGCGTATTGAGGTTTTAAGAGGCGGCAGTGCGGTTATGTACGGGGAGGGCGCAACTGGGGGCGTGATTGTGATCACCACTAAATCCGGTGCAGGACTTCAGGAGCAAAATGGATTGAATGTTTCAACCGCTGTAGGCAGTGATGGATTGATCAAAAAACAAGCCCTTGCTACCTTGGTTGCGGGGCCGTTGTCTCTCAATCTGGGCAGCACTCGAAACCAAGCCAACAACCACCGTGACAATTTCAATTCCAATGTGGAATCCGACCAGCTGACTGGACAGTGGCGCTTTCAAAATACACGCGTGGTTGGACGTTACGTTCGTGACGATTTGCGTACTGGATTACCCGGTCCCTTGACTTTTGCCCAATACAACGCCAACCCCCGTCAGGTCGACAGCACCTACCGAAACGACTTGGCTAAGGTCGCCAATGAGCGCTCCAGTGTATTTGTAGAAACTGTTCTACACGATTGGACGGTGGTTATGGATGTGGGTAGGAGACTTAAGTCATTGCTCAGTACTGGCAGCTACCTAAACCAATATGATGTTGATGCAAGCTCGTTGGCCTTCAGAGCTCGTCATGAAGGTCTTTTGGCGGGCCGACCTAATGCTCTGGTGGTGGGTGTGGATCAAAACGACTGGAAGAGAGTGGGCATTCAGGGAACAACTGGTACGAGCACTCAAAAAAACATGGCGTTTTATGCCAAAAACGAAGTGGTCCTGGCCAGCTTAACCCGATTCAGTGCGGGACTTCGGACGGAAAATATCCAAAAAAAATCATCTTCAGCCGATACCCAGCAAACCGAAAACGTTTGGGATATTGGAATTTTTCATCCTTTGAATACCCAATGGAGTACTTACGCACGAGTAGGACAAAGTTTTAGACAGGCCAACCTGGATGAGTTGGGCTACAAACCTACCGGTGTGTCCCTTCAAACCCAAACTTCAAGGGACACGGAAGTTGGCCTTCGCAATAACAGCGGGGGTTGGCAACTGGATGCGCGGTATTTCCTTAGCAAGTTGAATAACGAACTGGGTTACGCACCTTACCCCGATCCCACATCAACTAATTCGTACAACAGAAACTTCGATCCTACTCAAAGGCAGGGTTTGGAAGCAGAGTCTCGCATTGAGGTCACGACGACCTTCAGCCTTAGAGCCAATGCAGCATTGAGGGAAGCACGGTTTACCAGTGGCAGTTTCAGCGGATACGTGGTGCCCATGGCTCCCGCACAAACCGCATCCTTACGGG
>DDPM01000037.1 GCA_002342165.1 Hylemonella sp. UBA2468
AGCGCCATGGGACACGCCACAAGCAATGCCAGCACAACCCCAACGGTGGCCATGGCCACTGTTCGCCAAGTCCCTTGGGCCACCATCGTTAAAAACTCAGGATGGGTCTCAAGCGGCCAAAAGCTGCTGAGAAATTGGCCCGTAATTTTGAGGTTACCCGGCTCTACCAGTATCCAGGGCTTGAATTCTGTGGCCACCAAAATCGGCCACAAGAGGACCACAAAGAAGCAAAACCCCAGCCACCTGCTGGTCCAATCGGGGTCTCGCAACTTAGGGTGTTGGGTTTGAAGGGTTGAGCTCATAAAGGGTTGCTCAAATGAGGATTCAGCGGCAATGCATGCTCAGCGGCCGCGTTGGGTCAGCCTGTAGAGCAGGCGCAGGGAAATCTTGAGGAGGCCCGCCATGGAGTTCATGCTCAAACTGATCGTATAAGCGCGCCAGGTGTTCTTGCGTGACATGAGCCGCTGGCAAATCAAACAACACACGCCCCTCGCGCAAGCCCAGCACACGCGTAAAGTGGGCCAGTGCCATGTCCACCTGATGCAAGCTGGCGACCAAGGTCACTCCCCGCGCACGTGCGTTATCAATCAGTGTTTGTAGGGCCTGCTTAGACCGAATGGGGTCTAGGGCAGAAAGCGGCTCATCCACCAGCCACGCCTGTGCGGGTGAGAGCAAGGCACGCGCCAAGCCCACGCGCTGGCGCTCCCCGCCAGACAAACGGTCGACACGTTCAAACAATTTGTCGGACAAATCAAATTGGGCCAAGGCCTGTTGGGCTGCCGGTATATCGCTTGGGTAGCACAAAGAGCGCAGGCTGGCCCACAAGCTCATGGCGGGCAAACGTCCCGCCAACACCGAAGTCACCACGCGCTGGCGGGGGGGTAAGGGGGGCACTTGAGGCGCCAAAAAAAGCCGCCCCCGCAGTTTATGCAACGCCCTGCTGCCCAATTGCCAAGGGATTTGGCCTTGAATTTCAAGCCGCCCCGAATCCAATCGCAAGGCACAGGCCATGACATGAAGCAAGCTGGTTTTGCCCGCCCCAGAGGGACCAATGACGGCCATATGCTCGCCCGCTGCAAGGCTCAGACTCACCCCTTGAAGCGCTGCAGGGCTGCCCGCACGAGCCNNAGCCGCAGGGTGGCGGGCCACCACCTCGGAGAGCTGAAAATTCAAAAGCTACTTTTTAAAAAAATCACAACAACCCGGCGCTGCGGGCTGCAGCTTCTAAGCCCTTGTAGTTTTCGGGTTTGGTTTCCACATATCGTGTGGCTCGATTGAGCTTGAGAATCTCAGACTGTTCTGGGTTGGCAGGATTGAGACCCAACAAAGCAGCCTTGACTTTTTGCTGCATGGCCACGGGCATGTCGGCATGCACGGACCAGTTGTAATTGAAATACCCCGGGGTTGTGAAAAACACATCGACCGCTTTGGTGTCCACTTTGTTTTCGCTCACAAACTTTTTCCAAACCGTAATGTCAAGCGCGGCAGCATCGACTTTGCCGCTGACCACCGAGGCAATGGTGGCATCGTGCGCACCGCTGTAGGCAATGCGACGGAAATCGGTTTCAGGGTTGATGTTAGCTTGCAGCAAAAAGCTGCGCGGCATGAGGTGGCCGGACGTGCTGCTTTGGGATCCAAACGACACCTGCTTGCCTTTCATGTCGGCCAAGCTTTTGATGCCTGAATCGGTTTTGGCAATGAACACCGACTGAAACTTGGTGTCCTCTTCGCGTTGCGCCAAGGGCACCACCTTGCCACCAGAGCGCAGGCTGGCTTGCACAAAGGTGAAACCGCCAAACCAGACCAGGTCGACTTTTTTATTGACCATGGCCTCCACAGCGGCAGGGTAGTCGCTCACCGGCGTGAATTCAACCTTGACGCCCAATTGTTTTTCCAAGTAAGCGGCCAAGGGGGTGAACTTTCTAATTTGCTCGGTAGCGGCCTCTTCAGGAATGGTGGTCACGCGAAATACTTGCTGTGCCTGAGCAGTGGAAAAAGCGCCGAAAGCCAGCATCCATGACGCGAAGACCATCATGACGCCATATCTGATGTTTTGGATAAAAGAAAGGGAAGTCAAGTGCATGCTCCTGTTGAAACAAAGGGTGGGGTTAAACCTATAACAAACAATATTAGAACCTGACTTAAATTTGGCTCGTAGATGCCAAGTTATAACCTTATCTACACACCACTTTTTAGAGGCCACATTGCTCCACTTTATTGACGGACTCGCGAAGCAAGCCCATCCACGTGATGAACTCATTGGGGGCCTTTTAAAACCGGCCGCCCAAATCTCGCCCAAATTTTTTTATGATGATTTGGGATCTCGACTTTTCGACGCCATCACGGAGTTGCCCGAGTACTACCCCACACGGACAGAAGCAGCCATTTACAGGCAAGAAGCGACCTCAATGGCACAAGTGCTGCCAAGTCAGCCAATCGTGTTGGACTTGGGAGCGGGCAACTGCGCTAAGGGGGAGGCACTTTTTGAATGGCTCAAGCCTGCGGCCTACGTGGCAGTGGATATTTCTTTGGGGCACCTGAAGCCACATTTAACAGCTCTGCACAGCCGACACCCTCAATTACCCAAGCTGGGCTGGGGCTTGGATTTTTCAAAACCATTCAATTTAGATGCGGGCATCCAAGATTGGGTGACCCGCCATCAACTTGAAGGCCATCCTTGGGTGGTGTTTTACCCAGGCTCGAGCATCGGCAATTTTTCTCCAACTGATGCCTTGAACCTGCTTGAGCGTATTCGGCATTTGTGTAAAGGTCATTCCAAGCAAAGCCAAACCCAAAATCAAAAGGGTGGGGGATTGTTGATTGGCGTGGACAACGTCAAACCGGTGGCTGTGATGGAGTCTGCATACAACGACGCCTTGGGTGTCACTGCCGCGTTCAATCGGAACTTGCTGTTGCACGTCAATCGCTTGATAGGTTCAGACTTTGATCTGGCTGGCTGGGCACACTTTGCCAAGTTTGATGTGGCACACGCCCGAATTGAGATGCATTTGGAGTCTTTGGTGCCTCAAACTGTTCACTGGGCAGGAGGTTCTCGACATTTTTTAAAGCATGAGCGCATTCACACTGAAAACTCATACAAATGGACGCCCGAGGCCTTTGTGGACTTGCTTCAATCGGCAGGATTTTCTTCCCCCATACGATGGACGGACCCGCAAGACTGGTTCAATGTGTACTGGGCGCCTTGCTAAAGGTGTACGTTTTTTACTGTCGAACACTTCTGAACCCTGAATGAATGTCATTGCGGTGGGTTTCAAAAAAATTGCGGTATTTGGGATGACGCATACGGAGTGATGTGGCGGGGCCCGCGCCCTTTAAAACAGGGCGCCCATCAAACCAAGGTAATGAATATTCCTGATAAGGATGGGGCCTGAACCCCGAAAAGGGCCGAAATGGGCTGGAGGTCCATTCCCAAACTTCTCCCCAACAAAAATCGCCATGAGTGCAAGCGGCCAATTCCCATTCAGCCTCGGTGGGCAAACGCCTGCCGGCCCATGCGCACCAACCCAAAGCCTGCTCATAACTGATGTGGCAAGCCGGTAATTCAAGATTCAAAATGTGCCAATCCGGGCCCCGCTTCACTTCCCAGCCATGAGCTGTTTTTTGCAGGTAGGGGGGCACCGCACCCCCCACCTCTTCTACCCACGGCAAAAAACGAGCCCAAGAGACTGCTTTTGAATCTATGTCGTAAGCATCAACCTGGACCTCATCGCCCTGTAACTCGTTGTCAAACACAAAACCAGCATCCTCTAAGCCTGCGGCATTCATTCCCAAAGTCCAAGGCTGCTGCGCAATAGCCAGCTCTTGGGTTTTAAATGCAGTTGAAGTCTGTGCACCTTGGGATGAAAGGATGTCAATACCCAAAGACTGGGACATATAAACGGCTGCTTCGGCGTGCATGTCTTCATGAAACAGCGCCAATTTAAAAAAATACAAACCTTCTGCAGTTTGGGGGGCGGTACTTAAAGCAAGCATCACATCTTGAAGGCTGTGCTCCAAATCCCTAAGCAGTTGTGTTGACTTGGGTAAGGGCAATTGCCAACGGCTGGCATGCGAAACAGTGGCAGAGTTGTAGAGGGCATCAGCGTCCAC
>DDPM01000105.1:0-743 GCA_002342165.1 Hylemonella sp. UBA2468
AAACAATACAGTGAGGTCTTGATCTGCAACACAACGGAGCGCGAAGCCGCTGCCCAAAGAATGCTGCGCACCAACCCCAAGTTTGTATTGCGCAACCATTTAGGGGAAACGGCGATTCGCCAAGCTCAAACCAAAGACTTCAGCGGTGTGGCTACATTGCTTAGCTTGTTGGACAATCCGTTTGATGAACACCTCGGTATGGACGCCTATGCCGACTTTCCGCCCGACTGGGCATCTTCTATAGAAATAAGCTGCTCCTCATGAACTTTCCTGTCCAAAAAACCGATGCCGAGTGGCGCACCCTGCTCGCCGACAAAGACGCTGAGCCCGTAGCCTTTGAAGTCACCCGCAAAGCCGCCACAGAGCGCCCCTTTACCGGCAAGTACGAAGGCCATTGGCAGCCGGGGAACTACCATTGTGTTTGCTGCGACGCCAAGTTGTTTGAGTCCACCACCAAGTTTGATGCGGGTTGCGGCTGGCCCAGCTTTTGGAAAGAGGCTGTTGCCGGGGCGATTTTGGAGCGCCGCGACACCACTCACGGCATGGTTCGAGTGGAAACCTTATGTGCCCAATGCGGCGCGCATTTGGGACATGTGTTTGACGATGGCCCTGCCCCCACGGGTTTGCGCTACTGCATGAACTCGGCGTCGCTGGAGTTCAAAGCATGAAGCTGTTGCTGGACTTTTTGCCGATTGCCCTGTTTTTTGGGGCGTACAAGCTGTTTGATATTTTTGTAGCCACGG
>DDPM01000105.1:782-5709 GCA_002342165.1 Hylemonella sp. UBA2468
TTGGCGCTGATTTTGGTGTTTGGCTCGCTCACCTTGCTGTTGCATGACGACACTTTTATCAAGTGGAAGCCCACCTTGCTTTACACCGGCTTGGCCGTGGCGCTGGCATTTGCCTTGTGGGTGATGAAAAAGAGCTTTTTAAAACTGTTATTGGGCAGCCAACTGGTCTTGCCCGACTCGGTGTGGATGCGCCTGAACGTGGCATGGATTGCCTATTGCCTGTTTATGGCAGGTCTGAACGCCTATGTGGCCCTGTATTTTTCTACCGACACGTGGATGAACTTTAAGCTTTGGGGCTATGTGTTTCCACTGAGTTTTATTGTGGCGCAGGGTATTTACATTGCGCCCTTCATAAAAGCGGCATCAGAAAAGCAAGAACTAGACAAGCAAGAATTAGACAAAACCCCCTCACCATGACCGCCACACCATGACCGCTAATACAGCCCCCTATGATTTGTCGCAACGTGCCGCCTTGATGGCGCAGCGCTTGCAAGAACGGTTAAGTCCCACCAGCCTAGAAGTGCTGGACGAAAGCGCATCGCATGCGAGCCATTCGGGTGCCAACGCAGAGGGCTATGGCAGCCACTTTAGGGTGCGCATTGCCTGTGGGCAGTTTGTAGGTTTGAGCCGTGTGGCACGGCATAGGCTTGTGTATGATGCGCTGCAAGATTTCATTGACCAAGGCGTTCACGCCCTGGCAATTGAAGTTGTGGGCACTTGAACCACCACCCCAACACTCCATTCCCCTTTAAGGATTCATGATGAAAAAGACACTCCTGTCCGCATTGATCAGCGCTGCCCTTCTGAGCACCGTGGCAGCCCCTGCTTTTGCGCAAAACGTGGCCATCGTCAATGGCAAGCCCGTACCTACCGCACGTGTGGAAGCTTTGGCGCAGCAGTTGGCTAAAGCAGGACGGCCTGTGTCGCCAGAAATGATGGGCCAGCTCAAAGAAGAGGTGATTGCCCGTGAACTCTTTATGCAAGAGGCGCAGCGCCAAGGCCTAGACGCCAACGATGACTTCAAGGCCCAGATGGAACTGAGCCGCCAAGCCATCTTGATTCGCGAGTTGTTTGGCACCTTCCAAAAGAACAACCCCGTGACCGATGACGAGATCAAGGCCGAGTACGACAAGTTTGTAGCGGCCAACAGCGGCAAAGAGTATCGTGCCCGCCACATCTTGGTGGAAAAAGAAGAGCAAGCCAAAGCCATTATTGCCAGCATTAAAAAAGGTGCCAAGTTTGAAGACATCGCTAAAAAGCAATCCAAAGACCCAGGCTCTGGAGCCAATGGCGGCGACTTGGATTGGGCGACTCCTGGCAACTATGTGAAAGAGTTTTCCGATGCCATGGTCAAGTTGACCAAAGGCAAGTTGCTGGATACCCCCGTGAAAAGCCAATTTGGCTACCATGTGGTGCGCTTAGATGATGTGCGCGAGGTGAAGTTTCCTAGCATGGAAGAAGTCAAACCTCAAATTGCGCAGCAATTGGGTCAGCAAAAGCTCATGAAGTTTCAGGAAGACCTGAGAGCTAAAGCCAAGATTGAGTAATTCTAGGTAAGCAAGTCCGCTAAGTGATTTGCATCAAGGCCTTCATTTTGGCTTTGACATGCAACATGACTCTAGCGGACACCACGGCTTTCTTTTTGGCGCGCCTGATTTTCCAATCCAGTGATTTGACTTGGTCAGAAAGTACCGCGCAATCTACGCCGTCAACTTGAGTGACCACCTCAAATGGGTAGCCCTTGATCTGCGTGGTTAAGGGGCAGCAAACCATAAGACCAGATTTTCGGTTGTAGCTGGCTGGGCTGATGACCAGTGCGGGCCTATGCCCCGCTTGCTCGTGGCCCGCTTGAGGGTCAAACTCTAGCCAAACCACATGCCCTGCATCAGGCACATAAGGGCTTGGCATTAAAACGCCTCGCGACCTACCGCTGGTCCGAAATTGATTTCTTCGTGAGCATTGTCTGATTGCATGTCGCTAACCAGCGCATCGAGGTCGTATTCGACTTTGTCAGACGGTTGAATGATGATGCGACCACGCGTGACCACCAAATCAACTTTTTGCTCAAGTTGATAACCGGCTTCTTTCAACACAGCAGTTGGCAAACGCAGAGCTGGACTGTTGCCCCATTTGCGGATAACGGATTCCATAGTGTGACCTCTTAAATGTGTCTACACTGTAGATACATTTTGGTTTTGACGCAAGTGCCTAGCAAGTTCCTAATCAGAAACTCAACCGACCCAACGTCTGGCGTTGTGCCACAACTGCATCCAAGGGCTGTGCTCTTGGATGTTGCCTGAGGTCCAGCTCATTTGGATGTTGCGGAACACGCGTTCTGGGTGGGGCATCATGGCAGTGAAGCGGCCGTCGGGTGTGGTCACTGCGGTAAGCCCATCGGGGCTACCGTTAGGGTTGAACGGATAGGCCTCGGTGGCTTGGCCTTGGTGGTTGACAAACCGCATGGCTGCCAGCGCCTCTTGCGCTTGACCCCGTGCCGCAAAGTTGGCAAAACCTTCACCGTGCGACACCGCAATAGGCATGCGGCTGCCAGCCATGCCTTGAAAAAACAAACTGGGTGAATCCAGCACTTCTACTAAGCTCAAGCGGGCTTCAAAGCGTTCGCTGCGGTTGGTGGTAAACCTAGGCCAAGCTTGAGCGCCGGGTATGAGGTCTGCCAACTCGGCCAACATTTGGCAGCCGTTGCACACCCCAAGGCCAAAGGTGTCGGCTCGGTTAAAAAAGATTTGAAACTGCTCGGCCAATACAGGGTTGAAGGTGATGGAGCGTGCCCACCCTACCCCTGCACCCAATGTGTCGCCATAACTAAAGCCACCACAGGCGACCACGCCCACAAAGTCTTGCAAGCGCGCGCGGCCCGACTGCAGGTCGGTCATGTGCACATCAAAGGCTTCAAAACCTGCCTCAGTAAAGGCGTAAGCCATTTCTGTATGCGAGTTCACGCCTTGCTCTCGCAGCACGGCCACTTTGGGGCGGCTGAGTAGTAAGGCGGGCGCGGTCGTGGTTTGCGGCTCAAAACTCAGGTGCACATGCAAACCTGGGTCGGACAACACACCGGTGCTGGCGTGTTCGGCATCGGCACACAGGGTGTTGTCGCGCTCTTGGCAAATCTTCCAGCTCACGCTGTCCCACACCTGATGTAGGTCAAATAAGGGGGCGCTGAAAATGCATTTGGCATCGCGCCAAACCTGCAGTTCGCCCACGCCGGTGTTGATTTTTCCGGCGTTTGTAGCTTGCGCTTGAGTGCTGCGGGTGGTGCCCACCACATGGCTGTGGGTGGACAGGCCATGTTCACGCAGCACCTTAAGCACGGCATCTCGGTTTACGGTGCGCACTTGAAGCACCACACCGAGCTCTTCATTAAACAAAGCTTGCAGGGTGAGTTCTTCACGACGCGCGCTGATTTGGGTAGCCCAGTTTTTGGCGTCTCCCGTGTCCATACGGCTATCGGATATGCCGTCGCCCTCTGCCACCAACATGTCCACGTTGAGCGCCACACCCACATGCCCTGCTAACGCCATTTCTGCCACTGTGGCCAGCAAGCCGCCGTCACTACGGTCGTGGTAAGCCAAGAGGTGTCCCGCTGAACGCAGCGCATTGACCGCATGGACCAACTGAACCAGGTCTTGGGCTTGGTCCAAATCGGGCACCTCGTGACCGCTTTGGTTCAAGGTTTGCGCCAAGATGCTGCCGCCCATTCGGCGTTTGCCGCGACCTAAATCCACTAGCACCAAGGTGGTGTCTTCGGTAGCCAAGAGTTGGGGCGTTAAGGTGCCGCGCACATCTCCCAAGGTGGCAAAGGCGCTCACAATTAAAGACACAGGGGACGTGACTTTTTGGTTTTTTCCATCAGCTTTCCATTGCGTGCGCATGGACAAGCTGTCTTTACCCACCGGAATCGAAATGCCCAAGGCGGGGCACAGCTCCATACCAACGGCGGCCACGGTGGCGTACAAATCGGCGTCTTCACCGGGTTCACCGCAAGCAGCCATCCAGTTGGCTGAGAGCTTCACGCGCGGCAACTCAATGGGGGCCGCCAACAAGTTGGTGATGGCCTCTGCCACAGCCATACGGCCTGAGGCCGGTGCATCTAGGGCAGCCAAGGGAGTGCGTTCGCCCATGCTCATGGCCTCTCCGGCAAAGCCAGCGTAATCGGCCAAGGTCACAGCACAGTCGGCCACTGGCACTTGCCAAGGGCCGACCATTTGGTCGCGGTGGGTCAAGCCGCCCACGGTGCGGTCGCCAATGGTGATCAAAAAACGTTTGGACGCGACTGTGGGGTGGCTCAGCACGTTCAACACGGCCTGTTGCAGGGTCACGCCACTCAGGTCCAAGGGCTTGAATCTGCGCACCACACGCTGCACATCGCGGTGCATTTTGGGGGGCTTGCCCAGCAACACGTCCATAGGCATGTCCACAGGCGGGGCATCAGCAGACTGGGCGTCTGCCAAGACCAACTGAGGCTCTTCCGTGGCCACGCCCACCACCGCAAAAGGGCAGCGCTCGCGCTCGCAAAAGCTTTTGAACAACTCAAACGAGGCTGGGTCTGCCACGTTGTTAAGCGCCATCACATAACGCTCTTGGCTTTCGTTGCACCAAATTTCCTTAGGGGCAAGACCAGACTCTTCCAGTGGCACGGCCCGCAAGTCAAAGCGTGCGCCACGGCCTGCGTCGTTGGTTAACTCTGGAAATGCGTTGGACAAGCCCCCTGCCCCCACATCATGAATGGCCAAAATGGGGTTGAGCTCGGCCAATGCCCAGCAGTGGTTGATGACCTCTTGCGCACGGCGTTCAATTTCGGGGTTGCCACGCTGAACGGAATCAAAGTCCAAAGCAGCCGCGTTGGTGCCTGTGGCCATTGAGCTGGCCGCGCCGCCCCCCATGCCAATACGCATGCCCGGCCCTCCCA
>DDPM01000159.1:0-563 GCA_002342165.1 Hylemonella sp. UBA2468
CATCGACAAGCGGACGCAACAAGGCAATCCCCCCAGTAGGGTAGCAGCCGGGGTTGGCCACACGGCGTGCCTGGGCCACTGCGTCGCGCTGACTGGCCACCAACTCAGGAAAACCGTACACCCAGCCCTTGGCCGTGCGGTGGGCGGTGGAGGCGTCAATCAATTTGGGGCCTGCGGTGCCACGCTCGCGCTCAATGGCGTCTACGAGCGCCACGGTTTCCAGGGCGGCATCATCGTGCAGACACAAAATAGCCAAGTCGGCTTGTTCTAAAAGCTCGCGCTTGGCCTGTGGATCTTTGCGCCGCTCTGGGGCGATGCTTAGCAAAACCACCTCAGCCAGCGAAGCCAAACGCTCGCGAATTTGCAGCCCGGTGGTACCGGCTTCACCGTCAATGAAAACTTGGAATGTGGGCATAAAGCAAAAAATGGTGCACGGCAACATGATACATTCCGCCTGCTGAATCCAGCAGGTTCGTCGCAGGCTGCAAATGGTCTGTGTTTGGGCCCACACCCATTTCTGAGAGAGAGCTCATGAAAATCCACGAGTACCAAGGCAAGGAAAT
>DDPM01000159.1:571-6644 GCA_002342165.1 Hylemonella sp. UBA2468
CAAAAATTGGGCGGCCCAGTTTGGGTAGTCAAAGCGCAAATTCATGCGGGCGGCCGCGGTAAAGGCGGCGGCGTCAAGGTGGCCAAGTCCATTGAAGACGTGCAACGTCTGGCCACTGAGATCTTGGGCATGCAGCTCAAAACCCACCAAACCGGCCCTGAGGGGCAAAAAGTTCGTCGTCTCTACATTGAAGACGGTGCAGACATTCAAAAAGAATATTACGTGTCGTTGGTCACCGACCGCGCCACCCAAAAGCTGGCTTTTATTGCCTCCAGCGAAGGCGGCATGGACATTGAAGAGGTCGCCCATTCCACCCCGGAAAAAATCATCACCGAGTTCATCGACCCGCTGACCGGTTTGAGTACCGAACAAGCCAAAAAAATTGCCGATGGCATCGGCATGCCGGCAGACTCCACCGCGCAAACGATCGACATTTTCCAAAAGCTCTACACGTGCTACATGGAGACCGATGCGTCATTGGTGGAGATCAACCCCCTGAACCGCGACATCAAAGGCAACGTAACCGCCTTGGACGCCAAGTTCAACTTTGATTCCAACGCTTTGTTCCGTCACCCCGATATCGTGGCCCTGCGGGACTTGGACGAAGAAGACGCCTCTGAAATTGAAGCTTCCAAGTTTGACCTGGCCTACATCAGCCTGGACGGCAACATCGGTTGCTTGGTCAACGGCGCAGGCTTGGCCATGGCCACCATGGACACCATCAAACTGTTTGGCGCAGAGCCCGCCAACTTCTTGGACGTGGGCGGCGGTGCTACCCCCGAGAAGGTGACCGAAGCCTTCAAAATCATGCTCAAAAACCCCAAGGTCAAGGCCATCATGGTCAACATCTTTGGCGGCATCATGCGCTGCGACACCATTGCCACCGGTGTGATCACTGCCTGCAAGGCCGTGAACCTCAACGTCCCTCTGGTGGTGCGCATGAAGGGCACGAACGAAGATTTGGGCAAGAAAATGCTGGCCGAGTCTGGCCTGCCCATCATCAGTGCTGACACCATGGCCGAAGCCGCTCAAAAAGTGGTGGCTGCTCTCCAAACCGCTTAACCGGCTCGCCAGGAACAAGGAAACGCCATGTCCATCTACATCCATAAAGACACCAAAGTCATCACCCAAGGTATCACAGGCAAAACCGGTCAGTTTCATACCGAAAAATGCCAGGAATATGCCAATGGCAGGTACTGCTTTGCCGCCGGTGTGAACCCCAAAAAAGCCGGTGAGTCGATTTTCAGCATCCCCATTTTTGCCACCGTCAAAGAGGCCGCCGCTCAAACCGGCGCCACGGTTTCGGTCATTTACGTGCCGCCCGCAGGCGCTGCGGACGCCATTTGGGAAGCCGTAGAGGCCGACCTGGATATGGCCATTTGCATCACCGAAGGCATTCCTGTGCGCGACATGCTCATGGTGCGCAACAAAATGAAGGCCAAAGAAGCTGCTGGGGGCAAAAAAACCCTTCTACTGGGCCCCAACTGCCCGGGTCTGATCACCCCTGACGAAATCAAAATCGGCATCATGCCTGGTCACATCCACCGCAAAGGCCGTATAGGGGTGGTGTCGCGCTCCGGCACGCTCACCTACGAAGCTGTGGCACAGCTCACCGAGTTGGGCTTGGGCCAGTCTTCTGCTGTAGGCATTGGTGGCGACCCCATTAATGGTTTGAAGCACATTGACGTGATGCGCGCCTTCAACGACGACCCCGAAACCGATGCCGTCATCATGATTGGTGAAATCGGCGGCCCTGACGAAGCCGAAGCCGCCCGCTGGTGCAAAGACCACATGAAAAAGCCCTTGGTTGGCTTTATCGCCGGCGTTACGGCGCCGCCCGGCAAACGCATGGGCCACGCGGGGGCCCTGATTTCTGGCGGTGCCGACACCGCAGACGCCAAGCTCTCCATCATGGAAGAGTGCGGCTTCAAAATCACACGCAACCCCTCCGAAATGGGCCGCGTGCTGAAGTCCCTGATCTGACGCGAGAGACGGTAAACTCAGTCCGCACTGCGCCCTGAGCCTGTCCGCTGAGGGCGCTTCCATATTTTTAAATACAACAGGAGATCTCAATGGACATGTTGATGGACCACGCCTTTTGGATTGGTTTGATGAAGATCATTTGGATCAACATCATCCTCTCTGGCGACAACGCGGTGGTGATTGCTCTGGCCGCCCGCTCTTTGCCCGAGCACCAGCAAAAGAAAGCCATATTGTTTGGTTCAGGTGCTGCTGTGGTGTTGCGTATTGTGCTCACACTGGTGGCGGCCATGTTGCTCCAACTGCCTTACCTCCAAGTGGTGGGTGGTCTGCTGCTGCTCTACATCGGTGTGCAGTTGCTCAGCGAAGAGGACGATGGCGAGGGAGAGTCCAAGGAGGCTGGCGGGTTGATGGCGGCCATCCGCACGATCTTGATTGCGGATTTGGTCATGAGCCTAGACAACGTGATTGCCGTGGCTGCCGCCGCCAAAGGCAATGAAGTGCTCTTGCTGTTGGGCTTGGCCATCAGCATTCCGTTGGTCATTTTTGGCAGCACCTTGATGATCAAGCTCATGGAGCGTTTCCCCATCATCGTGGTCCTGGGTGCTGCCCTTATTGGATGGGTGGGCGGCGAAACCATTGCCAGCGACGTGGCATTTAAAGAGTTTGCCCAAGACAACCATTGGTTGCATTACGCCGCAGCGGCTGTGGGCGCCGCACTGGTAGTACTTGCCGGTAAATTTTTACAAAAACGGCATAGCCAACCCTCCGCAACATAGTTCAAGCCTTTTAAACTTTGCATTTCAAGCGGCCCCTCGAAAGTCGGGCCGCTTTGTTCATCAAAGTGCAACCCTTTCAGGTCAGACTTTTAAGGTGTCTCTTATTTTTTTAACCCCTTAGGAGTTGTTATGAACCGTAAGCTGCAACAAGGCTTTACTTTGATAGAACTGATGATCGTGGTTGCCATCATCGGCATCTTGGCCGCCGTGGCCATTCCCCAGTATCAGGACTACACCATTCGCGCCAAAATCACTGAGGGCATCACCCTTTCACAGCCGATCATGAAGAGCATCACGGAAGCGTTTCAGACCCAAGGCCCCCGCTCCATGATTTGCGGTACCACGACGAACACTGACTGCAACTCTATCAACGCGACGCCCCAAGTTGCCACGGCCAACGTGACGTCCATTCAATCGGTCGCCTCGGGCATCGTGACCGTCACTTTTACAGCGTCAGTACTACCCGCTGCGACCAATCGGGTGGTCTACACTCCAGTCACCGCTGCAACGGCCACCAACGCAACACCCACGGCACTTGACCTGAGCGCTGCTGCATCTGCGGGTCAAAGCTTTGTGTACTCCTGCAAACTGAACAACACCGTACCTGCTAAGTATTTGCCTGCGACCTGCAAGTAAATTTTTATTGCCAAAGCAAAAAGCCGCTCTTGATGCGGCTTTTTTGATGACCCGTACAGAAATAAGTGGATGCGCTTCGCGCCAACCCCTTTAAAAGTCAGTCCTGTTACAAAACCTCTTGGGCCAATTCCCCGTTGCAGGGCCACCCGATAAAAGGTAGGGTTTAAACAGTTTCTTAAAACAGAAAGTGTCAAGGGCATGAAAACTTATCGAGAGGTCTGGGTTTGGCTGGAGGCAAATGTGTTGAGCCGCATCAAGCCAAAAACGAAATCCCAACATCAACCTCAATTGGGCTTTTTCACTGCATGCATGGTGGCACGCAAGTATTGGCCCCACAGTTGACCTTGCCTCAAACACCCGCAAGGGTTTGTTCTAGTGCTCATCACCTTGTGCCTTTCGTAGCATTGGCGCATGAGCAAAGTCATCATCACCTGCGCTGTAACCGGCGCCATTCACACCCCCTCCATGTCGCCGTATTTACCGGTGACACCGCAAGAAATTGTGGACGCCGCCGTCGGTGCGGCTGAAGCCGGGGCGGCCATTGTGCATTTGCACGCCCGAGACCCCGTCACCGGCAAGCCCGACCAAACGCCCGAAGCCTTTAACAAGTTTTTGCCGCAAATTAAGGCCCGCACTAACGTGGTCATCAACCTGACCACCGGCGGTTCGCCTTTTATGAGCATTGACGAGCGCATTGCGCCTGCCATGCATTTTTCGCCGGAGGTGGCGTCCATGAACATGGGCTCCATGAACTTTGGGCTCTACCCCATGCTGGAGCGGTTTAGCAACTTCAACCACGATTGGGAGCGCCCCTACCTCGAAAAAAGCAAAGACCTGATATTCAGAAACACGTTTCAAGACATTGAGTACGAGCTGCAACAACTGCAAAGCCACCGCACGCGTTTTGAGTTTGAGTGTTACGACATTGGGCATCTTTACAACCTGGCTCATTTTGCAGAGCGTGGCTTGGTCAAGCCCCCGTTTTTTGTGCAGTCGGTGTTTGGCATTTTGGGTGGCATAGGCGTGCACGCCGAAGACGTGGTGCACATGCGCCGCACCGCGGACCGTTTGTTTGGCCGCGACTACCAGTGGTCTGTGTTGGGCGCAGGGCGCCACCAAATGCGCATTGCCGCTTTATCGGCGGGCATGGGAGGCCATGTGCGCGTTGGCTTGGAAGACAGCTTGTGGCTGGGCAAAGGCAAGCTGGCCCAAAGCAATGCCCACCAAGTGAAACAGGTGCGCCAAATCATTGAAGGGCTGGGTCTGGAAATCGCTACGCCCGATGAGGCGCGAGAGATTTTGCAACTCAAAGGGGCAGACCAAACCCATATCAAGGCGGCCACATGAGTGAGCGACCCAGCAGCAGCTCGGCCTCCAACCCCGTTGCCTTAATTACCGGCGGCAGCCGCGGCATTGGGCGTGCCATTGGCTTGGCCATGGCCCGTCAGGGGTTTGATGTGTGCTTCAGCTTCGTCAGCAACGAAAAAGCCGCGCAAGAGTCGGCCTTGCAAATTCAAAAAACCGGCCGCCGGGCCATGGCCATCAAGGCCGATGTGGCCAGCCAAAGCCAAGTCAAGGCCATGTTTCAAACCCTAAAGGCGGCTTGGGGCCGATTGGATGCCGTGGTCAACAACGCGGGCATTGTGGGCGAGCCGCGTTCTCTCATGGATGCGTCGCAAGACCACTTGGCGCAGGTGTTTCAAACCAATGTGTTGGGGTGTTTTTTTGTGGCGGGCGAGGCCGCGCGCCTGATGTCAACCCAACAAGGCGGGAAGGGCGGCACCATTGTGAACATGTCGTCCATTGCGGCGCGCCACGGCGGTATGGTCAACGAGGCACATTACGCTGCATCCAAAGGTGCGGTAGACAGCCTCACTTTGGCCATGGCCAAAGAGCTGGCGCCACACGGCATCCGCGTCAACGCGGTACGACCGGGGCTTATCCAAACCGAGATTCATGAAATCCATGGCGGGCAAGAACTGCTGGACCGCATAGGCCCTGCTGTGCCTCTCGGGCGCGTGGGTGGCCCAGAAGAAGTGGCCGACCTGGTGGCCTACCTGCTGGGCCCCAAGTCCAGCTATGTGCATGGCGCGCTGATTGATGTGTCAGGCGGGCGCTAAAGCCCAAATCAAGCCCGCTGGCAAACCCTAGGCTGGGCTTCTGGTGCGTTGCACCGCTTCGTGCCAGCGCGCCTTGGCGTCAGAGCGCTGCTTGGGGCTCCAGCTGGGTTTAAAGATGCGCTGGGCCTTCCATAGCGCGGTCAGCTCGTCAGCATTGGCCCACAGGCCACAGGCCAAGCCAGCCAAATAGGCTACACCCAGCGCAGTGGTTTCGGTGACGCTGGGGCGCACCACATCCACGCCCAGCACGTCGGCTTGCATTTGCATCAGCAAGTCGTTGCGGCAGGCGCCGCCGTCCACGCGCAACTCGCTTAAGTGCAGGCCGGAGTCTTGCGCCATGGCATCAAACACATCGGCCGTTTGCAGGGCTATGGCTTCTAAGGCGGCACGGGCAATGTGGGCGCGCTGGGTGCTGCGGCTCATGCCCCACAAAGCCGCACGGGCATGGCTGTCCCAGTAGGGCGCGCCCAAGCCCACAAACGCGGGCACCAAAGTCACGCCTTGGGTGTCGGGCACGCTGTCGGCCAAGGCTTCAACATCGGAGGCTTGTTGGATGAT
>DDPM01000193.1:0-149 GCA_002342165.1 Hylemonella sp. UBA2468
GCCAACGAGCTCGATTTGACGCTGCAGGAATATCAAACCCTGTTAGGCAAGGTTCAAGGTGCTCAACTTGTGTACCTGGAGGATATGGGCGGGGACGATGGTGATGAGAATTTTCTGGACCGGCATATGGTCGACAACAACTCCGACCC
>DDPM01000193.1:287-8846 GCA_002342165.1 Hylemonella sp. UBA2468
GTGTGCCAGTTGCACAGCCAATCCATTGCCCGCTTACGGGCCAAAATGCGCACGCATTGACCAGCCTTAACGTAAGCCGTTTGAAGACTGGCTTATTGGATTACTAAAAAAATTTAAGCGTTTGAATCGCCCAGGCGACCACTTTGGGCGCGCCCTGAATAGGCTGCGCTGGCCCCAGGCTGGTAAGTGGTGCCACGAGCCTGATGGGGCATAAGCGTCTGTACCGCACGCTCTACAAACGCCATGCGTCGCATCAAAGCAGTGCGCTGGGTGGCCAGCAAGGTGCTCAGGTTTAAGAGATGGCTTTGCAATTCGGCGCGGTCTTTGGGGCTGAGCTTTTGGCGCTGCGTGAGCTGCATCAACTCCATGGCGGATTGACGCAGGGTTTGACTGGCTTGAGCCATCACTTCAAGCGCTTGTTCATCCCCCAAAGCCAAAGATGAGCCCAAAGCTGCAGCCTGCGCATTCAGGCCTGCCAACAATTCGGGTAACTTCAGGGAAGACTGATTAGGAGGCATGTGAGCCTCCCAGGGTCGAATCTAAACGGCTGGATACAGAGCGGCTTAGTTTTTGGTGCGCTGCAGCATTTCTTGAGCGTTGGCCAAGAGCTTGTCGGCAATGGCTTCGGGATTCACTTGGTAGGTGCCCTGCTGAATTTGGGACCGCACGGCCTCGACTTTGGCCATATCGATGTCCGAATCGGCGGCCTCTTGCGCACGATCCAAAGCTTGTGCCTGTTTGGAAATGGATACCTGGACGCCCGAGGTCTTGGACTCCGATTTCGATTCGGACTTGTTCGCCTGAGCGGCTTGAGTCAGCGTGCTGGGTTGTTTGGCTTTGGAGGCGACCTCGGTCAAAGACTGAGCAGCCGGAGTAGACGCCACGGGCAATTCTGAATTTTGACCAATTTTCATAGTGAACTCCACAAAGGCCAAACCATTTGGCCAACATATTGATTTTCGGCAGTCTTGAACCAGACTTGAGGCAGTTTTGCATCTTTTTTAGGCCTTTAGTGAATTCATTCGCCAATTAAAGGTCCAAGCGCACTGTGCGCGCATCCAGTACCAGGCCGCTCATGATGCGCCCCCCCTCCATGCGCACGCGTGCAGGTTGCCCCACCACACCCGCGCTCAGCGCCTGTGCATCAGAAGCAATCTGAAACCCGGGACCCGTGGCCACCACCCTCACTTGCGTTCCCGCCTGAAACACCTGGGCAGGCCGAACCATGTTTTGCCTGAGGGTTTGGCCTGTAGACAAGTTACGGGTGGCAATCTGACCCAACCACTGGTTGGCATCCAAAACCACGGGACTTTGTTCTTCAGCCCAGTCCACCTCTTGGACTTCCATCATGTCTGAGGCTGCAATTGCTGTACCCGACATCACATCGCGCCGCATGACCCAAGCTTTGCCCCAAGCCTTGACCTTGACAGGCAAAAACACGTTCCAACGCACCGGTCCGTCCGTACAACGCAAGGCCACACGGGTCGAGCCCCACAAGCGCGACCCTGGCGGCATATAGGGCTCCACGGTGGCACAGGGTGCCAGCTTCAAGCGGCTGTCCAGTTGCCCAATGGTCACCTCCATGCGCAAAGGGTGGGGCGAGTCCGCGTTCATCTGAGCTTGCACGGTCGTCACTGTTTTATGGAGCCAACGCTGGGTATTGCCTAACCACTCTGGTTCAGAGGGCGCGGCCACCAGCGGCGCCTGATAAGACACAGACGTCACAGTTTGCGCATGCAGCATCCCGCCCATCAGTCCAGCGCAAGTCACGCTGAAGAACCAGCTGTAAATATTCATGGGCTGAACTTTAGGGAGAAGCGTTGGGCGCAATCCTCTGAAATAACCCTATAAGCGGGCGCATTTCAAAGCCTCTGAAATTCAAGTTCTCTCCACAATTGCCGCATGCAAGTGTGCCCAGGAGGTGGCTATGTTGGCTCAATTGACAGACTCATTGGACTTTCACTCGAAGGCATTGGTCGTTCGGGCGGAGCGCCAGCGCGTGATTGCCAGCAACATTGCCAACGCCGACACCCCCGGCTACTCGGCACGCGAGCTCAACTTTAAAGAGACATTGTCCGAGCTCACGGGCTCAGGCCGAGCCCAAATGCCCATGAAGTCTGTGGCTCCAAGCAGCGCCAGCCTGTCCACCCATTCCAAACACATGCCGCTTCAGCCCATGTTGTCACAAGACGCCGAGCTGGGTGCAGGCACCAAGCTGATCTATGCCGCCAACGCCCAGGCCAGCTTGGACAGCAACACGGTGGACTTGGACCGTGAGCGCGCCAGCTTTGTGGACAACTCGGTTCGTTACGAAGCCACCCTCAGATTCATTAACGGCAATTCCAAAACGCTCTTAAGCGCCATAACAGGTCAGTAATCACCATGTCCATGTTTTCAATATTCAACGTCTCCGGCAGCGCCATCAGCGCGCAGTCGCAGCGTCTCAACGTGGTGGCCAGCAATTTGGCCAATGCCGATGCCACCGCAGGGCCCGACGGCAAGGTCTACAAAAGCCGCCAAGTGGTGTTTGAGACCGCGCTCATGGACAGCCAATCTTCTGCCGGCGTCAAAGTGAGCAACGTGAAAGAGAGCGACGCACCGGGCCGCAAGGTGTTCAACCCAGACCACCCCGCAGCCGACCCTGAGGGGTACATCAACTACAGCAATGTGAACGCTGTAGAAGAAATGGTCAACATGATTTCCGCTTCCCGCTCGTACCAAAACAACGTGGAGGTGATGAACACCGCCAAATCGCTGCTCCTCAAAACCCTGCAAATGGGCAGCTGACCCTCCTTTTAAGGACCAACATGACCACTGCACTCTCCAACATCAGCTCCAGTCCATTGACCGCGCCATCATCGACTTTGAGCAGCGCCTTGATGGGCAATAAAACACAATCGAACGACCCAGCGGCGATGCAGGATCGGTTTTTGAAACTGTTGGTGGCTCAAATGAACAACCAAGATCCCATGAGCCCCATGGACAATGCCCAACTGACCTCACAAATGGCGCAAATCAATACGGTCAGTGGTATTCAAGAACTCAACCAAGCATTGAACAACATCTCCAGCCAATTTGGAGCGATGCAAATGTTGCAAGGTTCCAGCTTGATTGGGCGGGATGTGATGTACGCCGGCAACCAGCTGAATGTGCAAAACGGCGTGGCCAAGGGCGCAGTGGACTTGGCCGCCGCGGTTGAAGATTTGAAGATTCAAATCACCAACAGTGCGGGTACCGTGTTAGACACGGTAGCCTTGGGTGCAAAGTCTGCCGGCCGGACCAATTTCAGCTGGAATGCCAGCTCCTATAACGGGTCAGACAATGTGTACATGAAGGTGGTGGCCACCGCAGGCGGCAAACCTATGGACGCGACAGGCTATGTGGCGGGCACTGTGAAATCGGTCGGCTCGGACACCAAAGGCGCTTTGAGTTTGCAATTGCAAAACGGCAAACAGCTCAGCTACAGCGACGTTCAAGCGATTTTGTAAACCCTATACAGAGACAAACCCATGGCATTCCAGCAAGCACTCTCCGGTTTGAATTCAGCCAGTAAAAGTTTGGACGTGATTGGCAACAATATTTCCAACGCCAACACCACTGGCAACAAGTTGGCACGCGCAGAGTTTGGTGCCTTGGTCTCAGCAGGCACCAGTGAAAAGGCCGCTGGACTCGGCGTTGAAGTGTCAGCTGTGACGCAGCAATTCAGCCAAGGCAACATCAGCATCACCGGCAATAACCTGGACATTGCCATCAATGGCGGTGGTTTTTTTCAGATGCAACTGGACGACGGCACCACGGCGTATTCACGGGACGGCCAATTCAAACTGGACAAAGAAGGTTATATGGTGAGTAATGCAGGCTCCAAGGTCATGGGTTTCACCACTGATGTCGAAGGTGTTAAAACCAGCTCCACACCCGCCGCCTTGCAAATGCCCACAAGCGCGCCCATTGCCGCCAGCGCCACCTCCGCCGTCACTGCGGCATTCAATTTGAATTCTGCTGACACCACGGTTTACAGCGCCAGCAACTCCGCCACGCCCCTGAACAGGTACGGCACCTCATTGAATGTGTACGACTCTCAAGGCAATGCAGTGGCGTTTAATTTGGCCTTCACAAGAGCGGCCTCTACAGCAGCTGACAACACCACGACACCCGTCACACCCGCTCTAGACAACTGGGATGTTCGGGACGCCTCTACCGGCAACGTGTTGACTTATACCGACGACAACGGAGCCACTCAAAACCTTCAGTTGCAGTTCAGGGCCAATGGCGCTTTGTATGCACCTAACGCCTCACCGACCGTCACCATCAGCAATGCATCATCCATCACCAACCCCACTCTAAGCTTCAGCTTGGATTTGACGGGTGCAACGCAATACGCAACCTCGTTTGCAGTTTCCAGCTTGACCCAAGATGGTTACACCTCAGGGTCGCTGACCGGCATCACCATCAACGAACAAGGCTTGATCAAAGCGAGTTATTCGAACGGCCAAACCCAATACAACGGCATGATCAGCTTGGCCACGTTCAGAAATCCCCAGGGCCTGCAACCCTTGGGCGGTAACAACTGGGCACAGACATTTGCTTCAGGTGAGCCCACCACGGGGCAGCCCGGTTCTGGCCAATTTGGCTCGACCCGAGCAGGCGCTTTGGAAGACTCCAATGTGGACTTGACCGCAGAGCTGGTGAGCATGATGACCACGCAGAGGGCCTATCAAGCCAACGCCCAAACCATCAAAACGCAGGATCAAGTGATGCAGTCATTGATCAACCTGCGTTGATGACTTAACCCGCCCATCAGGAGCCACCCATGGACCGCATCATCTACACCGCCATGTCGGGCGCCAGCTCAGCAGCCAGCCGGCAGGCGGTTTTGGCCAACAACTTGGCCAATGTGTCCACCAACGGGTTTCGCGCCGAGATGTCCGCTTACCGCGCAGTGCCTATCAAAGGCGATGGCGCCACCACTCGCGTGTTCAATGTGGAAACCACCAATGGCCACCTCAACACCCCGGGCCCCTCCATTCGCACAGGTCGCGATTTGGATGTCATGGCCAACGGTAACGCTTGGTTTGCGGTGCAAGGGTTAGACGGCACGGAGGCCTACACACGCAACGGTTCATTCCAGGTGGGGCCTGATGGCAACTTGCAAACCAGCACTGGGCAAACCGTGTTGTCCGATGGCGGCGCGCCCATTGCCGTTCCGCAGGGCGCCAGCTTGAGCATTGGTTTTGACGGCACCATCACCTCCAAAGCCAATAACCAACCTGCCGCCACCATTGGCCGCCTCAAACTCATCACTCCCAACGCAGACGAACCTCTCAAGCGTGGTGTTGATGGCTTGTTCAGAACCGCAAGTGGTGACCCGCTACCCAACAGCGCCATTGCCCGCCTCACCCCAGGGTCTTTGGAAGGCTCGAACGTGAACGCGATTGAATCCATGGTGGGGATGATTCAAACCGCGCGTCAATTTGAAATGCAAATGCGGCTGTTGCAAACCGCCGAATCCAACGACCGCTCCGCAGGCCAATTACTGAGCATGCAAGGCTAAAGCTCCACACGCCACTTAAAGACTTAAGGACAAACTTCATGATCAACTCCCTCTGGATCTCCAAAACCGGCATGGAAGCCCAGCAAACCCAGCTGGACGTGATTTCTAACAACCTGGCCAACGCTTCCACCAACGGTTTCAAGCGCGCCCATGCGGTGTTTGAGGACCTCATGTACCAAAACATGCGCCAAGTGGGAGCCAACAGCACGGAACAATCCCAGTTGCCCACCGGCATGCAAATTGGTTTGGGTGTGCGAACCGCCGCCACCGCGAGGTCTTTTGCACAAGGCAGCTTGCAAGCCTCGGGCAACAACTTGGATGTGGCCATCAATGGCAATGGTTTTTTTCAGGTGACCATGCCTGACGGCACCTTGGCTTATTCGCGTGATGGCTCTTTTCAGGTGAACTCGCAAGGGCAATTGGTGACCGCAACCGGGTTGGCTGTAGCCAACGGCATCACGGTTCCTGTGACGGCAACCAGCGTGACCATCTCCGGAGACGGTACCGTCACCGCCAAGATTCCGGGCACCGTAGCGCCCCAGTCACTGGGCACCATTGCACTGGCCAACTTCATCAACCCTCCAGGCCTCGAGCCTCGCGGCCAGAATCTCTATGTTGAAACCACCGCTTCGGGCCAACCTCAAACCGGTACCGCAGGCACCAATGGTCTGGGCTCGTTGATGCAAGGCTATGTGGAAACCTCCAACGTCAATGTGGTGCAAGAGCTGGTGACCATGATTCAAACCCAGCGCGCCTATGAAATGAACTCCAAGGCCATCCAGACCTCGGACCAAATGCTGCAGAAGTTAGGGCAGCTGTGATGAACTGCTTTTTTGAAAATGGGCTCAGTACTTTTATAAGCATGAGAATCGCCGCATGCTTTTCGGTCGCCTTCCTTTTGGTTGGTTGCGAAACCTTGCCCCAAACGGCCAAAGTGGACTTTGCAGACCCCAAACCCAGCACGATTCCCACCATCCGAAGCGAAGTCAGCAACGGCAGTTTGTTCAGCACGGCCACCTATCGCCCCAGCTTGGAAGACCGCAGAGCCCGCTTGGTGGGTGATGTGGTGACCATTCAAATAGTGGAAGCGGTGTCGGCCAGCCAAGTATCGACGTCAACGGCGGCACGAACTTCAAGCAGTTCGGGGAGCGTGACGGGGATCCCCATGATCCCTATGCGCAACTNNGGCAGCACGAACCTCAAGCAACTCAGGCAGCGTCACCGGTATACCCTTGCTGGCCATGCCCGCAGACATTGCAGCCAAATCTGGATATGGAGCAAGCTCTGCTCTGGATTTTTCGGGCAAAGGCGGTACCACCAGCGCCAACACTTTTACAGGCACCATCACCGCTACGGTTTCTGAAGTGTTACCCAACGGACATTTGATTGTGGTGGGCGAAAAGCAAATTGGCGTGAATCAAAACGTGGATGTGTTGCGGTTTACCGGTACGGTGGATCCACGCACCATGTTACCCGGCAGCATTGTGAGCTCAAGCTTGGTGTCGAATGTGCGGGTGGAATCTAAAGGCCGCGGCGCCCAAAACGATGTGCAAACAGTTGGCTGGTTTTCACGGTTCTTTTCCAGCGTTTGGCCGTTCTGACGAACTTCAGAATGCAGTGGTCAGCAATGTATCGACCAACGCACTGAAAACTTGAGTACAACCCCGCCATGAAGCCCCCCACGACACACCGAGCCTCATCACGCTTGTGGACGCATTGGTCTGTCTGTTTGGGCGGCTGGGTGATCGCAGCATGTGTTTTGGCAGGCGCTCAACAAGCTTCTGCAGCTCGCATCAAAGAGGTCGCTGCCATTGACGGGGTGCGCACCAACCAGCTCACTGGTTTTGGTTTGGTCACAGGTTTGGACGGCACCGGCGACCAAACCACTCAAATGCCCTACACCACACAGGGGCTGCGCAATTACTTGGAGCAAATGGGCATTGTGTTGCCTGCCGACAAGCTCAGCAGCCTGCAACTTAAAAACGTGGCGGCTGTGGTGGTCACCGCCCAAATTCCGCCATTTGCCCGACCCGGTCAGGTGGTGGATGTGGTGGTGTCGTCCATGGGCAATGCCAAGTCGCTCAAAGGTGGTGCCTTGCTCACCACCCCACTGCGCGGCGCTGATGGCGAAATTTATGCCCTGGCCCAAGGCAACTTGGTGGTGGCTGGCGCTGGTGCTGCTGCTGGTGGCAGCAAAGTACAAATCAACCACTTGAGTGCAGGGCGCATTCCCGGTGGGGCACAAATTGAACGCGTGATTCCCACCCCCTTGTTGGAAGGCACCAGCATCAAGCTGGGCCTGGAGGCCTCCGACTTTCAAACCGCTCGCCGCGTGGCCCAATCCATCAACCAGCGATTTGGTCCTGCCACAGCCAAGGCACTGGACGGCCGCACAGTGGAAGTCAAGGCCCCCACCGACCCCGACGCTCGCATTGCCTTTATTGCCGACATGGAAGAGCTGTCGGTTGAAAACTCCGTGCCCGCAGCCAAGGTGGTCATCAATTCGCGTACCGGATCGATCGTGCTGAACCAAGCCGTGAGCCTGGGCCCCTGTGCCGTGGCGCACGGCAACTTGTCGGTCA
Organism: Hylemonella sp. UBA2468; assembly: GCA_002342165.1. GTDB lineage: Bacteria > Pseudomonadota > Gammaproteobacteria > Burkholderiales > Burkholderiaceae_C > Hylemonella. The sequence continues at coordinate 8,421 of DDPM01000193.1, forward strand.
GCATCAGTTCCACCCCCGTCATCAGCCAGCCCGGTCCTTTCTCCAGCGGTCAAACCGTGGTCACGGAAAGGGCCAACATCCAAATCAAACAAGAGCCAGGGGTTTTGATTCAGGTACCAGCCGCACCGCAATTGGCAGATGTGGTGCGCGCGCTTAATGCGCTGGGCGCCACACCGCAAGACTTGTTGGCCATATTGCAAGCCATCAAATCAGCTGGCGCACTCAATGCGGAATTAGAGGTGATCTGATGAGCATTGGCGCCCTGCAACAAAACGCTTTAGCCGCAGACGGTCGCAGCTTGAACAAGCTTAAGTTCCAAGCGGGACAAAACTCGCCCGAGGCCATTCACGAAACGGCCAAGCAGCTGGAGTCCTTGTTCATGCGCGAACTCATCAAGAGCATGCGTGAGGCCACCATGAAGTCGGG
>DDPM01000193.1:8855-9004 GCA_002342165.1 Hylemonella sp. UBA2468
ATGCTGGACAACGCGGGCACCGACCTGGGTTCAGACCTTCTAGACCAACAGTTAGCCAGCCAAATGACCGGCCTGCCCGGTGGCTTGGGTGACCTGATTGCCAAGCAACTGACCCGACAAATGGGCGGCGGCGAATCGGACGCCTTAAG
>DDPM01000093.1:0-5300 GCA_002342165.1 Hylemonella sp. UBA2468
GAGTGCTGCTTGGCGTTTCGCGCATAGGGGATCAGCGAACCGATGGCGCGGTATTCGAGTTTGATGGGTTGCATGGAGCTCAAACAAGCAAGATTCGCAACCTCGCAGCCATGGCTGGCGCGAGGAAGGAGGGCGGGTAGAAAACAAAACGCCCACAGGGTGTAAACCGTATGGGCGTAATTTGAGTGATTCGCTGAATGTTACTGCTTCGATATATACCGTGTCAAGTGGTTTTCGTGCGAAATAAACATCAGGCCTTCTTCACGTAAACAGTGCGCTTAATCCTGCCCAATTCAACGTGTAGCTTGGCCTGCACTTGCCATAAGTCGAACTTATTCTGCATGTCCAGCCACCGTTTTGGGTCAGTGCCAAGCAGCATTCCCAGACGAAGCGCCATCTCGACTGAGATGCCACTACGGTCGGCGAGTAACGCGTACACAGTCTGGTGGGAAACGCCCAAGTGATGGGCGAAGGCGCTCACGGTCACACCCTTGAAGCTGGGCAACACATCTTCCCGAAGGATGGCTCGGGTAGGCTCGGTGTACGTTTACGCATCATCCGTTAGTCACTTTCCCACCATGGCCTTGATATCCTTGATCAAAAGGAACAGGTGAAATGGATCAGATGGGCTGGGTTCAAATTCCCAATTGAGATACCACTGCTTGGCAGGCTCGTCCTTGGCATGCACAAGCAGTGCACGAATGCCGGCAATGTCCGCCGCTTGTGCGGTGCGCAGCAGCGCATCTTTGAGAAGTGCTTTGCCAAGCCCTGCGCCTTGGTGCTGAAGGTCCACGGCAAGCCGGGCCAGGATCATCACCGGCACGGGGTGCTGTGGAATGCCTTTGGTCACACGCAGTGCCGCATTGGATGGCTCCTCACTGCCAACCGCCAAGCTCTAGAAACCAACGACAGAGCCCGAATGGCAGCTCACGTAGGTTTGCGCACTAATGGATTTTTGGTTGAAGAGCGCAACGCGCTGCAAATCATGGTGTCCGGACAAAGTCATGACAATTATTTTTTAACAACTGTACCCATAATGCACCGCCAACACCCCCAAAGCGCCAACCAAGATGCCCTTGGCCTCGTACTGATTNNGGGGCAGCATCAACTAAAACCGCGTGCAATCGGTACGGTTCAAATTTGGGCTTTAAACGCGCTAGGTCAAGAAGTTTTAAGCAGAAAGCCGTCTCAGACGTTTAAGCACCTAATTAAAGGTAAAGGGGAACTTACATAAATAAATAGTTTAGCCATACAAGCAAAACGTGTTTGTTAAAGTCTTGATGTCCATTAAATACACAGGATTAACTCTATGGAAGCCACCACTTTATCATCCAAGATCATCATCGTCACTGGTGGCACCCGTGGACTGGGGTGGGAAATGGCCGAGGCTTTGATCGATGCCGGACACTGCGTGGTCATCACCGGTCGCAAGCCTGGCCCCCACCTAGAGACCTTGCAGGGCCGTCTCAACCACCGCGCGGGTTCAAAACGCGCTTTGGCCTTAAATAACGATGTCGGTCAGTGGGCCGATTGCGAACGGGTTGTTCAGCAAACCTTGGATGCATTCGGACGCGTAGATGGCCTGATCAATAACGCGGGCCTGGGTATGCGAGCCATACAGGATAATTTTTTGCAGGATCCCCCTATGTTTTGGCAAGCCGAACCGCAGGCCTTTGCCGATATCATTCAAACCAATGTGGTTGGGCCATTTTTCATGGCAAGGGCCTGCGTTCCACTTATGGTGGCTCAAGGTTATGGACGGGTGGTGAATGTCTCGACTAGTCAGTCCACCATGGTGCGTCGAGGCTACAGCCCTTATGGCCCCAGCAAAGCCGGGCTAGAAGCCCTAAGTGTGGTATGGGCCAAAGATTTGGCAGGTACCGGGGTGACAGTAAACGTTCTATTGCCCGGCGGAGCCAGTGCCACGGATATGATCCCACCTAACACGCCCAAAGATAAATTGCTGCCGCCGCAACAAATGCGATCACCAATCGTGTGGTTGATGTCCGACGCTTCCAGTGCACACACCGGAGAGCGCTACAACGCTAAAGAATGGCCAGCACATTTGATGGGTGAGGAAGCTGCCATCCAAGCACGGTCAGCGGTCCAAGAGGTGCCTCGTATCATGTGACTGCAATGCAAATTGATGAACCATTAGCAATTGGCCGCGTAACCTCGTGTGCTTTAGCTCTGAGTAGCTGACCATTGCAAAGGCAACACAGTAGCTGTTTACCCTAATGAACAAGGTGCATGCTTGAGGTACTATTTGATTCAAAAAATCCTTTGCCTTTGGAAACAAAGACACTCATCATGCCTACTTTGATATGCCCCTTTATGCGAATGGCACAGTATTGTTTTGTGTTGATCGCTTTGCTTTTCTTCAATGGGACCCACGCACAAGTTCCTTCAGATGCCAGCAACTACCCAAACCAACCCGTCAAATTAGTGGTGCCCTACCCGCCTGGTGGTGGTGCTGATTTTTTGGCTCGATTGTTGGCCGAGAAGGCACAAAGCAAATGGGGACAGACGGTGATCGTGGAAAACCGCTCTGGTGCCGGTGGTAATGTGGGCACCGAATCGGTTTTTCGAGCCAACCCCGATGGTTATACCTTGTTGTTCACCGCGCAACCTCCTTTGGTGGCCAACAAAAGCCTTTATGCCAAACTCAATTTCGACCCCGACATCATGACGCCGGTCTCGCTCATGACCACTGGCTACAGCGTATTGTTGGTGCACCCCAAATTGCCAGTCAACAGCGTCGCCGAATTGATTGCGTATGCTAAAGCCAACCCCAACAAGCTCAATTACGCATCTCAAGGCATTGGCAACGCCGCCCACTTGAGCGCAGAACTGTTTTGCTCTATGGCCGGCATCAAAATGACCCACATTCCTTACAAAGGCACGGGCCCGGCGTTGGCCGACGCCTTGTCCGGTCAAGTGGAGGTCTATTTTGGTGAACTGGCAACCTCAGGTGTGCATGTGCGTGCGGGCAAACTCAAGTTGCTGGCCGTGGGTAGTGAAAATCGTTTGGCCGACTACCCCCAAGTGCCCACGGTGGCCGAAACTTTGCCTAAATACCTTGCTGCTGTTTGGCAAGGCATGGTCGGGCCTCCGGGCATGAACATGGCCATTTCTCGCAAATGGGCGAGCTTAGTCAATGAGGTCTTAAAAAACCCCGACGTGCTGAAAAAGTTGCAAGACATGAGCATGATCCCTGCTGGCGGCACCCCTGAGGACATGGCTCAGTTTATGCGGGAAGACCGCGAACGCTGGAGCGCTGTAATCAAGGCCTCTGGGGCACGGGCCGAGTGAAATTCTTCAAATCCGACACCAAACCATTTTCATGATGAACGCTGAGGACAACAAAAAACTCACAGGCGTGAGTGCCGGTACCCCCTTACACGAGCCGCTTTCACGGTTTTGGTACCCGGTACTCCATTCAGCCCAGTTGAAAGACCGAAGCACCCGCAAAGTTCGCTTGTTGGGTGAAGACTTTGTCATCGCCAGAAATGGCACCGAGTTGATTGCTCTGGAAGAAAAATGTCCGCATCGGCAATGTTCGCTCACCCTGGCCCGCGTCGAGAACCATGGGCTGCGTTGCATTTACCACGGTTGGCTCATGAGCCCTCTTGGCAAGGTGATCGAAGCCCCTAACGAACGCGAGCAAGGTGGGCGCCAACGCATTCAGATTCGCACTGCCCAATTGCGCGAAGCTGGTGGTCTGATTTGGATGAACATCTGCGTCGATGACTTGCAACGAGCGGCCTTCCCCGATCTGCCCTGGTTTCACCTGCCTGCTGAACAGGTGGTGGTGGTCGATGCCTTGTGCCACTCCAATTGGGTGCAATCCTTGGAGGGGGCGATTGACTCCTCGCATTCATCACACTTGCATTCTGACGAAATTGTCAGCAAAAAAGCCGGGGACGTAAGCACTGCCGTGGGCGCGGGCATGCAATTGCAGTTCACCCGGCCATCGACGGACAAGCACCCCCGCATCCAAGTTCGTGACACAGACTTTGGCTTCATTTACGGAGCCTTGCGCATCCCCACGGTGGACCCGGACAAATGGGTCTACATTCGAGCTACAGCATTTGCCTATCCCTCCTACGTGACTTTTCCTTCTGCCGACACACTGGGCGACTTGCAAGTGTTTGTGCCTGTCGATGAGGGTCTCACGCATTTTTTCTACATCCGCTTTTCTACCCGCGACCCTCTGAACCAGCTAAACCTGCCCGCGTGGTCTGGCTTGGAGCCTGGCAAAGACGTGGACGAAAATGGTTTTTTGCGCGCGGCCAATTTGCCCCTTTGGGGTCAAGACCGCCAAGCCATGGCGCAAGGCAAATCCTTCACTGGGCTCGTTGGGGTGAACTTGCAAGACATCGTGGTACAAGAAAGCATGGGCCGCATCGTGGACCGCACCAAAGAAAACCTAGGCCCAGCAGACCTCGCCATCGTCCACTTTCGCCGTCTATTGCTCAAAACCGCCGCTGGGCAGGCTGCTGCCCTTCCGGGCTTTGCTACACGTGTTTCCTACCAAGGGCTGAAGGCCCGCGATGGATTACTTCCCATAGACCAAGACTGGACGTCGCTTTACCCCCAAGGTAGCGTGCACTGGCAAGCCACACCATGAGCCAGTCCGAAGGCCTGGCCCAACGCCCTATTGGCAACACCGGCCTGCATGCCTCGGTGTTGGGTTTTGGCACCGGCGACAATGCTGGCTTAATGGTCTTAGGCAGCGTGGCCGACCAGCGTGAAGCCGTTGCCCAAGCCATCGGTGCCGGGGTGAATTACTTCGACACTTCACCCGACTACGGTCGGGGTCGAGCCGAGGAAAACCTGGGTCGCGCCCTGAAAGGTAGGCGCCATGAAGTTTTGATCACCACCAAGGTCGAGGTCATGCCCGCCGACCAACATCGATTGGTAAAAAAAGTTCATGAGTCGCTGAATGATTCCCTTCGCCGTTTGGGCACCGATCATGTGGATGTCTTGATGATCCACAACCCGCCATCCATGCATCATGACTGGCAGCGCACTACCTGGGCCCCGCTGAAGGTAGACGACTATTTGCGACCCGACGGAGCCTTGGCTGGATTGAGCGAGGTGATTGCAGCGGGAAAGGTGCGCATTGGCGGCATTGCATGTGAAGAGGCCCACCCCGCCGCCTTGGCGCCCCTGGTTACGCATCCAGCGGTATCGATCCTCAATATTTGGCTCAACATGCTAAACCCCTCTTCGCTGTTAGAACCCAGCGCACTTCGCGTCAATGGGCCAGCAGACTATCGGGGCATGGCTCGTATGGC
>DDPM01000093.1:5325-9822 GCA_002342165.1 Hylemonella sp. UBA2468
TAGCCATTGCGGGATTTCGGGCCTTGGGGGGTGGCGCCTTGATGTCGGCCGCAGCCAAAAACTTGACCCGCCATCCCATTGCCGGTGGCGGCTTCACCCGAAACGCAGCGCAATACAAACGCGAAGTGGAATTGGCTGCGCGCTTGGTCACGCGATTAGGCATCCAAAGTACCGATGCCATGGCCGCCTTGGCCTATCGCTTCAACATCACCGACCCGCGGATCACGACCTCGGTGGCTGGCTTTTCCGAGTTGTCGCATTTGCATGGGGCCATTGCTGGCCTACGCAAAGGCGTCTTGAGTGCAGAGGACATGCAATCGATCATGGGCACATGGCATGAATTGTTCGCCTTGGATCCTGTCTAAACTAAAAATTTCACCCTTACATCACCATGTCTCTGAACACCACCATCAGCGGATTTCACCCGGTTCACTCTTTTGCAACCTTGTCCACCGCCGNNCCGTGATTAGCGACGCTCTGGACGCATTGGGTTTGCACGGTCAATGCACCGGCATTAACCCGACTACGGATGGTTTGGTCAAACCCTTTTGTGGTCGCGCTTTCACCGTACAGTTCATGCCTTGCGGCACCCCAGACGAACGTACCCCTTCAGGCGGTATAGGGGACTACATCGACGACGTCCCCGAAGGCTATGTGATTGCGATTGACAACCGCGAGCGTCTCGACTGTTGTGTGTGGGACAGCCAGATTGACACGCGCGCACGCGCGCGCGGCGTGACGGGCGTAGTTATCGACGGCGCATGCCGCCAAGACCCTAGTGCCCAACCGCAACTGCCCGTTTGGGCCCGGGGTCGACAAGCCCGGCACGGGGCCAAACGGGTTAGGGTCGAGGCTTTTAACTTGGCTGTAGTCATCGGTGGGGTTAGGGTAGAGTGCGATGATTTATTGATCGCAGATCACAATGGACTGATGGTTGTGTCGCGCGACTACATCCAAGCGGTTTGGAAGCACATCCAAGCTATCTCCTGATTCCTTGCCATACCTATTAACCCTTGGTTGATGGACTTCTCACCTAAGATCCATGAACTTTTGGGCTGACATCATTGCCTTACTAGCGGCCATGTGCTGGGCTGGGGCCAATACCTTCATTGCCCGGGGGTCTTCTCACCAAGGTGGAGATAATGGGGCCTTTTTATCCATATTGATGACCGTCCTTATCGCCGGCGTTGTGTGGCTCATCGGTGGTGGCACCGATCGACAGCTTTTAAACTTGGAGGGTCTGGCTTGGTTTGTGATCGCGGGTGCCTTGACCATTTTTGTCGGCCGAGTGTTCTTCCACTCAAGTGTGCAATACATGGGGGCTGTGCGAAGTTCGTCGGTCAAACGCTTGGTACCGCTGTTCTCGGTGTTACTGGGCGTGTTATGCCTGGGTGAAAGCCTGAACTTGTCAGCCCTAGTGGGCATGGCTTTGATATTTGCAGGATTTGGGGTGCTGGTGTGGGAGTCCAAGCAAAAAATGACCCCAATGGACAGTCTCGCGACGGACCAAGGCCCGTATCGCAAAACTATGCGACTGGGCATGGTCTACGGGGTGGTATCAGCAGGGGCTTATGCCACCGGCAATATGTCGCGCAAGTTTGGCCTGCTACACATCCCCGAACCGGCTTTCGGCGCCATGATTGGTGCCTTGGTGGGAGCAATTCTTTTTGTGACGTCAGCCCTATTTTTGCAAAGCTACCGTGAGGCGGTAAAAAATACCTTGCAAAAGCCCAATCCATGGCTGCTCAGCGCAGGTTTACTGGCCTCAGCAGGGCAATTGCTTTATTTTGTAGCAATTGACTTGAGCTCTTTGTCACGTGCTACCTTAATTGTATCAATGGATGTGTTCTTGACCATCTTGGTGGCCTTGGTTTTCTTTCAAAAGCGCGAGGCTGTCAATCGTTATGCATTGGTGGCAGCCGCCTTGGGGGTGTTGGGCACTGGCGTCATCATCGGGGGGGCTGACTGATGGACCCAAAGCTTTCCGCCATTGAAAAAGTCGATTTAAGAAAATGATTATTTTGCGCTGCGTGGCAGCACAATAACATCATACCCTTAGCCTAAACGCCCAAGGCGAAGGAAAAGTGCCCCAATCCTATGCAAGGGCGCAGGCTGTTGGTCCATACAAGTCCTCAATATGACCTCCCAATTCACCGGATGGCGACTCAAGCCTGCCACAAGGCAAAAGCTGCGCCTACCCCAGTACCTGCCGGGGTGCGCCGAAGGGTCTGGTAACTATGCCACTTCAAGGGCAAGGTTTTCACCGCGCCCGCTGTCACCACCCAATTGAGTATCTCAGATGAGCCCGAGTTCAGTGCACCGCGCGGTAATTCGCGCAAGGCTTGGTGGTCGCCGCTTTTAAGCGCTTGCAAAATAGTATGGTCCAGGACTTCATCCACGATGAAGTGGCTCAAGCCACCCGACGCTACCACCCCCACCCTTAGGTCTTGAGGATAGTCATGCAAGGCGCGGCCCAAAGCCAGACCAAAATCGTGGCAGCGCCGGGCACTGGGCACATTTGGACCGTAGTAGGTATTGATCAAAACCGGCAGCACTGGTATGGGCTTGCCCCTGAATAAGCGCTTGATGATGAAGCCATAGGCGTGACCAAACCCAGCGACCTCTGGGTGAGCTACATGCGAGCACGCCCCAACGTCAAAGTCGGCATCCATCAAACGCTTGATCAAGGCCAAAGCCAATTCGCTGCTGGCAGTTACGGTGTGTGAATTGTCCATCATATAACCTCGGCCCATTTGCTGAATCCAATCAGGGCTATCGGGGTGGCCGTATTTGTTGCTGGTGACAAAGCGCTCACCGTGGTAGATAGCCATAGCGGGTTGATTTGCCGAGGTGAACAACTCACGTTGGTCGTCGCCCACAATCACCAATACATCGGGGGCTACTTCGGTCAGCACATCGCCCAAGTGGTCCAAAGCCTGATCACAGGCCTTGGCCCTTTGCGAATAGGTCTCAAAGTTTACCTCGTGCTCATAGCGTGGCCCCACCTCGGCCAGCAGTTGCTCGTAAGTGACTAATCGTCCGTCTGAATGGTTCAGGCCAGTGTTGGCGAAATCCACTTCAGCGCGGCGTTGCCATTGGTCAACCGTGAGTGCCAACAGCGGGGTGTGCGACACCCCAATGCCCATGACAATCGATGCCATGGGTCTCAGAATATTAATGGGCTGTTCAAACGGGTGCAGTTGCACCCTAAGACGTTGAGCTTGTCTCGCTCCAACATGGGAATGGGTGTTTTGTCGTAGCTGACCCAGGGCATTTCTATCGACATGCGGCCCCGGTTAGGAGCAGAAGAGCTCATGAGAAATCCTTTGAATGCATTGACTAGGGTTCCACTTACCAACCCATTTCGACCTTTTGGGTTTACGAAATAGGGAGCATTTATCAAATATAAGTACATACTATTGAATTCATTTTATGCATGCTATGAGAGGAAACCCTCATCACCAGTACTGCTCACTCACGTCAAAAAAATTAGTTCACTATGGCCTCTGATAAGCCACCTTAAACCCAACCTCGCTGGAGGCAAGACAAAGATTGAGTTTGCAATGAAAAACAGCTATCAAAAAAACTATAACTGAACTTGAAGACATCGGTGACATTGATGTGATCATTTTCTAATTTTGCACAATCTTTCTTAAAAGCCAAGCCAAGTTACACGCCATATCATTTATAGATTCAAATTCATTTATTTATCTATATAAAATCCCTAGGCCTGGTGTTGATTTTCACTTCTGCTTACGATAACTTGCAATAACTAAGCTGCAATATTAGTTCTTGATCGATAATGCTTCAAGCAAGGAAAAAATATTTACTCTCCGACTTTTCTGCTGTAATAACGCCAATAGGCCTCATCAGGGCTTGGTGGTAACCTCTCAAAACTCTCCTGATCTTCTTCCGAAATCGATTGAGGATTTCCAAGCAAATGAGCACGATAGTTGATATCAGCTAATTCATGTAACCGTATGGCAGTTAGTGTGGCATCTTGAACAGATTTACCGCATGTTGTAATACCATGGCCACGCATCATGCATGCTTTAGAGTGCATCATAGTCTGTGCCAAATCTTGCCCAAGGGTCTCGTTGCTAATCAAAACACTGCGCGGATAAGAGCAAAGGTCATTTTTTAGAAGTCGCAGAGCTGTCGGATCGTAAGCACCAAACAAGGGAAGTAATGGTTTATTGCAAATACTGAACAACATCACTTGAGCTGGGTGCGCATGCAATACTGAGTGCATTTGCGGACGCGTTTTTAGTACCCAAATGTGTATAAATATTTCTTTAGAAAATCTTTAACCTCAGTACGTCGGCACGCGGTTGCAAACGCTGAATGCAGGGTTTGTTTTTCAAGCGGCAGCAGCACACCGTTAATCCTCGGTGCACTTAGTTTCAAGGCCAACTTGCCTACAGGTGATGCTTTTCTTTCGTTGTGATTCCTTCCCTGCTAGGCAATCAGCTTCTGCTTTAGATGCCTCTGCTGACG
>DDPM01000125.1 GCA_002342165.1 Hylemonella sp. UBA2468
AACAATCATAGGGGCAAGACCTTCGGTGGGCTCATCAACAAGCAGAAGACGTGGGCGACCAGTCAGCACTCTGGCAAAAGCTAACATTTGTTGTTCGCCGCCGGATAAGGTGGTCCCCATTTGATTACGCCGTTCTGCTAAGCGCGGGAAGCGGTTAAAGATATCATCTAGCTTACGTTTTTGTTCGGCAGTCTTGATACCAGGAGCTTGTCTAAATCCCAGTCGCAAATTTTCCTCTACCGTAAGACTAGGGAAAATACGTCGATCCTCTGGAACTAAACCAACACCCATATGGCTGATTTGATCAGAGGTTATGTCAACCAAGGATCGACCATCTAATAAGATTTCTCCTTGGCTAGGGGTAATCCAACCAGCAATAGTTTTAATCATTGTGGTCTTACCTACTCCATTCCGACCGAAAATGCCTATCACTTCTCCTGCATGAACCTGAAGGCTAACGCCTTGCAATACATGACTGAGGCCATAGTGGGTATGCACATTTTTCAATTCAAGCATCGCGCCCTCTCTTGGTGCTCGCCAAAATAAGCCATCTGCACCTTTGGATTGGAACGTACCACTGCGGGTGTGCCTGCGGCCAACTTCTGCCCTTGGTGCATAACCACCACATAGTCTGACAGGCTCATCACTAAATCGACATCATGTTCAACCAGCAGAATGCTCAAGCCATGCTCGACAGCTAAGCCACGAATCAGGGTTTCCGTCTCTTTCGTATCGGCATGACTCATCCCCTGAGTGGGCTCATCCAAAAGCAGCATGCGTGGCCGAGCAGCAAGTGCAACCGCAATCTCTAATCGACGTTGCTCGCCATGAGAGAGATAGCCCGCTAGTTCGTCAGCCTTAGCCGCCAGCACGAATTGTGTGATTAGCTCATCTACCCGAGCCATTCCTCTGGTACTTACAGTTACTGGCCGAAGCCAGCCACGCCCTTGTTCTAAGAACTGGGCAGCCAATCGCAGGTTTTCTCGGACTGTGAGCTCAAAGAAAAGGTTAGTGATCTGGAAGGACCGTGCCATGCCAGAGCGCAACATTTGATCGGGTGAAGCACCAGTTACATCTTGACCTTCGAAAAGTACTTGTCCGGAAGAGGGGGGAATTGCCCCACTAATGAGATTAAATAAGCTGCTCTTGCCCGCGCCGTTAGGGCCAATGACAGCCGTGATCTTGCCGCGCTGCGCATCAAAGCTTACATCGTTGACTGCATGGAGTGAGCCAAAACGCACCCCTAAATCACGTACGCTCAATATGGCATCCATCAAAAATCTCCTTGGGAGCTAGCGCGCCTTTTTTGCATTCTCTTTTGCAAAAGCGGTATGAGATATCCCATCAGGCCGCGCGGGAACATGACGACTACGGCCATAAATAACAATCCGATAACAATCTGGTGATGCACGGTATAGGACCCCACGACTGAACGTAGCCCTGTGAGCAAAGCTGATCCATACAGAGGCCCAATCAATGTTCCTGTGCCACCAACGATGACATTGATCACCGCATTACCCGAAACTTGAAAGAACATCAACTCAGGCGAGACGAAACCACGCAGCATCGGGTAGAGAGCACCACTCAAGCCAGCAACGCAAGCTGCCATAACAAACGCAAACAACTTGAATCGCCAGGTACTGAATCCAAGAAAAGCAACTCTGTGCTCATTGGTACGAATCGCAGAGAGCTGACGTCCTAGCGGAGTATCCATAAGATAGCGCAGGCCAACATAAAAACTAAAGATGAGGGTTAATGTGACCAGAAAAAAGCTGACCGGATCGCCTGAGCTCAGACCAGGCGCCACGCTAGCCTGAGGCACGCCAATGATGCCATCGGAGGCTCCAAGCTCTCGGGTATTGAACACAACTTTAGAAATGACCTGGGCTAGTCCGAAGCTAATGAGAGCGAAGTAAACCCCCTTGGCTCGAATGGCAATCACACCGCCAACCAAACCGGCTAAAGCACTGACCAACAGGGCCACACCCAAAGCTATCCAGAATGAAGCCTGCCACTCCTTCAGTACCAGTGCAGACACATAGGCCCCCAAACCGAAAAACAAAGCCTGGCCTAACGGCAGCAAGCCCACCCCTCCCAAAAGCAAGTCGACAGAAAGGGCCAGCCCCCCAAAAATCAATGCTTCAGTGGCAAGACGCAAAAAAAACACATCTCCCAATAACAGGGCGACTGCGGCAAAACAAAGGGCACCGAGAAAAAAAACATTAGCCAACCATCGAACAGCCTTACTTGAAATAGAAGTGTCAAGCATGGCCAAACTTTCCAAACAAACCCTGGGGTCGCCACATCAACACCAGCACCATGATGCCGAATAGAACCGGATCGTTCCATACAGGAGAGATGAACAAGCTGGAGATCGACTGTACCTGCGTGAGCAACAAGCCCGCAAGCACTGCGCCCTTGATAGAACCCATGCCGCCAATGATCACCACACTAAAAGCGATAAGTACAAAGTCCCGCCCCATCGTGGGAAATACTGAATAAATGGGCGCTAGAAGCACGCCTGCCAGACCGGCCAACGCAACGCCAAAAGCGAAAGTAGCAGCGTATACCTTTGAGACCGGCACACCGAGTGAAGCACTCATTTGACGATCAAATGCTGCCGCGCGCACGATGGCTCCCAGAGGAGTACGGTAAACCATCAACCAAACTGCGGCAATCAACAATCCGCCCATACCCATTACAAAAAGTCGATAGTTCGGGAAAAACAACCCCACCAGTTCAGTGCCTCCTGGGATAGGGGTTTCAATGCGCACTGGATTGGCACCAAAAATAATTTTGAGTACATCTTCAAGCACAATAGCCATGCCAAACGTCAACAGCAACGTGAGTGTGTGACGATCTTTGCTGTGAAAGACTCGCTGTATCAACTCACGCTCTGTGACATAGCCCAACGCCGCCATCACCAAAGGAGTGAGCGCCAAGGCCCACCAGAAAGATAGCCCCAGGCTCAGTAATGTCACGGCCATATAGGCACCGATGGCATAGAACTCACCATGCGCCATATTGATGACATCAAGCAATCCAAAAATGATGGTCAGACCTAGCGCCATCAGCATCACCGCCACACCGATAGACAGGCCATTGATCATCTGGGGCGCAAGAACAAATTGCAGCCATTCCAAGGCTTCGTTCATGCTACCTCCTTAGAAGTTAGTGCAAGCGTCAGGACCAATCGCTGCATCGGCTGCAACTTTACCGACGATCTCGAACTTTCCGCCATTGACACGAACGGCGTACATGTCCTGCATAGCCTGGTGATCACCAGCGCGCATGACCTTCAAGCCCTGCGGAGTAGCCCACTGCAAGCCACGCATTGCAGTGCGCACTTTGTCGGTATCGGTGCTTTTGGCTTTTTCAACCGCAGCCTTGTAAAAGAACAGCACGCCATAACTGTCCGCACCGTAAAGATCAGGTTGGGCTTTGTTGGCGGCCTCAAAGGCAGCTACGAATTTCTTGTTATCCGCACTGTCAATGTTAGGCGAGTAGCCCACACCGGTTACGAAGCCATCCGCAGCCTTGCCGATCGCCTGCAAGTTCTGAGAGGTTACCGTGCCAGAGGCACCCACCAACTGCACATTGCGGTTCAGTCCAAACTCAGCCATTTGCGTAAAGAGTCGAACCGTATCGTTACCAGCCACCGAGGTGTAGATCACAGTTGGACGAGACGAGCGCATCTGTCCAAAAAAAGGCGAATAGTCTTTGTTGTCCAATGGAGCAAACACTTCACCAACTGTTTTTGCACCCTTAGACTCAGCGGCCATCTTGAATGCAGCTACGGTGCTTCGACCCATCTCATAATCTGGGCCTAGGTAAAAGATGTTGGCATTTGGCTTGGTGGTAGCCATCCATTCAGCCAGTGCAGCTGACTGCATACCAGCTCGAGCATTCACACGGAAAACATTAGGCGAACACTTGTCGGCAGTGATCGAATCGGCAAATGAGACTGTGGTGGCAATCAATCGACCGTTGCGCTCTGCAACTTGGCCTACAGCCAGAGTAGAGCCAGAGTTCACAGTACCCGTCAAGAAGTCGACCTTACCCACCTGAAAGAGCTTCTCGGCTTTTTGTACGGCCACGGCCGGGTNNTGGCCTCTTCGTCTTCGTAAATCAATTCAATTTGTCGACCCATCACACCACCACCGGCGTTTATTTCTTTAGCGGCCATATCTAGGCCCCATTTCACTTGCTGACCAATACCAGCATAAGTGCCGGACAGCGGCGTAACCACACCAATCCGTATTGGGCCCATTTGCGCAAATGCAATTAAGCTCAATGGGGTGGTGGCAATCAAGGTAGTAATTAATTTCATGATCATGTCTTTTCTCCTTAGGGTCTGTTGAGAGGTTGAGGGAACTAACGCCGGTTTAGAGACCGACGAACTTGGGGGAACGCTTGTCATGAAAGGCTTCGACGCCTTCACGGAAATCTTCGGAGCTACGTAAACGCGAGTAGCAGTGACCTTCCAACTCAATAGCTACAGTCAGAGATGAGTCCTCTGTGTCATTGAGAAGTTTTTTTGCAGTGCGCTGAGCTATCGGAGAGAAGGAACGTAGTTCTTCAACCAGTTGATCGGTGGCTCGCTCAAGCTCATCATCCGGAACGATGTCGGTAGCCACGCCCCAGTCGTAGGCCTGCTGGCCAGGAATTCGGCGCGAGCGCATCACAATATCCTTCGTGCGCGTGATGCCCACCATTTTTTGGAGACGGGCTGAGCCGCCCGAGCCAGGGATTTGACCCAACTTTTGCTCGGGTAAGGCATAAAGCGTCGTGGGCGTAACTAGGCGGAAATCACAGGCCAAGGAAATCTCAAAACCCACACCAAAACAGTAGCCTCGGTTAGCGGCAATCACAGGCTTGCTGCAACGCGCTGGTGCGGCTATGTTCCATGCCAATTTGGAGACATGCTCTGGTGTGGCCTCCAAAAAACCTTTGATGTTGCCTCCACTGGAGAAGTGCTCGCCATCCGAGCGCAGTACGATCACACGCACAGCATCATTGGCATCCAGCGCCTCGAAAGTGATGCGCAATTGATCGCGCTGAAGCATGCTGATGATATTGAATGGTGGTCGTGTCAACACAATATCAGCACGCATTCGTGTCTTATCAATCTCGAGACGAAAGCCATCAAGCTGGTTGCTGAGAGTCAAGGCAGGGTGTTGGAGGTCAGAAAGTTTCATGGGGTTCCGATTGATAAATTGAGGTAAGGGAGCAGGAATCAGTTCATATGCGTGAATTTGGACTCGGGGTTGTAATCACCCGCAATCAGCTTGCGACGGAGCACCTTGCCCACCGGAGACTTTGGAATCTCGTCAACAAACACGTACTCGCGAGGGCGCTTGAAGTTCACAAGGTCCGAGGTGCGGCAATGTTGGTCGAGTCCCTCAGGAGAAACGCTTTGCTTGCGCTTCACAAATGCCACCACACGTTGACCCCACCTTTCATCTTTCAAGCCGGCCACAGCCACCTCGTCGACTGCTGGGTGCAGGGAGAGCACCGATTCGATGTCCACGGGTGAGATGTTCTCGCCGCCGCTGATGATCATGTCGTCCACACGGCCCGTGACAAAGAGGTCACCGTCATGATCTACATAACCCGTATCCCCGGTGAAATACCAACCTTCGCGCAGACTCTTGGTGTTGGCATCAGGTCGGTTGTGGTATCCCTCAAAGGCCTCGTCAGATAGGAGGTCGGCAATGATTTGCCCCTCCTCCATCGGTTCAGTCAAGGCGTTAACTGACTTACCGTCTAACGCAACCACGCGAAGTCGTGTGTTGATTCCTGCACGACCTGCGGAGCCCGGCTTACCTACAGCGTTCTGATTGATTGAAAAAGTGTAGATCTCAGAGCTGCCATAGTGATTCACAAATAACTCTGGTTTGAAGGCCTGTTGCAGCCGAAGTAACAATGCATCGTGCATAGGTGCGCCAGCAAAACCCAAACGGCGGACAGATGTGATGTCGGTATTGGCGAATGAAGGATGAGCCAGCAGATCGTGATAAAGCGTAGGCACCAGATACAAATGTGTGATGCCTTCTTCAGCAATATTGCGAAGCGCTTTTTCTGCGTCAAAACGTGGCATGCAAACAAAGCAGCCGTCTAACAGTGCCAACGCCAATAGCGAGCGAACACCCATGGTGTGGTAGAGCGGCATGACACCCAGAGTGCGCTCTTTGTAGCCGTACTGATTCTGCGCAACATGGGCAAGTGCGGCCACACGCTCGGCTCGTTGACGTCGCGGCACACCTTTGGGTGCACCGGTCGTGCCAGAGGTATAGAGCATAAGAGAAAGGTCACCTGCTTGAGCTCGGGGAACAGGCATACAGTCTTCCGCAAAACAAGTCTCATATCGAGTCCCTGCAGCGTCACCCTCACCAACCAAAACCAACGCCGTTGGCACAACTTTGATGGCTTCGCCAACTGCCTCGGCGCAAACCATTTCGTACACAATTATTCGGGCACCTGAGTCCTGCAGGCAATAAACTACTTCGTCGGGCTTTGCTCGCCAGTTCAGCGGCGTCATGACAATGCCTGCGAATTGACAGGCCCAATGCAAAGTCGCTGCTTCCAAGCGGTTTTGCAAGATGGACAACAAGTGATCGCCGGCTTTTAATCCCAAACTTGTAAGCCCACGCTGGACTGCGCCTACCTTGCTTGCCCACTGCGCATAGGTCATCCGATGTTCGCCATCAACAATGGCGGTAGCCCAAGGTGCGCGCTCTACGCTCTGTAAAAACGTACGACCTAGATCAAGCATGTGCAACCTCCATCAAAGCTTTCACGATGGGTGTGTAGCCGGTACAACGGCACAGGTGGCCTGAGAGCATTTCGCGAACCTCTTGTTCACTGGGTTGTCGGCCTTGCTCGCGCAAGCGTGCTAACCAATCAGCGCTAGACATCAAAATGCCGGCCGTGCAAAAACCGCACTGCAAAGCATGGTGGCGCTTGAAAGCCGCCTGCAATTCAGACAGCACACCACCTTCGCCAGCCAAACCCTCCACGGTGTCTACACGCAGACCGTCAACCTGTACTGCCAACGTGAGGCAGGCTCGGCAAGCAACTCCTTCAAGGCGCACGGTGCAGGCACCGCACACACCATGCTCGCAGCCAACATGGGTGCCAGTCAGGCCAAGCTCATGACGTAAGTAGTCGGTAAGCAGCATGCGAGGCGGCGCATACCCCTGTCGCAGTCGACCGTTGAGCTCAAAGGTGACCGAATGACGTTTTGACCGTTCGAGGATTTGAGATGTCATACCTGAGCCCTTGCTTGTTCGACGGCTTGGCGGCCTAATCGGCGAACTATGTGACGACGCGCGGCTGCGCTGATGTGTGGGTCGTCTCGGGCATCAAGCGCCCAAGCGAATTCGTTCAGTGCATCGTCCAGCGCACTGCCCTCAAGTAGCGGCCATTCGCGCACCATGGGTCGATCGGCCACACCGCCGACCCCTACCCTCAGGCCTTGGGTATGAGCAACCACCGCTACCGCACAGACGGCGAAGTCCCCATGACGACGTGAAAACTCACGGAACCCAAACCCTTGCTCTGGTTGTGCCAGCGGAAAGCGAACCGCTTCCAAGAGCTCATCACCAGCGCGGGCCGTGCTGAGCATTCCTGTAAAAAATTGATCTGCTTTCAAAATCCGCTGCTGCTTGGCGCTGCGAAGCACCACACTGCCCTGGAGGGTCAGTAAGCACAGGGGCAACTCGGCTGATGGGTCAGCATGCGCCACTGACCCACACACCGTTCCGCGATTACGAATCTGGATATGCGAGATGTGTGGAAAAACCAAAGGCAATAGGGGCAGTTCACTCGCCAAATCAGGTCGACGCTCCAAGGCTGCTTGGGTGACCGCAGCACCTACTTCGAGACAACCATCACGAACCACCAGGGTCGACAAAGCGACGCTGCGCGAAATATCTACCAACAGCTCAGGTTGCGCGAGGCGCATGTTGAGGATGGCCATCAGCGACTGACCACCTGCCAAAATCCGGGCGTCTTCACCGTGCTCCTTCAACAGTTCGCAGGCAAGTTGTGCGCTTTCTGCGCGAACGTAATCAAACGAGGCTGGTTTCATGCTCGCACCCCAAAAAAGCGAAGCATGCGGCGCCACCAAACAAGTTCTTCAGCGTCACCAGCTTGGCGCCCTAGAGATTCGAATAATTGCGCAACGATGATTCGTGCAGCGCCCTCGAGCATGCGACTGCCAACCATGGCCACCTTGCCACCCACCTGTGCGCGATAGTCATAACTCAGTCGTGTCCCAGTAGTTGTCGCTTCAAGAGTCACCAGCCCATTACCAGCGCCTGTCCCCAGCGATGAGCGACCGCTTACGGCAAGGCGCAAACTGCGGGGCGCGTCGATATCCGTCAGGACGATCTCTGCTTCGTAACGAGCCTTGACCAGTCCAACGCCAACCGTGACATCCGCGGTGTATCGATAGGGTCCCTTGGCTTGTAACGAATGACAGCCAGGGATCACGCTGGCCAGCGCAACAGGATCAAGCAAGACCGCGAAAACCTGCGCAGGTGAGGCCTCGATGTCGACCGAACCTTGCGCTTGCAGTGCCAACCCTTCTCCAGCGGGTAACACCAACGAGGGACGGGGGGTATCCTTAGGGGATGGATCTGCGGTCTTGAGTAAATCAAGTACCAGCCCCGGGTTAAGCGGCAAGAGAACCTCCTCAAGGTCTTGTTGTGGTCTAAGTGCATCGGCAAAGGCATTGGCAATGCACACGGGCGTGCTCATGTTGTTGCCCTCACCTAAACCTTTTGCACCTAGCGGGGTATAAGGCGATGGCGTCTCCTGATGAACGATCACGAGATCTGGTGTCTCACAGGCGGTAGGCATCAGATAGTCGGCCAGCGTGCCTGACTGGAAACTGCCATCACCACCGTAACGAAACTCTTCCAACAATGCGGCACCCAGGCCTTGGGCAAAGGCACCCTGAATCTGGCCGTCGGCCAGAGCAGGGTTGAGCAGACGACCTGCGTCATGCCCCGTGATGTAACGGTCCACCCGAACAGCACCTGTGTCGGGGTCGATCTCAAGGCCACAAAGATCAAACACAAAGCCGTAAGCAGCCGAGGTATTGACGCGATCTGATTCATCTGGAGCGCTGAGCACGTCGGGCGTCCAGAATGCAGTTTCGCGCAGCCCAGGACTCACACCCTCGGGTAACAGGGCCGGTGCCCAGTGGAGGATGGCTGCAAGACGCGTGAAGTACTGCCGCGTCTGAGGTTGATTGCGGTCATAAACTTGACCTCCCTCAAACACCACCGACCCTGGTGGGCATTTGAATTGGTCGGCTGCGATCAGCGCGAGCTTATCGTGTAGCTTGCAAGTTGCCAGGTGAACCACGCCAGCCACGGCACCAGCAAAACGGCTGGAATAATTGCCTGCAGCTACCGACCATGCATCCTTAGCGGTGTCGAATTCGACATTGACTACAACTTGATTAGGCTGGAGTCCCAAGATGTCGGCTACCACTTGAGCACACACCGTCATATGTCCTTGTCCGGCTGGCGCAGAAGCTATGGTGACATTTACTCCACCCAACAGATCCACCGCCACAGTAGCGCTGGCAATAGCACCATTCTTCGGACCTGCCTTAGCACGCTGCTCTGGCGTGAGCACAGTGCTGATGTAGCCCATGTTGGAGACAGAGGGCTCTACAATCGCCGCCACCCCAATGCCATAAAGCCGACCAGCAGCGCGTGCGGCCCTTTGACGCTCATAGAGTTGATGCTCACTTGCTGCGTCTAGAACCTTTTGCGTCAGACGCTCATAGTTACCCGAGTCCAAGAGTGCTCCGGCGGGCGCACGGTAAGGAAATTGCTCAGTGCGAACGTAGTTGATGCGGCGCAGCACTACCGGATCAAGCCTCATGACTACTGCGATTCGGTCCATCAACCGCTCCAACGCGAAGTAGACCTGGGGACCACCAAAACCACGCACCAAACCTGTGGGAGTTTTGTTGACTACCACCACTCGGTTACGAATCTTTAGGTTAGAAATGTCATAAGCACCCGTTAAACAACCGTGCATACGATAGAAAGTCGCCGGCTCCGGTGCACGCAGGTAAGCGCCAACCTCGTCGATCTGATCCCAGTGAAGAGAAAGAATGCGACCGTCTGAACGAACATCAGCGGAAACAGTGGTCAAACGCGCAGTGGCCGAGGTGGCTGCGCTCAAATGCTCCAATCGGTCTTCGACCCACTTCACCGGCGCACCAGCCTTACGTGCGGCAAGACACATTAGCACCACATAGGGAAAGACCGCCTGCTTCACGCCAAAACTGCCACCTGAATCGCGGGGTACCCGATGGCGCAGCTTGTTAGCTGGAACCTTGAGGGCCAACGCCATGACCGCATGAAGCGAAAAAGGACCCATGAAGTTGGATAGGGCATCGTAGCCCTCATCCTCGCCTAGATACTCAGCAATAACTACTCCACACTCTATCGGTGAGCAACTGTTGCGCGGGTACTGAACCGTCGTGCCGATGCGCTGACTATCCATAAAATGGGCATCTGGCTCGCCGTAATTGAAATGCCGCTCTGAAACAACGTTAGAACCCACGGCCTCGTGCAGGATGACAGCACCCTCGGCTACGGCAGTCTCAATGTCCACTACAGCAGGCAATACCTCATAATCGATGCGGATCAGATCCAGTGCGTCTTCGGCAATGTACCGATCCTGCGCAACCACCACGGCGACTGGTTCGCCCACATAACGAACCTTATCCACGGCCAATGCCCAGTGCTTCATGGGCTGCTTAACGCCAACCACGAATGGCTGAGCCCACCGCTGTACGTCCTCACCTGTCAGCACCGCATGGACACCTGGTAACCGCAAAGCAGCACTGGCGTCCATAGCATTCACTCGGGCATGCGCATGCGGTGAGCGCAGCACGGCTGCCTGCAAAGTGCCGGGTTTGACACCCAGATCGTCAGCATAGGCACCTCGACCACTTAACAGGGCGTGGTCTTCCAGGCGTTGCAGGCGCTGACCCAAAAAGGGTACGGCATCAGAGGCCTCGGAAAGGACTGCTTGCAAATCTGTCTCCTGGTGCCCATCAAGAGCACACTTGTTTTGTTAGAACAAGTGTCAGGAATAGCCTTGGAAACCAGTACCGCTTACGTCTGAAGATGAACCAACCAGTTGGAAATTCATCCAAATCGTCTGGTGATTTTGGGCATTCAGCTCAAATTTGCTTTGTCTGCTGGAGGGTCAAAAAGGTTGACCTTGCGGCGGTAATCAGTAGGCGTGATACCCAGATGAGCACGGAAAAAGCGTGAGAAGTGGCTAGAAGCTGAAAAACCTAAGTCAGTTGCAATGTCACCTACGGCGTCACGTCCTCCTGCAAGGCGCTGAACAGCTGCTTCAAAGCGCAGCACGTTGGCATAAACCAAGGGTGTTACTTTGGTATCTTTTTGAAACAGTGTGAAGAAGTGGGCTCGAGATAGTCCGGCCTGAAGTGCTAGGAAGTCGACGTCCAACTCACGAGCGACGTCTTGCTTCATGAGCTCAATGGCTTTGCGAATACGCGGATCCATAGCGGCGGGTGGTCGGTGACGTAAGAGGCTGACCAGATCACGCCAACCCGAGAATCGTTCTATAACCTCAATAACCAATTCAAAAAGCAAATTCTCTAAGCGACCAAGCGAAACTTCATCGCTCCACCAAAGCTCCAGAACAAACTCTTCGACAGTTTTACGCGTGGCTGAATTAAGTTGCACCGTGGACTGCGGGAAAAATCGCGGGTGTCCAGATAAAGCTAAGGAACGTTGTATTTCGGCTAGCCACGCAGGCTCAATATACAACGCTAGTATCAAGGTTTTCTCACCAGGATTAGCCATGTGTTCGTAAGCATGGTGTTCCCAAGCGTTGACGAGCACAGCCGTCTCGTCCGTTAAGGGTGCCAACTCTCCGCGTACGCGAAAAGCACCATCCACCCCGCCGACCTTTATCAAAATATGGCAATGGTGATGGGCATGACCAATAAGGGGCGCAGTCATGTCGAGCAAAGCGACGCGACCAAATCGACCTTGAAAGATCTTGACTGCAGATGACATGTGGTGTTCTATTAAAAAGTGAGCCATTGCGTATGCCTTTGGCAT
>DDPM01000182.1 GCA_002342165.1 Hylemonella sp. UBA2468
TGATGTGGAACTTTATAGTAAATGAACAAGGCTGACGGAGACGCCATAGAGCTCATGCTGCCCCCATGCCAGCCCAGCGCTGTACAAGTTGTGTGTCGACATCAAACAAGTCCAAACACCTTCCGACGGTATGGTTAATCATATCGTCCAGGGTTTGCGGGCGCGCATACAAAGCAGGGACCGGCGGCATGATGATGGCGCCGTTTTCGCTGGCTTGAAGCATGCTGCGCAAGTGACCGTGGTGCAGGGGCGTTTCACGCAACAGCAGTACCAGTTTGCGCCTTTCTTTCAACACCACATCTGCAGCGCGAGTCAGTAAGCTGGTGGTGTTGCCGTAGGCAATTTCAGACAAAGACCGAATGGAGCAAGGGGCCACCACCATGCCCATGGTTCTGTATGAGCCAGAGGAAATGGTGGCACCGATGTTCTTGGCTTGATGGACCTCGCTGGCCAAGGCCTCAACTTCTTTCACGCTCATATCGAGTTCGGTGGTCAAAGTCATGCGTGCAGATTCGCTCATCACTAAATGCGTTTCAATGCCAGAGCCCTGCAACACTTGCAGCATGCGTACGCCATACACAATGCCAGAAGCGCCACTAATGCCTACGATCAACCGTTTGTTCATAGAGTTCATACCTCGTCTGGACGATATTTGGATTCGGCTTTCACATCGTTGCGAACCTGCTTGGCGCTGATCAGGCCGTTTTCAAGGTATTGACCAGTAGCCGCACGTTTGGCGGCTTGATCCCACTGGGGNNCTGGGGCAACCAGTCGCCCAATGTGTAACCAAACCAAGGGGCTTGGGGGCGCAGCTTAGGCAGGCCGAGTTCATCCCATATTTTTTTAGAGCGTTCCATGTACTCACGGGTGGGTAGAGCCAAGGGGGGCATTGCACTTTTCATTGTGGCGTCCATCAATAAGGTCGAGTCCTCCTCTCCATCGTTTTCGCGCTTGGGTCCGTGTCCCTGACCTCGGTGACCCAGTGTTTGCACATCTTCAACCGGGTTCATGCGGTAGGCCATCGCCCACATGAGGGCATCGGAGTTGTCGGGGTCTATGTCATCGTTTACGGCGATACAAATTTTTCCACAGTCGCCTTTAAAGAAAGCCGCACCATAAAGCGCCCGCCAAACTTCAGTTTTAGGGGTGTTGTGCTCCACTGTGATGATGGTCACACGCAGCAAACCCGTTAAGGGCTCATGCAGCGATACCTTTTGCACACCACGGATACTGAGGTTGTTTTTAAGGTGCGATAAAAACAAGGGTTCATAGGCAACACGCTTGATCACGCTGGACTCGCTGGGTGCTACCTGGCTCAAATAAGAGGGAATCACAGGTTTGGCCCTGTGCGTGATGGCTGTGATTTTCATGGGCAGGTTGAATTCTTCGAGCGCAACGTGGCCATGCGATTCACCAAAAGGGGCCTCGGGCTCTAAAAACTCCAAGTCAATCAAACCCTCAATCACGATCTCGGCTTGAGCAGGAACATTGAGTGCAACGGTGCGTGCTTGCACGATTTCTATCGGCGCGCCAGCCAAGCCGCCAGCTACGTCAAATTCATCCACGCCAATAGGCAGCTTTTGCGGCCCCATAAAAGCCACGTAGGGCGGACAACCCAGCACCACAGCACACGGCATGGTTTTATGCCCTGCTTTTTTCCAAGCTTGGTAATGCAGGTATCCACCAGCGCCGCCCACACGGGTGGCCATTCGTACCACCATCCGGTCCGAGGCTTTTAGAGCACAACGGTAGGTGCCCATGTTTTGCACGCCGGTTTCGGGGTCTTTGGTAATGACGTTGGTTGCTGTAAGGGTGGGGCTGCTGTCAAAGCCTGGTGTGGAAACCGGTATGGGCAACATATCTAGCCCCTCTACATTCTCCTAGTAAGTCGTTCCCTAGGTGCACCACCTCTTGGCAAACGGCTTGCTCTACCTTTTTGGGTGGAACGGGGTGTGCAATGGCCTGATCCCATCTTTTTTGGATGTCTTCTACGGGGGCGCCCATACCCACGCTGTAGATCTCGCGGTTAGCCGCTAAAGCGCCCACCACCACAGACATGTCATAGCGGCGGCCTTGTGCATTGACGATGTTTGTGAATAAAAAAGCCTTGCGCTCGCGTTCGTCCATGCCGCCCACAAATTGCCAGCGAACCAAGGGATGCAATTCAGAGTCTTTGTCTATGGGCCGGTCAACCACCTGAAGCAAACCACGCTGTTTAAGGGTTTGCAAATGGTCCTGCAAATCAGGGCAAAAAGGAGAATTCAAGGTGCTCATTGTGAAATGGGATATGTTGAACTGACTATTATTGGCTCTTTTGTCAAAGGTGCTTAACGGTGAGTTGAGCGCCTGATCAAGGAACAAATTCATGAAAGCTGCCCCCTTTGATTATGTTCGCGCTAACCATGTGCAGCATGCGCTAGAGCTTTTGAGCCAATGGGGGGGAGAGGCCAAATTGATTGCAGGTGGTCAAAGCATGGTGCCCATGATGGCGATGCGTCTGGCCCGACCTGTCTGCTTGGTGGATATAGACCGTATATCGGAACTCAAGCAATTTCAGCTGCACTCAGAACATGTCAACTTAGGGGCTGGCGTCAGGCAAAGCAGTGTGGAGCACAGTGCTGAGTTGTGCGAGGCGCTTCCTTTGGTGGCTCAGGCTTTGCATTGGGTGGGGCACCAGCAAACACGCAACCGCGGTACGGTGGGTGGGAGTTTGTCTTATGCAGATCCTTCCGCTGAATTGCCTTTGGCCAGTTTGGTTCTGGGCGCCAACATACAGCTTGAAAGTGCATCGGGGGGTGTGCGTTCAGTGCTTGCTTCTGATTTCTTTTTGGGTCCCATGTTCACCGCCTTGGCTGAGGATGAATGCCTAATCTCTATCGATTGGCCGGTTTGGCAAGGTGCAGGGATTGCCAGCGGTTTTGAAGAAACTGCCATTCGTCATGGCGACTTTGCCATGGCATCTGCGGCTTGCCAATTGCAAGTGGATGCTCATGGCAAGATCACTCGCTTGAGTTTTGGGGTGGGTGGGGTGGACGGCACGCCCCTGGTTTTTTCTGACCTGGCGGTGCAGATGCATGGTCAAACCCTCAACGAAGAAGCAGCCCGAGAACTGGCGCATGTGGCGGCCAGCCGCAGCCAGCCGGGTACAGATATTCATGCCAACGCCGATTACCGCCGGCATTTGGCTGAAGTGTTACTAAATCGCGTGTTGTGGAAGGCATACCAGTCTGCATGCAAGTCGTTCAGTAACCACTGATAGCGCTCTTTTAACCAATTTCGATTTGCCCTTTGGTACTCAACTCATGAACTTTAAAAAAACCATTCAACTGGTGGTCAATGGTGCCGCTGTTCAGCGCGATGTTGAACCCAGAACCACCTTGCTCGATTTTCTGAGAGAAGACCTCGGTTTGTCGGGCACGCATATGGGCTGTGAGCATGGCGTTTGTGGCGCTTGCGCTGTATTGCTAGACGATGCCCCAGTGCGCTCTTGCTGCATATTTGCCGTTCAAGCTGATGATCAACGTGTAACCACTGTAGAGGGCTTGGCACCGAAGCGTGGCCAGATGTCCAAGTTGCAAGATGCCTTTTGTGAAAAGCATGGCCTCCAATGTGGGTATTGCACCCCAGGCATGTTGATTGCCTGCACTGCCTTGTTGGCGCAACACCCGCAGCCCACGGAGGCGCAAGTGCGTAATGCGATAAGCGGCAATTTATGCCGTTGTACGGGCTACCAACAAATTGTGGATGCGGTCATGTACGCCACCACGCAAGGGGATGCACGTGAGTCCATTTAAATATGTGGGTAAACACCGGCGTGCGGTAGAGCACAAACGGTTTGTATTGGGGCAAGGCCGTTATGCCGCTGATATTCAGGTCCCCGGCATGTTGCATGTGGCTTTGGTGGCGAGCCCCTATGCTCATGCACGCATTGTTAAGGTGGATACCTCTGCCGCATTGGCGCTGCCAGGTGTTCATGCCGTGGTAACTGGCGCCGAGCTCTCTCAGGCTACCGACGCAGTATTGCCCGGAGTAGATGCCCCACAAGTTAAGCGCTTTGCAATGGCCTCAGACATTGCCCGCTACGCAGGCGAGTGGGTGGCTGCAGTGGTGGCCGATACCCGTGCCTTGGCCGAAGACGCGGCCGAATTGGTGGTAGTGGAGTATGAAACCCTGCCCCACAT
>DDPM01000142.1:0-137 GCA_002342165.1 Hylemonella sp. UBA2468
CAAAAAATCCGCCGCATGATCGCCCAAGACTTTCAAAACGCCTTCAAGTTGTGCGATGTGATTGCCGGCCCCGTGGCCCCCAAAGTGGCGTGGAAGCTGGGCGAAAACGCCAACGATCCGGTGGCCGACTACTTGGC
>DDPM01000142.1:197-4522 GCA_002342165.1 Hylemonella sp. UBA2468
TTTGGCTCGGGTCAAGGCAAACCATTACCCGTAGGCCTTCAGTTGATTGGCAACTATTTCAAGGAAGCCCAATTGCTGAACGTGGCGCACCGCCTGCAGCAAGCCACAGACTTCCACCTTTTCAAGCCGGAGGGGGTTTGATATGAGCTCTAAATTGGTTCAAGGTTACGAGGTTGTGATCGGCTTTGAAACCCACACCCAACTCTCCACCCAAAGCAAAATCTTCAGCCGCGCGAGCGTTGCCTTTGGCGCCGAGCCCAACACCCAAGCCTGCGCTGTGGACATGGCGTTGCCGGGCACCCTGCCCGTCATGAATAAAGCTGCGGTGGAACGCGCCATTCAATTTGGGTTGGCCGTGAATGCCCATGTGGCCGAGCGCAGCATTTTTGCTCGCAAAAACTACTTTTACCCCGATCTGCCCAAGGGCTATCAGATCAGCCAGTTTGAAATTCCGGTGGTGCAGGGCGGCGAGGTGTCGTTCTACCTCGTCGAGGGCAAAGAAACTGTGCACAAAACCGTGCGTTTGGTGCGTGCCCACCTTGAAGAAGACGCGGGCAAGTCCATCCATGAAGACACTGAACTTGGAGGCGGTGGTCAAAGCGGCATCGACCTCAACCGCGCCGGCACCCCGCTGCTGGAAATAGTGACCGAGCCGGACATGCGCAGCAGCGATGAGGCGGTGGCCTATGCCAAAGAGCTGCACAAAATCGTCACTTGGATTGGCATTTGCGACGGCAACATGCAAGAGGGCTCCTTCCGGTGCGATGCCAATGTGTCGGTTCGCAAGCCCGGCGCACCACTCGGCACCCGCCGCGAGATCAAAAATCTCAACAGCTTCAAGTTCATGCAGCAAGCCATCGACTTTGAAGTGCGCTGGCAAATTGAAGAGCTGGAAGACGGCCGCACCATACAGCAGGCTACGGTGCTGTTTGACCCGGACACAGGCGAGACCCGCGCCATGCGCACNNTCTGCCGATTACCGCTACTTCCCAGACCCTGATCTGCCCCCGCTGGTGATTGACCGCGGCTGGGTGGCGCGCGTTAAAGGCAGCATGACCGAGCTGCCACGTGTGATGGCGCAGCGTTTTGTGGCCGACTACGCCTTGCCCGAATACGATGCCACCACCCTCACCCAAAGCAAAGCCATGGCCGCTTACTTTGAGGCCACCGCCAAGGCTTACAACCAGCCAAAGCTGGCCAGCAACTGGATCATGGGCGAAGTGTCACGTCGATTGAATGCGAGTGATATAGGCATCGATCAAGCCCCGGTAAGTGCCGATCGCTTGGCAGCGCTTATTTCCCGGATTCACGACGGCACCATTTCCAACAATGCCGCCAAAGAAGTGTTTGAGGCGCTATGGACTACGCCCGGCGATTGGGTCGCTGAAACTGGCCCACTTTCTGTGGTGGACAGCATCATCGAAGCCAAGGGCCTCAAGCAAATGAACGACACAGGGGCGCTGGAAGCCATCATTGACGAAGTGCTGGCCGCCCATCCGAAAAACGTTGAAGAATTCAAAGCTGGCAACGCCAAGGCGCTCAACGGCTTGGTCGGGCCCATTATGAAAGCCAGCAAAGGTAAGGCCAATCCGGCGCAGGTGAATGCGTTGTTGATGAAAAAGCTGGGCTGAGCTTTTTTATAAATCAGCCTTCGCGCAATCCAATCACACCCCGTAGCGGTCCCTGTAAGCCTGAACCCGAGCAAGCTGTTGGCTCAGGTTGTGGCCAGCTTCACCTCCTGCCTCACCAGTACCTTCCATGGTGTCTGCCTTAACCTGCAGGTAAGCCAACAGGTCCTCCAGCTTGGCAATGGCGCAAACCTGCAAACCCAAGGTGTGCTGCACATATTGCACAGCACTGTGCGACACGTCTTGCACCGATCCGTCGGCTTGTTTTTCAGTAGCCATTTCTTGGCGGTCCAGGGCAATGGCTACGGCATGCGGGGTGGCGCCGGTGGAGCGGATCAGCTCAATGGACTCTCGCACTGCAGTGCCCGCGCTGATGACGTCGTCCACGATCAGCACGCGGCCTTGCAAGGGGGCACCTACCAAGTGTCCGCCTTCGCCGTGGTCTTTGGCTTCTTTTCGGTTGTAGGCAAACGGCACGTTTTTGCCCAACCGCGCCAGCTCAACCGCCACGGCGGCGCCTAAAGGAATGCCCTTGTAGGCAGGGCCAAAAATCATGTCGAACTCCATGCCGCTGGACAACAAGGCTTGTGCATAGAATTGCGCCAGACTGCTGAGCTTTGCGCCGTCGTCAAATAAACCGGCATTGAAAAAATATGGGCTCAGGCGCCCCGCCTTGGTTTTGAATTCGCCGAAGCGCAACACACCGGAGTCAATGGCAAACTGCACAAATTCTTGCGCCAAAACGCTGTGCGGGGTACCGCCAGCAATTGGTTGCGCGCCCATCACCATTGCACTGTCACCATAGGAATTACCTTGTTTAAATTATCCAGCCTCAACCTCAATGGCATCCGCTCTGCCGCACGAAAAGGGTTGGAAACTTGGGTCGAGCAAGAGCAACCAAATTGTATGTGCGTGCAGGAGCTCAAGGCGCAAGCAGCCGACATGCAAGGCAGCTTGGACACCTTGGCTGGCATGCAGGGTTATTTTCACTTTGCCGAGCAAAAAGGCTACTCCGGGGTTGGGGTGTACACACGGCACGAGCCCAGTGAAGTGTTGACGGGCACGGGCCACCCCGAATTTGATGCCGAAGGCCGCTACGTGGAACTGCGGTTTGACACGCCTGCGCGCAAGTTGTCCATCATCAGCTGCTACTTTCCCAGCGGATCATCCAGCGAAGAGCGGCAGTTGGCCAAATTTAGGTTTTTGGAGCACATCTACCCCCACCTATTGCAGCTCAAACACAACGGCAATCGGGAGTTGCTGCTGTGCGGCGACGTGAACATTGCGCACCAAGAAATCGACCTCAAAAACTGGAAGGGCAACCTTAAAAACTCTGGCTTTTTGCCCGAAGAGCGCCAATGGATGACCCAACTATTGGCCAGCGGCTGGTTTGACGTGTACCGACATCTGTACCCCAACCATGGTGAGCAGGCCTACACCTGGTGGAGCAACCGCGGCCAAGCCTGGGCCAACAACGTGGGCTGGCGCATCGACTACCACTTGGCCACGCCCGCCTTGGCGCAAAAAGCGCAACGCGCATCGGTTTACAAAGATCAACGTTTTTCCGACCATGCGCCTTTGACGGTGGCATATGACTTTACTCTTGTGTAAACCATCAACTTAAAGCCACTCATGTTCAAGTACCTCACCGTCCCCGTTACCCCGTTTGAACAAAACTGCTCCATTGTGTGGTGTTCAGACACACTAAAAGCCGCCGTCATTGACCCTGGCGGTGACTTGCCGCGGTTGCTTGGTGCGGTGAAGCAGCTGGGCGTCAAACTGGAGCAAATTTGGCTCACGCATGCACACATTGACCATGCGGGCGGCACTGCAGAACTTGCAAGGTTGTTGAATTTGCCGATCATTGGCCCGCACACAGGCGATCAATTTTGGATTGATGGTTTGCCCTTGCAAAGTGAGCGTTTTGGCTTTCCCCCTTCAGAAACTTTTACCCCCACGCGCTGGCTGCATGATGGTGACACGGTGCAAATTGGGCATTGCATTTTGCAGGTGCGGCACTGCCCTGGCCACACGCCGGGTCATGTGGTGTTTTATTCAGAAGAGGCCCAGCGGGCGTTTGTGGGCGATGTGCTGTTTGCGGGCTCTATTGGCCGCACCGATTTCCCGCAAGGCAACCACGACCACTTGATTGCCAGCATCACGCAACGGCTGTGGCCTATGGGGGACGACACAGTGTTCATTCCAGGTCATGGGCCGGAAAGCACGTTTGGCCGTGAGCGCCAAACCAACCCTTATGTGGGCGGCACTTAATTATTCCGCATAAGCCTGCCTGGCCTTTTCATACAAAGGCATCACCTTGGGCAACTGTTGCTCAATTTCCGCAATGCGGCTTCGCCCTGACGGGTGGGTGGACAACCACTGAGGCGGGCTGTTGGCATTGGCCACGCTCATTTTTTCCCAAAGGGTCACTCCAGCACGTGGATCAAAGCCGGCCCGTGCGGCCAACTCCAAACCCACAATATCAGCCTCGGTTTCATCTTCTCGACTGAACTCCAAGGTCAGCAAGTTGGCGCCCCCGCGCGCCACCATATCCGTCAGGTTCGGGTCGATGCCAAAAATGCTGGCGGCCAATGCACCACCGAGGCGCGCCACCCCGTTGGTCACGGCGGTTTTACCCATTCGCTCGCGGGCATGCTCACGTAAAGCATGGGCAATTTCGTGGCCCATCACCATGGC
>DDPM01000142.1:4562-7235 GCA_002342165.1 Hylemonella sp. UBA2468
GCGCGGGGGTTCCAACTCAATGCATGGGGAATGATGCGTTTGGCAATGTCGCGCAACCGGATCAGCTGCGGATGGTCCTTGGGAGCGAGCGCTTTTTTGGCATGGGCCTGGTCCAACATTTGGTAGTACTGCTGGCGCGCACTGTTTTCCACCTGCTCGGCGGGCACCATCTTGGCAAAGGCCGATGGCTGGCCCACCTCCACCCCCTCACGGCCTTGACTTTGCGCTTGAACCAGTAAGGGTGCGCCCGCTAAAACAATTGCGCAGCAGAAGGCCCAGCCCCTGAAATAGGCCAAGATGGCTAAAGCAGGATGTGCGGCACGAGGCTTACAGGCTTTGAGTGGGTTCACTGGGCAGAGTATGGGGTTAGGTATTCAGTTGAATATTTTGATGCATCATCCATTCATATCTTCAATTGATGCCGAAGCCCCCCAAAGCAAGACCCCCGCAAACTCCACCCTGAACCCCGCCCAAATGCCTCTCACACACACTTTGCCCCCCACTTGGCGCGCCACCTTGGCGGTGTACTTGGAACCTGCGTCCTTGCGCATGCTGGTGCTGGGCTTTGGGGCTGGCCTACCTTTGCTGCTGGTCTTGGGCACTTTGAGCTTTAGGCTGCGCGAGGCGGGCATAGACCGAACCACCATTGGGTATTTGAGCTGGGTGGGCTTGGCCTATGCCTTTAAGTGGGTCTGGGCACCATTGGTAGACCGCTTGCCTTTACCTGTGGTGAACCGTTTGTGGGGCCTGCGCCGCAGCTGGCTGATGGCGGCGCAGGTGTTGATTGTGTTGGGACTGGTGGGCATGGCGCTGCAAGACCCGCGCAGCGGCCTGGAACCCTTGTTGTGGTGCGCGCTGGCGGTGGCGTTTGGGTCGGCCACACAGGACATTGCGCTGGATGCTTTTCGCATTGAATCCGCGGGTGCCGAGCGGCAGGCCGCACTGGCGGCGTCTTACCAAACCGGCTATCGGCTGGCCATGATTTGGGCGGGTGCCGGAGTCCTTTGGCTGGCTGCTATGGCAGAAGTGGCTGAAGCGGGCACTTATCAACAAGCCGCTTGGCAGTGGGCTTATGTGGTGATGGCCGCGAGCATGTTGCCCGCCATGCTGACGGTTTGGCTCAGCCCCGAGCCCGTAGCGCGCGACTTGCCCCCCGCCCGCAACCTGGGCGCTTGGTTGCAAGGCGCGCTGGTGGAGCCGTTTGCCGACTTTATTCGCCGCTACCGCTGGCAAGCCGCCCTGATATTGGCCTTGATTGCGGTGTACCGCAGCAGCGACGTGGTGATGGGCATCATGGCCAACCCGTTTTATGTGGACATGGGCTACACCAAGGCCGAAGTGGCCGCTGTGACCAAGGTGTACGGCGTCATCATGACGCTGTTGGGCGCCTTTGTGGGCGGCGCCATGGCGGTGCGCTGGGGGGTGATGCGCGTGCTGATGTTGGGCGGCGTGCTCAGCGCCCTGAGCAACCTTTTGTTTGCGTGGCTGGGCGGGCACGGTCACGACGTCACCGCCTTGATAGCCGTCATTTCTGCAGACAACCTGGCCAGCGGCATTGCATCCGCCGCGTTTATTGCCTACCTCTCCAGCCTCACCAATATCAGCTACTCGGCCACCCAATATGCACTGTTCAGCTCCATGATGTTAATCGCCCCCAAATGGCTGGCGGGTTTTTCGGGGCAGTTTGTGGACGCATGGGGTTATGAGGTGTTTTTCACCTCTACCGCCTTATTGGGGCTGCCGGTGTTGTTATTGGTGTGGCTGGCGGGGCGGCAAGAGCACTTCAAAAATGCCGCCCATCAAGAGCCTGTTGGCCCACCTAGCCAGACCCTTTAAGCGAACAAGCGCCAAACGCACCTCTCACACCTCTGTCCCCTCGGTTCCTTGTGATCCTTTAGCCCTAAAGACTCTACCCCCCTATGTGGGGGATAAGCATGTGGGTATTTGTGCCTCAAACTGCATGGGCTTGCTGTCATCGTCACAAAAAAGTCCTGTGGGCCATTAAAAAGCCGCCTTGGGGGTCACCCCTTGGTGGCCTTTTTTTGGGAGTGGTTAAGGCTACTTGAGCAACGTGTGCAGCAGCGCCCACACCCGCGCCACAGTCAGGTCGTTCAAGCACCGCATATGCCCCAGCGGACACTCGCGCTCAAAACAAGGAGCGCAGTCCATCGGGGGCTGGTAAGACGCCTCTTGCTTGAGCCACAGCACCTGCGCCACATCGCTCAGGGGTGGGGTGTGCACGGGGCTACTGGACCCAAAAAGCGCCACCTGCGGCACGTTTAAGGCGGCGGCCACATGCATCAGGCCCGTGTCGTTGCTCACCATGGCCCGCGCGCCTGCAATCCATTGCATGGCTTCAGACAACTGGGTTTTCCCCGTCAGACTCAAAAACCGTGGCAGCAAGGGTTGGTCCGCGCTTTGATGGGTCTTGCCCGAAAGACTTTTTTGCACAAGCTGTTCAATTTCTAAGCCTAAAGCCGCCTCTTTGGAGGAGCCCAACACCACCACATTCAAGCCCAGCTCTTGCATCAGCTGGGAGGCCAGCTGCGCAAAATAGGACGCGGGCCAGCGCTTGGCGGGGCCGTACTCGGAGCCGGGCACCAAAACCACGTAAGGGGGGGGCGCCAGCTCCCATGCAGCAACATCAGCTGCTTCATGAGCAATACCAAAGGC
>DDPM01000003.1 GCA_002342165.1 Hylemonella sp. UBA2468
TTTGTGGTTTGGGGCCAAACGGCGCAATTGGCGCAAATGCCTATGGCGGGGGTTGTCTGCGGTTTTTTTGGCGTGCCCTTTGTGGTGCTGGCGTATTTATCAGGCGGGGGCACTGCTTTGCCGCACTGGACCGCACCCGCTTGGGTGGCTTGGACACCCTTGGCGGGCGTGGTGCTGGCGCAATTGTGGGCAGCAGATGGGGGGGCTCAGGGTTCTGCAGTGGTGCCTGGACCATCGCGGGTTTGGGCTCGGCGCGCCCGCCTTTGGCGGTGGGGGGTGGCCAGTGCCGCGGCCTTGCAAGCGATGCTGACATTGAGCCTGATGGTTTGCATGCTGATTGCCGGGCCTACTTGGCTGAGCAGCCCGCCACCTTCAGCCCAACCAAATGGCCAAGAACTGCAAGAACCCATCAACCCCTTTGCCGACTTTCACGGTTGGGATCAAGCGGGTCAGCGCGCGCAGGCTTGGGCAGAAGAATTAAAAGTGCCCCACCTTGCGGTGCAAAACTGGACACTGGCCAGTCGCTTGGCTTGGTACGCGCGGCCGTTAAACGTGTATGTGCTGGCTCCGGGGTTTGATCAGTTTTCGATTTGGAGCGGCGAGTTGCCTGTGGGCGCAGATGCGGTGTTGTTAGATTGGTCGCAAATGGCTTATGCCCTACCACTGGGGCCAAGCCAGTTTGCGCATTGCAAAGCCCTGGAGCAACTGGCGGTGCAGCCCTCAGGCGTGCAAGGCAGGGTTGTGGCGCACTTCACGCTTTACCACTGCCAACAATGGGGCGGGCAGCCCAAGCCCAGACGCTGGGGTGAGCCATGAGTGCGAACGCAGTTCCCAGCCGTTTGCGGCCTGTGCATTGGGCTGTGCCTGCGGTGGTGCTCTTGCTCACAGCTCCCGTGTGGTTGCGCGGGCACGATGCCGATTTGTTCTATGCCGTCAACCGCCATTTGGCGGTGGTGCCAGATGCGGTCTGGGCGTTTTTGTCTTTGTTGGGCACAGGCTGGGCGGTGTATGCCTTGACCGCCACCTCTTTGTGGCTGGCGCCGCGGGTGTTGGTGTCTTGGCTTTGTGCTGCACCCGTCGCGGGTGTGGTGACGCGCATCGGAAAAATGCTGGCGGATAACCCCAGGCCTTTAGAAGTGCTGGGCACTGAGGGGGTCAACCTCATTGGCGAGCCCTTGTTTATTGCCGCCATGCCATCGGGGCACACCATTACCGGTTTTGCGGCAGCTACCGCCTTGTACTTTGCGCTTACCCGTGCAAGTACCCATGCACAAGGCGCGCAAAGCGTACACGTGCCCTTGCCTTGGGGCACGTGGCGTATGCCCAAAGCGCTGTTGGCCACCTTGTTGATTGGCGTGGCGGCGGGGGTAGGGCTGTCGCGTGTGGCGGTTGGCGCACATTGGCCTGCGGATGTGTGCGTGGGCGCTGCGTTGGGCATCTTGAGCGGCTTGACGGGCGTAGCCTTGTGTCAGCGCATTGCGGATCGGTACCTAACGCTCCACAGTTGGGTGCTGCGCGGCGTGGCCCTGTTTGGGGTCTATTGCTTGTACGTTCTTGCTACCGATCCTATGGGGTTTGACATCAACCACAGTGCCCAAATGGTGTTGTCTGGGATATTGACGCTTAGCTTGCTGCGGTTTTTGTGGAAAACTTGTGCCCCAACTCACAATATTTAAGGAGCCCCCATGCTGCTGTTCGACCTGGTAAACGCCCGCAAAGCCCACTTCAGCCCCAACACTTGGCGCGTGCGCATGGCTTTGGCGCACAAGGGCATCGACTTTACTGTGCAAGACGTGCGGTTTGTGGATATTGCCGGCATACGCCCGCAGGGCGACAGCATTGGCCACAAGCTCACCATTCCTACCATTCAAAACGACGGCATGTGGGTCACCGACAGCTGGGAAATCGTCCACTATCTGGATGATGCGTTTGCAGATACGCCAAGGCTCATCAATACAGGTGCGGACGAGTCGGTGCTGCGGTTTTTTCAGTATTGGGCGCAAACCACGCTGCATTCCGGCATTTTTCGCAACATTGTGTTGGACCTTTATTTGGGCCTAGACCCTGCCGATCAGCCCTACTTCAGAGATTCGCGCGAAAAAATCCTGCACGACACCCTCGAAAACGCCCAAGCCGGTCGCCAAGACCGCATGGACGCATTTCGCAAATCGCTGCAACCCATGCGCCTGGCTTTGGCCAACGGCCCCTTTATTTGTGGCAACCAGCCCGGGTACGCCGACTATCTGGCTTTTGGCGCGTTTCAATGGGCGCGCGTGGCCAGCCCCTTACAGTTGTTGGCTCATGATGATGTGGTATCCACTTGGCTCAACCGCTGTCTAGACCTGTATGACGGCATGGGCCGCAGAGAAAGCGCGGCGGTAGACGACTTGCTGGACGACTCGATGCGCTAATTCGCACACCCTGCCTTCACCCTCAACCGCCAAGCGTGCAGCAGCGGCTCGGTGTAACCGCTGGGTTGCGCTAGGCCTTTAAACACCAAATCGGTCGCGGCTTGGTAGGCCATGGAGGTGTCAAAGTGACCAGCCATGGGTTGGTAAAGCGGGTCGCCCGCGTTTTGTTGGTCCACCACGGCGGCCATGCGTTCAAACGTGGCGCGCACTTGGACTTCGGTGGTGATGCCATGCAGCAACCAATTGGCAATGTGCTGGCTGGAAATTCGCAGGGTGGCGCGGTCTTCCATCAGGCCCACGTTGTGAATGTCGGGCACTTTGGAGCAGCCCACGCCCTGGTCAATCCAGCGCACCACGTAGCCCAATATGCCTTGCACGTTGTTATCCAGCTCTTGCTGCTTTTCTTTCTCGCTCCAGCCGGTGTTGGTGGCTACGGGAATCGTC
Source organism: Hylemonella sp. UBA2468 (assembly GCA_002342165.1). Classification (GTDB taxonomy): domain Bacteria; phylum Pseudomonadota; class Gammaproteobacteria; order Burkholderiales; family Burkholderiaceae_C; genus Hylemonella. Next base: position 2,856 of record DDPM01000003.1, read on the forward strand.
AATAAGTCATGGAGCAGCCCAGCGCGTTCTTTGCGCAAGTCCACTGTTTCCAGTTGTTTTTGCACGTCACTGACCAGCACCTGGTGGTAGTGCAGGGCGTGCAGCGTTGCGGCCGTCGGGCTGGGCACCCAGGCAGTGTTGGCACCGGCTTTTGGATGGACGATTTTTTGCTCCACCATGGCCTTCATCAGATCGGGCATGGCCCACATGCCTTTGCC
>DDPM01000032.1:0-290 GCA_002342165.1 Hylemonella sp. UBA2468
CCGGACACGTTTGCGGCCAAAGCAGCCCAAGGTGCGTTTGAGTCGCACAGGTTGCCCATCAAGTAGTCAAAGTTGTCCATGCTCATGGGCGCATCCAGGCGCGACCATTTCAGCCCTGTCATTTTTTGGAAGGCCGGGTTGGCAAACATGAGGCGGTTGTCCACGTCAAACAGCACCAAGCCGTCAGGACTCAGGCCCAAAATAGCGTCAAGTTGTGCGGTGCGCTCTGCGGTGGCGTTTTCCGCGAAGACTCGGGACGTGATGTCCGACACAATGCCAATGAAGTTGGT
>DDPM01000032.1:331-8332 GCA_002342165.1 Hylemonella sp. UBA2468
AGCTCAAAGTAGCCTGGCCCGCTGGAAGCATCCAGTCCCAACACCTCAAGCCCAAATCCAAGCAACTGGTAAATGGTGCGGCCAGTAAGGGCGATCAGGGCCTCGTTGGCGTACACCATGTTATGCGTGGCGCTGGCGTTGGTCACAAACACGGCGTTGTGGCTGCTGGCCAGCACACGCTCGTAGAGTTGCGTGGTTTCCTGTTCTGCACGCTGGTCGGTTACATCGCGCATCACAAAGGCGTAGCGCAGTTGGGGATCCTCTAAGACTTCACCCAAAGACAATTCCACCGGAAACAAGGTGCCGTCCACGCGTGTGCCAAAAAAGTCGTGCCGCACAATGCGCCGCAGCCGTCCCTCATGGTGCTCGGTGCCAAACTGCTCTTTGATGAAGTCAATGCTCAGGCCGGGCACAATTTGTTCAAGGGGGAACCCTAGCAAGTCTTCCTCGGGGACACCAAAGAGGCTGGTAGTGGCCGGATTGGTAATGACCACATTGCCTTGTGCATCCAAACCGATGATGGCATCAGCTGCTGTGCTCACAATGGCGCGGGTGCGTGCCATCTGAGTTTCTATGCCTTGTTCGATGGGGCGCAGGGCATTTTTTAAAAATACACGCAACCCCGCCATTAAGCCAACCAGAACCAGCAACAGGACCAAGAAACTGAGCGCCCAGGTGCTTGAAGCGTTGGAAGTCCACTCGTGCAGCTGGTAGGAGACCCCAGCGAAAACACAGGCCAAAACCAAGGCCAATACCCACATGCCCGACAAAATTCGGGTGGTCAAACTTAGCGAGGTTTGACGTTCGGGGGCGCGCAAAGGTTCAAGGTCAGCGGGTGACCAGTCGGTCAACGGTGTCGAGCAGCTCAATCGGGCTGAACGGCTTGACCAAATAGGCATCGCAGCCCACAGATTGACCACGTTCAATGTCGGTGCGCTGGCCCCGAGCAGTGAGCATAATGACCATGGTGTTGCGCAAATCGGGGTCCAGTTTGATTTCTTCGCAGACTTGGTAGCCGTCAAGACCGCCGGGCATCATGACGTCGAGCAGCATCACAGCGGGGCGCAAGTTGCGAGCCATGTGCAAGGCGTCCACCCCATTGTCGGCCTCGTGCAGCTCAAAGTCTTCCGACTCCATGGTCAACATGATGAGCTTGCGGATATCGGGTTGGTCGTCCACGATCAGTGCTTTGTGTTGCATAGGGACATCCTTTTTATTGACTATTTGCGTACGCGTTTGAGTTTGGCCAGCTCTTTGGCGTAGGCCTGCGCCTGCGCCATGCTCACCTGCGCCTCGGCCACGCTGGCCTCGCCCACCGGAAACTCCAACATGACTTGCACCATATTGGGGTCTACATTGCTCATGCGCAAATTGCCGCCGTGCAGTTGCACCACACGCTGTACAAACGCCAAGCCTAATTTGTTGGGCACATCTTCTTCGGGGCTTAAGGGGTTGGCTTTTTCCTCAGATTGTTCAAACACCAACAGGCCGTCTTCCTTGGACCAGCCTTCTTTTTGCAGCTGGGGCAGGGTAAAGGGCTTGAGGCTGGTTTTTTGGTCTATTTTGCGCACCTGCAAGCCCTTGTTGCGAATGGTGATGAGCATGTACTCGCCCGACATTTTGACGTTCATGTCCACATCAAGAACCGCTTTGGGGTCTTCGGGGTCTTGGGCGTGGGTGATGGCGTTGTCCAAACATTCCCATATGGCCTTTTGAAACAACTTGCGCGACACGTTGACCAAAGGCATTTTTTCAGCAGGGTACTGAACCAAAATTTCCATTTTGGCCTTTTCGGCCTTGTAGTTGATGGTGCGCACAATGCGGCCAATTTCAAGCTCAGGTTGGGTTTTTTCAAACACCAGTTTGGGTTCCTGACCGTACAGGTAGACCACCTGCTCGAAGCGCTCCAAGCGGCGAACCGCTTCTTCTACCGAGGCCTCCAGCGGGGAGGGTTCACGCTCATCGTCCATGCGTTCCAACCCTTTGATTTCATTGATCAGGGTTTTGCAGGGGGGAACCAGCTCATCAGACAGCATGCCAACGATGGCGCCCAAGGTGAGGTCACGAGATGCCGCGCCCATTTCGCCGGAAAAACTGGTGATGATGCACGCCACATCCAGCCCCGCTGGGCCGGGCATGAAACGCACCCCAAAAATTTCTCCGTCGTCCAGTTGAACGTCGGCAGAGTAAGGCAGTTTGACCTTGCCTAGTGTGGCGTCGGCAATGAGGTTCTTGATCACGGGGTGTTCGCTCAGGGCGTCCACAGGATTACCGCCGTATTTCTTGGCGGCCTCATTCGCGTAAGCCACTTTGCCCGTGACGGCAAAGGTCATGAGGGGGGTTTGCATCACGTCCAAAAGGGCCATGACGGCGTTGGTGTTGAGGGCAGTAGCCATCAGATCATTCTAAGCAGTTGGTATTGGCTTATGGTGAACATGGATTAGGACCGCTAAACGCCAAAATCCAGGGGCAAGCCCACATAGTTTTCTGCCAAGCTGGTGGACATGGCGGGCGAATGTACGAGGTAGTCCAGTTCGGCCTCTTGCACGCGCTGGCCAAAGCCTGCTGTGTCCGGAAAACGGTGCAGCAACGAGGTGAGCCACCATGAGAAACGTTCGGCCTTCCATACCCGCCGCAGGGCTCGTTGGGAGTAGTGGTCCAGTCCTGCGCAAGAGCGCTCCAGGTAGTGTTCTTTGAAAGCATCGGATAAAAACTTCACATCGCTGGCTGCCAGGTTGAGGCCTTTGGCACCTGTAGGCGGCACGATGTGGGCGGCGTCGCCGGCCAAAAACAGGCGGCCAAAACGCATGGGCTCGGCCACAAAGCTGCGCAGGGGCGCAATGCTTTTTTCAATGCTGGGGCCGGTGACTATGCGCTCGGCCAGTTCGGGGTCGAGGCGGCGGCGCAGTTCGTCCCAAAAGCGGGTGTCGCTCCATTGATCCACTGTATCGGTTAGGGGGCATTGCACGTAATAACGGCTGCGCGTAAGGCTGCGCATGGAGCACAGCGAAAAACCCTGCTCGCTGTTGCCATACACAATGGCGTGGGGCGACACGGGGGGCACATCGGCCAAAATGCCCAGCCATCCAAAGGGGTACACCTTTTCAAAGTTGGAGATGGCCGACTCCGGCACGCTGGCGCGGCACACACCATGAAAACCGTCGCAACCGGCAATGAATTCGCACTGGAGCTCTTGCCTTTGGCTGCCTGCGCTTGCCACATTGGGCTGCGTCCAGCTCACGCAGGGGCTGGTGCCTTCAAACCCAGAAATTTGCACGTCTTGCGCCTCGTACACGGTGGTTAGGCCCAGAGCGTTGCGTGCGGTCATGAGGTCGCGGGTGACTTCGGTTTGACCGTAGGCCATGACGGTTTTGCCTCCGGTCAGGCCGTGTACATCGATGGCGTGGCGTTGGCCGCCAAACACCAGCTCAATGCTGTGGTGCACTTGGCCTTCGCGGGCCACCCGCTCTCCCACGCCCGCCTCTGCCAGCAAATCCAAGGTGACTTGCTCCAGGATGCCCGCGCGAATGCGGCCCAGAACGTAGTCAGGGCTTTGCCGTTCGATGATGATGTTGTCTATGCCGGCTTGGTGCAGCAACTGCCCCAGCAACAATCCTGCAGGGCCTGCGCCCACAATGGCCACTTGAGTTTTCATAATTTAAAGGGTGTAGTGATTGCAAATTATGGCCGCGCAAGCCATGACTTATGGATGGTGCAAAATCAATGGTGTTTTACTTCGGGCGCACCTTTTCGGTGCGGGGCTCACAAACATAGTAAATTCGAACATCACAACTCCACAACCAACCATGAATCAACTTTCAGTTCGCCAACGCTTCTACATTTTGCTGGCTGTATTCGGTCTCGGTCTTGCCTTGTTTTTTGGTTTGAGCTACAAAATTTTTCAGGACGTTCGTGTGAACGGTCCGCTCTATAACAAGATCGTCCAAAAGAAAGATCTGATTGCCGATGTGCTTCCCCCGCCCAATTTTCTGGTGGAATCCCACATGGTGGTCCTGCAGATGCTGGATAACGAGGGCTCTGAACCGGAGGAGTTCAAGAAGCTGACAGAGCGCTTGAAGGTCCTGAAAACAGAGTATGAAACCCGTTACACCTACTGGGTGGACCAGCAGCTGGAACCAGAACTCAAGGCAAAATTCCTTACCCAAGCGCATGCTCCCGTGATGGGCTACTACAAGCTGGTTCAGGAGGACATGTTGAGTGCCATCAAGGTCAAAGACATGGAGTCGGCCCGTGTGGCATTCCGCAAAGCCAGCGCCTTGTTCCAGCAGCACCGCGATGCCATCGACCAAGTGGTTGTATTGGCTACACAACTGGCCACTGCGACCGAAGCCGATGCGATTCAAACCATCAGTTGGTCGAACTATTTGCTACTGGGCATGTTTATTGTGGTGCTGGCTCTGTGTTTGACGGTTGCCCTCATCATCTCGAACGGAATCGTCAATCCCTTGCGTCAAACGGTTGAAGTGGCCCAAAAGTTTGCTGCGGGCGATTTGACAGTTCAGATCCAACAAATGGGTCAATCCGAAATGGGCCAACTGAATCTGGCCTTGCGTAACATGCAGCAAAGCCTAGTGAATTTGGTGCGCAACATACAAAGCGGATCCCAACAAGTGGCCAATGCCAGCGCCGAAATTGCTTCGGGCAACCACGATTTGAGCGCCCGCACCGAAAGCCAAGCCAGCTCCCTGGAGGAAACCGCTTCCAGCATGGAGCAGCTGGGGGCCACCGTGCGTCAAAACGCCGACAACGCCCGTACCGCCAACCAACTGGCTCAAAGCGCCTCCACTGTGGCCGTGCGCGGTGGTGAAGTGGTGGCCCAAGTGGTGGACACCATGAAAGGCATCAACGACAGTTCACGCAAAATTTCAGACATCATCAGCGTGATCGACGGCATTGCCTTCCAAACCAATATTTTGGCTTTGAACGCTGCAGTAGAGGCCGCCCGTGCCGGTGAGCAAGGCCGCGGTTTTGCGGTGGTGGCTGGCGAAGTGCGATCTTTGGCACAGCGCAGTGCCGAAGCCGCCAAAGAAATCAAAACCCTCATCAGCGCCAGCGTGGACCGTGTGGAGCTGGGCAGCAAATTGGTGGACGAGGCCGGTAACACCATGCAAGAGGTGGTGGCCAGTATTCGCCGTGTGACCGACATCATGGGTGAAATCAGCGCGGCCAGTACCGAACAGAGCATGGGCGTGTCCCAGGTGGGAGAGGCCGTGACCCAAATGGACCAAGTGACCCAGCAAAACGCCGCCTTGGTTGAAGAAATGGCCGCCGCGGCCAGCAGCCTCAAAAACCAAGCAGAGGAGCTCTTGAGTACGGTCAATGTATTGAAGGTGGATGGGTCGGCCGTGACCTCTTCGGGACACCGCTCGTCCGCGGCTACGGCCCGCCGCCCCATCAAAGACATCACGCCCAAGCCCATGGCCGTTGGGTCCAGTGCATCCCCGTCTGCTAAAACGGCCAAACTTTCAGCACCTGCCCCCTCTTCGTCCGCACCCGCCAAGCCTGAGGCTCAAGCCTCCGCGCAGCAGGTGGCCAAGTCCAACCAAAGCGGTTCGGTCAATGACGAATGGGAATCCTTCTAAGCAGTTCATCATTGTCTAAATGACGATTTCTTTGCAGGCGTCTGCCCGAGGCGTTTTCCTCATTACGGTCACGCCGTTTACCGACAGCGGCGCGCTGGATCTGTCCAGCACCGACCGCATGGTGGATTTTTGTTTGGAGCGTGGCGTCACAGGCCTCACGGTGCTGGGCATCATGGGCGAGGCACCCAAGCTCACCATGCAAGAGTCTGAAACCTTTGTGCGGCAAGTGTTGGCGCGTGTGCAAGGGCGCGTGCCCGTGGTGGTGGGGGCTTCTGCGCCGGGTTTTGCTGCCATGAAAGAACTGACCGAGCGGGTGATGGCGCTTGGTGCATCAGGTGTGATGGTGGCGCCGCCTTCTACCGTNNGTGCAAATGTCGGCTCGCACCATCATGACCATTTTGCGCAACGCCCCAAGCTGCGTGATGCTCAAGCACGAGGACTGTCCCGGTCTGGCCAAACTCAGTTCCATTAAGGCAGCCATGAACAGCCAGGAGCTGCGTCGCATTTCCATACTCACGGGCAACGGAGGCGGTTTGTTTTTGCCCGAAGAGCTGACCCGCGGCGCCGACGGTGCCATGACCGGCTTTGCCTACCCCGAAATGATGGTGGACGTGTGCGCTGTGCACGCCGCAGGCGATGTAGAGCGTGCCCACGATCTGTTTGACGCCTACTTGCCCTTGGCCCGTTACGAGCAGCAAAGCGGCATTGGTTTGGCGGTGCGCAAGCACTTGTTTGTGCAGCGCGGGGTCATAGCCAGTGCTTTTGTGCGCAAGCCCGGACCTAAGCTGTCGGCACAAGATGTGCAAGACATTGCCCGTTTGGTAGAGCGGCAAACCCGCCGGTTAGCCGAATTAGGCTAAAGCCATTAACTTTCGTTAAAGCTTTTTCACCAACACCTGGCTCTTGCGGTCCCAGTTGTATTTACGCTTGCGCGCTTCGGGCAACCACTCGGCGTCCACCACGGCAAACCCCCGTTTGATAAACCAGTGCATGGTGCGGGTGGTGAGTACAAAAATACTGTCTAGCCCCAGCGCCTTGGCGCGCTGCTCCACACGCTTGAGCACTTTTTCACCGTCGCCTTGGCCTTGGCTGTCTGGCGACACGGTCAGCGCGGCCATTTCGCCGGTTTTGTTTTCGGTGTAGGGGTAGAGCGCGGCGCAGGCAAAAATCACGCCGTCGTGTTCCACGATGGTGTAGTTGCCAATGTCGCGTTCAATTTCTGTGCGGCTGCGTTTGACCAGGGTGCCGTCTTGTTCAAACGGCTCAATCAAACGCAGGATGCCCCCCACATCGTCAGAACTGGCCTCGCGCAGGCTTTCGAGCTTTTCGTCCACCACCATGGTGCCTATGCCGTCGTGCATGTAAATCTCCAGCAGCAGCGCGCCATCGACCGAAAATGGAATGATGTGGCTGCGTTCCACGCCCGATTCGCAGGCTTTCACGCAGTGCTGCAGGTAAAACGCGGTGTCTGTGGGCAGCTTGGCCTCGGGCAGCTTCGCCAACAGTTGTTTGGCGGTGTCCAGCGGCAGCTCGGTGTCTATGGGGTTGTCATCGCCCTCGGGCTCGGTGGCACGGATGCGAATGCCCAGCATTTCGGTCACAAAAATCAGCTTGTCGGCTTGCAAGGCGGTGGCGACAGAGGTGGCCACTTCTTCCATGGCCAAGTTAAAGGCCTCGCCGGTGGGCGAAAAACCAAACGGCGAGAGCAGCACCATGGCGCCCATGCCCAGCGTGCGGGTGATGCCGCCCACNNGGCCGTGCGGTGACAAAGTTGCCCGAAATCACACGCACGGTCGATCCGGCCATGGGCGTGTTGGGCAAACCTTGGCTGAAAGCGGCTTCTATTTCGTAGCGCAGTTGCCCGGCAGCTTCTTGCGCGCAGTCCAGCGCCACCTCGTCGGTGATGCGAATGCCGTGCGAGTACTTGGGTTGATGGCCTTTGGCCAGCAACTGCTCATTGACCTGAGGGCGAAAGCCATGCACCAACACCACCTTGACGCCCATGCTTTGAATCAGCGCCAAGTCTTGCGCCAAATGCTGCAACTTGCCCGCCTCAATAGCCTCGCCTGCCACACCGACCACAAAGGTTTTGCCGCGGTGCAAGTGGATGTAGGGAGCGACCGAGCGGAACCAAGGCACGAAGGTGAAGTCGAAAACGGAACTCATTGAGGTGGGGGTGGGGCAGTGGTTGAACTGGAGACCAAGGGAAAAGCGGCAGGATTTCTGATGGACTCAACGGATAAATCTATATCCAAGCTTGGCCAGTAAAGGTGGTCCGGGCTAGGCCACTGCACTTCTGATATTTGTTCTATCGTGCCTTTTCTAAACCAAGGAAATTGATCAAAGGGCACCAACAGTTCTTCATCGGACAATAAAAGCCAAAACCCGTGCTTGGAGA
>DDPM01000032.1:8365-8739 GCA_002342165.1 Hylemonella sp. UBA2468
CGGACCGTCACGTACGATGGTGGGCGCCATGCTGTTACTTTAACCAAGTTTCTCGGGCCAAGTGAATCGGTATCTGGGTGAAACTATAGATAGGACATGGCTTTACTTCTGTACATAGTCGGATAATCCAAGTCCATTGATTTAGCGCATTCCGTCATAGATACCTCATTGCAAATCGAGTTCCCCCAATCTCTGCCCGTTTCAGCCCGCCGCGAGGAAATCATGGCGGCGCTGCAAGCCCACCAAGTGGTCATTGTGTGCGGTGAAACCGGTTCCGGTAAAACCACACAGCTTCCCAAAATGGTTTTGTCTTTGGCGCAAGAATTGCGCCAAGAGTCTGGACGTGAACCGGTTCAGGGGCGTGGACTTATCGG
>DDPM01000057.1 GCA_002342165.1 Hylemonella sp. UBA2468
ATTTCAACTTGCCTGGGTAAGCCGTCCGTTTCCACAAAGACTCGTATAACTACCCGCCCCTGTTCGTTCAAGCGACGACTCTGGCGCGGGTAGACGGGCTGAGGGTTGTTTAATCCTGGAGCATCACTTTTAGGCAGGCTTAAAGCAGGTCCAGCTGGGGGTGCAGCGGACGGACNNGGTGTTGTCGGTTCTGTCGAATTTGTGCTGGTTGCGTCATGAGACTGAACCGAATGCGCTGTGTCTGAGGCCGCGCTTGGCAAGGGTGGCGAAGCTTGAGTTTGTGCAACTTTTGGAGAGGAAATCGCATCGGGTAATTGGGAGGTTCTAGGTTGAGGGACGGGGTCTGATTTCGTCTGAGCAACAACTTTTTGAGATGGAGCCGGCAGATTGCTCATTGGCTCCCACACCATTTCTATACTTGGGTATTTGGGTATTTCTGTCTCACGCTCTGTAGGTGGGATCAACAATGCAGCGATGGCTATGGCATGCAGAACCATCACCCCTACAGCAATTAGGAGGTCCGATTGTTTGTTGTTGAAATAACCGAAATGCAGCATCAGGTGTCGGCCCACATACGCAAAAGATTGTGGTAGACGCCTGTTTGTTTAATCGCTTCAGGCAGTTCCCCAAATTGGGTGCGAAGGCTAAGCAGACTCATATCAAGCTCGTACAGCAATCTCCTCTGCTCATCACTACGTACCAGACTTTCAATCCAAAAAAAACAAGCCAATCGTTCACCGCGAGTGACTGGTTTGACTTCGTGCAGGCTAGTGCCGGGATAGATGACGATACTGCCTGCAGGAAGTTTGATGCTTTGCTCGCCATAGGTGTCGACTACACAAAGTTCGCCTCCGTCATAGGTATCAGGATCACTTAAAAATATGGTGCAGGAAATATCGGTTCGAACCCTTTTTTCGTGCGCAAGCATCCTGATGGAGCCATCTATGTGTTTTCCAAAGTGGTTGCTGTCTCCCTTGTAGCGATTGATACAAGGGGTGTATATTTTTTTAGGCAATGTTGCTGAAAAAAAGATAGGGTTGGCGTTAAGCGCCCTAAGTACCAACTCTCTAACTTTGTTTGAGACATCGCAAATTTTTGGCAATTGCTCGTTGTGTTTCACCAACGCAGCCTGTTTGCCCGCTGTGCCGAGGCCTGGCTCCCAAGGTGCGTCTTTTAGCCATGAGCGAACTTGGTGCACTTCTTCAGTTGTCAATACATCTGGCAAGGTCAGTAGCATTCGAATATTTTTTTTAGAACTGGTAGGAGCCCGTTACTTGGAGCAAACGGCCTGGCCCTGGTACATAGAAACTGCTGTAGAGCTGGTCGGCATACAGCACATTGGTTAGGTTGGACGCGTTTACTTTGAGCAACAATTTGTCGTCGAAACGGTACTCGGCCATTAAATCGATTGTTGTGAAAGCGGGGGCCTGCCATCCAGGGTTACGGTTTGGGGTTTGAGCGCTGCGATAGTTCAAGCCAGCACCTAAACGCCATTGACTATTCATCTGGTAGGTATTCCAAAACGATGTGCTGATGTGTGGGGTGAGGGAAGGACGTGCCCCAGCGGCCTCGGCACCTTGGCCACCTGCGTCTATAAGCGCATCAGGTATCCACATGAATGAACCGTACATTTCCCACCGCGGTGTCATGCGACCAGTGATGTCTGCCTCAAACCCAGTTACATGGCGCCGACCCGATAAAACAGTAACGCTTGGCTGCAAGGGGTCGGTGTTACGTTCATTGAGTTTGGTTGTTTGGAATAAGGCATAGCGTGTGCTCAAGTTTTTGTCTGCAGAATCCAATTTCGCGCCCAACTCAATATTGATGCTTTGCTCGGGGGGGGTATCTTTGTTGGCCGCTCCTAGTGAGTAAGCATCGCCAGAGGTATTGAATGAGGTTGCAAATGAAAGGTGATAAGACTCCCGTTCGTTCGGTTGGAACATAACCCCTACACGCTTGCTCCACTCGCCCACATTCATTTGGTAATTGGTCAATGCCCCGTTGTCCTGATTGCCACCGTCTGCTGGAGCGGCATAGGTGTCGTAATTTCCTCTCAGGCTGTCGTAACGTAATCCAACCAACAGTTTCCAGTTCGATGCAAGTTGAATCAAGTCTTGCCCATACACGCCCCAAGCCAAGGAGCTGTATTGATTGTTGACTCGCAATACTCGTGATGCTTCATTTACCCACGCACCATCATCAGGAGTTCCAACAGTGGTTGAGCTTTTTGTCAACGTCACGCCGCCCAAGCCTTGTGCTGCGGTGCGTGCGGCATAGACTGTTTTTTGCTCACTTGCCAAATCTATACCGCCAAGTACTTCATGTTTTAAGCCCCAAGTATTGAATTTGCTGGATAAATCACTCTGAAGATATTTGGTGTCTAAATCCTGAATTTTGTTTTGTGTTCCTCTTGTAAGAACGGTTGATGAGCTTAGAGTGCTAAGGGCTGCAGTCCCCAGTCCGATGGTGCTTGCGCGTTGGTCTCGGCTGAAGCTACCTTGTCGCACGCGTGTCGTGAGTGAAGTTTCACCGTCATAGCGGTACGTATGTGCCAGCGTTGTGTAAGTGGCAGTGCCTCTGTTGTAGTCGCTGGCCATGCCGTAGTAGCTGCTTGGGTCTAGTGGTAGCAAAGTACTTTCGCTAGCTGGGCTGCTGGTATCGGGTCGGATCCAAGGCATTCCGTAGTTGATGCCGTTGTTGTTTTCCAATCGGTAAAGGCTTACGGAGTATTCGTTACGTTCTCCAATGCCCCAGCGGTAAGTTCCAGCAAGCCCCTTTTTGTTTAGGCTGCTACCAGCACCATTGTTATCGGCGGTGGTCTTCATAAAGTTCACACGTAAGGCCGAACTCTCTCCAGTTTTTTTATTAACGTCGCCCACAACTCGCAAGTGGTTGTAGCTGCCAGTTGTTATATCGACTTGGTTTTCATCCATCAACCGCGGTACTTTGTTAACCAAATTGACGGCGCCACCAGTTGAGCCTCTGCCAAACAGCATGGATGCTGAACCTCGCAAGAGTTCAACGCGGTCTAGATTAAAGGTGTCTCGATCGTAAAACGCTGGGTCGCGAATGCCATCCACAAAAATATCGCCCGTGGTGGACAGTGCAAAACCACGTAGGCGAATGTCTTCTTCTCCTCCCTCAGCAGCCTGAAAAGTGATGCCTGCAGTTTGTTTGAGTGCTTCTTTGACCGTGTCTAGGTTCCGGTCATCCAATTGCTTTTCAGTAACTACGGTAATAGATTGAGGAATATCTCTCAACTTTTGCTGTCCTTTTCCAATACCGGTTTCTGTTGCTCGTAAGCTGTCTTTACCTTCGGACATTTCTGATTTTTCCCGGACCGTGACGGCATCCAAGTTTTGCTCATTGGAGGTGGTTTGTGCTGTAGAAACAAAACTGACCGCTAGCAACATTGCTCCCAATGGCAATAACTTGGTTGGTTTCAAACATAAAACAGGCGTTACTGCTTTTTTGCTGCGTTGACTGAGCCGAGATCGAGTGGTCGCCATGTAGTTTCTCCAGATGAGGGTGTCCCATAAACTTCAGATGAGACATTGGAGGCTGGCTACAAGCCCTCGCATGGAGGGCGACAAACATCAGGTTTGTTGGCTTGCCGAAATCGATTGATTAAACGGTCTGTGTCACTTGAATCCCACTCGGTCCAACATTTGCTGCACCTTGATTTGGTTCATGCCTACCGCGCTGATGGGCATCAGCTCGCTTTTAAAGTCGCCGCCGGTCATGGCTTGGAGGGCGGGGTTGTCCAGCTTCAGGCCTTTGACCACGGGCCACTCGTTGTTGCCGTTGGCAAAGTGGTTTTGGGCTTGGGGGCTGACGAGGTATTCCAAAAACTTCACGGCGTTGGCTGGATTTTTTGAATAACGTGCCACTGCACCACCGGCCACATTCACGTGCGTACCCCAGCTTTGTTGGTTGGGAAACACCACACCCACGCGTTCCATGACGGTTTTGTCGGCAGGGTTGGTGGAACGCATCAGGCGCGCCAGGTAGTAGGTGTTGGACACGGCTATTCCGCACTCTCCGCTGGCCACGGCTTTGATTTGGTCGGTGTCGCCACCTTTGGGTTCTCGTGCCATGTTGTCCACCAGGCCTTTGAGCCATTTTTCAGTGGCAACAGGGCCAAGGTGTTCGGACATCGCGCCAAACAAGCTCAGGTTGTAGGGGTGCGAGCCTGAGCGGATGCAAAGCTTGCCCTTGTTTTTGGGGTCGGCCAGTTTTTCGTAAGTGTCTACATCGGTTTTGTTGACCTTGAGCTTGTCGAACACGATCACACGGGCACGGGTGGAGAGTCCAAACCAAGCGGTTCCATCATCTGTGGGTTTGGCGCGAAGCTGAGAGGGTACGGTCGTCTCCAAGGTTTTTGATTTGACGGGCTGAAACAGTCCATCTACTTCTCCTCGCCACAGCCGTGATGCATCTACCAACAAGATCACGTCGGCGGGTGATGCGGAGCCTTCTGCCTTGAGGCGGGCGATGATGCCTGCGTCATCTGAGTCGACGCGGTTGATTTTGATGCCCGTGGCTTTGGTGAAGTCGTTGTAAAGCGCTTCATCGGTGGGGTAGTGGCGCGCGGAGTAAAGGTTGATCACTTGTTCGTTGGCGCACGCCGTTGGCCCCCACAGGCCCGCCACCAGGGATGCCAAAGCCAAAGAAAACGCAGTAATAGGGCGACGCATTTGAAACCTCCAATAAATAAACTGGACGTCAGTATACATCAAATGCGAATCATTATCATTTGAATAAATGGGTGGCGTATGGATGTGGTTGGGGTCGGGAGCAAAGGGTTAATTTGAGCTTAGGATCGGCAACATGATGTTGCGCTGGGTGTTGATCTTGTTGCTGGTGCTTTTGGTGGTCAACGCCTTCACCGCTTTTTTTCAAAAAATGGGCTTCGGCAAGTTGCCCGGAGACTTCAAGTTTGATCTGTTTGGCCGCACGTTTTTCATCCCGTTGACCACCAGCGCGTTGCTGATGCTGGCGGTGACTGGATTGGCCAAGTTGGTTTAGCTGAACTCGTAAACCAAGTTACAGCGCTTGCCTTAAAGCTTTAACGCGTGCCGCATGAATGAGTTCGCCCACCTCTTTGCCGCTGGCGCCTTGCGACATGGCAGCCTCTGCCACGGTTTGGGTGGGTAAATCCAGAACCACATTCAATGCGTAGCTTAGGCGCTGCGCTTGGGGATATTGGGTTAGGGGCAATGGGGGTTGTTGCACACAGGCGCAGGCTTGCAGCACCCAAGCAAAGCGTTCAGGCTTGCGCAGGGCGTCGCAGCGTTCCAGCAGACGCACCACATCGGCAGCTTCCAGCGTGTCGCTGGCCTGTAGGTACACGTGTTCGCGGGCCACCACTTCAGCCAATTCGCGGCATTCCACCGGCACTCTGATGCGCTCGCACAGGGTCTTGAGCAAGCGCGGGTTTGTCGTTGCAGTTGGATCAGCGGTGGTGTCGGGCTCAGGGCGTTGGCCTAAGGAGTAAGTGAGGCAAGCAAACCGCACCGCCAAAGGCAGTTTCCAAAGGGCGGCGGTGTCCACAACGCGCATTAAGTTTTCCCATGCTGCATGAGTGTCAACAGAAACTGGCGCGCTATCAGAGGGATCTGGCAATTTAAGCTCTGGCAGGATACGTGCCAAGGCACCGCAGCGGCGCAGCACATCCAACATGCGCGAAGGGTGTTGCTCCATGAGCCCACGGCTGAGCTCTTGCCACACGCGCTCGGGCACCAGGTGGTCGGCCTCGCCCTGTTGCACCATGTCGCACATGAGCTCTTGGGTTTGGGGGTGGATGCTGAAGTCGCTGAACCTCGCGGAGAGTCTGGCCACCCGCAAAATGCGTACCGGGTCTTCGCAAAAGGCCAGAGTCACGTGACGCAGCACGCGGGCCCGCAAATCGGCCACGCCATTGAAAGGGTCCCGTACTTGCGCAGGGTCAAAACTGCCGTCCGCAGCTATGGCGTGTTCAGGAACGGCAATGGCGTTGATGGTCAGGTCCCGCCGTGCCAAGTCTTCATCAAGAGTGATATCTGGCGAGGTGTAAATGATGAAGCCGCGGTAACCCCGTGCGGTTTTGCGCTCAGTGCGTGCTAAGGCATATTCTTCGCGGGTGTCAGGATGCAAAAAAACCGGAAAGTCTTTTCCCACAGGGGTAAAGCCTTGCGCCGTCACAACTTCTGGCGTGCCCCCCACAATGACCCAGTCGCGGTCTTGAACGGGCAGCCCCATCAGGGCATCGCGCACCGCGCCCCCCACCATAAAAATCTGCATGCCCGACGTCGCCATGGCGTGAGCTAACGCTTACCGTCCCCGCAGAATGTCCAGCTGCGAGGTGGTGCTGAGGTAGAGCGGCGCAATGCTGCGCACGCTGCTGGGTGTGATGCACAAGTCTTTTAAACCGGGAAAACGGCCGGTCGCGATGTTGTCTACCCTCATGGAGTCCAGGTTGTCGGGGCTCATCAGGGGCTCGCCCGGAGCCAGTTGCATCAAGGCCGCTTGGATGCGTCCCATCCAAATGGGCAAGCCCACCACAGGGCGGCCTTGGCCGTTGGCAATGCCCGCCCACTGGCCTGCGCCTTGCACCAACTGCTTAAGGGTGAGCACTTCGGGACCACAAATTTCAAAGGTTTTGCCAGCGGTGTGGTGGGGGTAGTTCAAGCAGTCCACGATGGCCTGAGCCAAGTCTTCAACCCAAGCGGGCTGAAACCGCGCCTGCGCGCCCGCCAAAGGCACTAGGGGAAATAACCGTTGCAAGCTGGCAAACACATTTAAAAAACGGTCGCCCGCCCCAAACAGCACACTGGGGCGCAACATGGTGAGTTGCATGGCGGGCTGGTTAGAGGGTGAAGTGGGCACCTTAGAGGCCGCCAGCAAAGCGGCTTCGCCACGCGATTTGCTGCGCAGGTACATGCTGGGCAGGGTGTCTGGGTGCTGGGCGTCAGCGCCCAAAGCGCTGATGTGCACCAAGCGGCGCACACCTTGCGCATGGCAAGCTTGGGCCAACTGAGTAGGTAAGGTGACGTGCACCCGCTCAAAGTCTGCAGCGCTGCCATGCAATATGGCCACCAAATTCACCACCGCATCATGGCCTGCCACCAAGCGCTGAAGTTCTGCGGGGTGGTGAATGTTGGCCTCAAGCAGGGTGACTTTGGGTTGAGTGCACAGGTGCTGGGCATTGCGCAAGCGCCGCGTGGGCACGGTGATACGCCAACGGTGGTCGGCCAAATGCTCGCACAGGTGCCGACCCACAAAGCCGGAGCCGCCCAAGATCAGTACTTTATGAAATCCATCAATCATGTGGTGCAGGGTAAAAAGTTATGGCAAGTAAGTTAAGGCAAATCTTCAGCCAGCTCGCTTTTGCCTGGGCGCAGCGGGCCCACAGTGCCCAAGCGACTTTTGAGTGACTGGGGTTTTCCGCTGATCAAGGCGGCGTACAAGGTGGTGTTGGATAACACTTTTTTGACGTAGTCACGCGTTTCGTTGAACGGAATATTCTCGGCCCAAATGGCAGCCTCGATATTGGGCGCGCCATCTTGCCCACGCCAAGCGCGTGGCCTGCTGGGGCCTGCGTTGTAGGCGGCGGCGGCCATGGGCAGGGAGCCGTCAAAGTTGTCCAACACCAGCTTGAGGTAGCCCGAGCCAATGGCAATGTTGGTGTCGCGGTCGGTGATTTGGTGCGGCTTAAAGTCGGTCAGGCCAATGCGTTTGGCGGTCCAGCGGGCGGTGGCGGGCATGACCTGCATGAGGCCCGAGGCGCCCACGCTGGACTGCGCGTCCATCACAAAGCGGCTTTCCTGGCGGATCAGGCCATACACATAAGCGGGGTCTAAATCAATTTTGCGGGCCCGATCTAGTACGGCTTGCTTAAAAGGCATGGGAAAACGCTGCTCCATGTCCACCAACGACTTGGTGCGGTCGCTGGTGTTGATGCAGCGGTCCCACACCTGTAGGTCGCAGGCCAGTTGGGCAGCTGCCAGCAGCTCGCGGTCGCTCAGCCCCCCAGGAACATGCAGGTTGACCTGATAGTTCCACTCGCGCACGCCCTCAGAGCGAAAACCGTTTTGAATGGCATACAAAGCCCGCTTGAGGCCTGGGTTTTGGCGTGCGGCTTCTTGCTCGACGGCGGTTAAGGGCTCTGGTTTGGCGGGCAGCACAATGGATTTGCCCAGTTCTTCTAGGGCCAATTGTTCGTAAAAGCCTTTGTAAGAGGCTATGGACTCCAGCAACACTCTGGCCTCAGCCGCAGCCTCGGGTTTGCCAGGAATAGCCTGCAAGGCGCGGGCGCGCCAGTACACCCAAGTGGGGTCTTGGCGCAGCGGGTCGGGCAGAGCTTGCAAGGCGTTGAGGGCTTCGGTCCACACACCGGCTTTGAGTGCGGCGCGTACCTTCCAGAGCAAATGCTCAGCGTGCATGAACTCGTCTTTGCCATGTGCAAATTGGTTCAGCGCGCCGTCTTGCAGCTTCATGGCCAAACGCTTGCCAATGACGCCTGCAATCCAGCTGCGCTCCTCGGTGCTGAGCTGGGTGCGCCAGCGCAGTTTGTTGAGCTCGTCCATGGCGGCGGCGGTGTCGGTCACAGCCAGGCGGATGAGCGCCAGCGTCACCAGTTCTTTAGTTTTAGGGCGCAGGGCGGTGATTTTGTCGTCCAAAAACCGCACCGGATTGCTGTAAATGGCATTGACGCTGGGCACCCAGTCGGGGTTGAGCAGGCCCACTGCTTGGGTGGCAATGCGGGGTCGGTCGTTTTCAAAGCCCAAACGTGCCCGCAGCCAAGCGGTCTGGGGCTTGAGCGCTCCCGTTTGGAGCATCTGTTCTGCTGCTGCGGCGCAAGCATCGTCGGCTTCTTTTTGGCTCAGCCACAAGTCTTCCACTGCGGCGGCATGGCTAGGGTTGCGTTGTGCCAGCAGGGCATAGCAGCGCACTTGGCGGTCGTCGCCCATGCGGTATTTGGCGTGTTCGGGCAGAAACGCGGCCCAATCGCGGCGGCGGCCCAACACCAGCAGCCAGTCATTGCGCAACCGGTCTTCTTGGTAGGTGCCTGCGTAGCGGTTTAAAAAGGCTTGAACTTCGTCGGTAGAGGCCACATCTAGCCTTGAGCTGAGCTCCCAATAGGCAGCCCACGGTTCCAAAATATGACCGCGCGCTTTGGGCAGTAAGGCGGTGAGCTGCTTGCGGTCGCCCCGCTTAAAGGCCGCCTGCATGTCGTTGATGATGCGGTCACTCGCAGGCTCGCTGGGCTTGCTGGCGGCTTTGTCGCTGGCTTTCTCGCTCGTTTTAGAAGGGGTCTTGTTGCTGGCCAGTGTGCTGAGGTGTGGCACCATCAGCAAGGCGGACACCGCACACAGCGCGGCGGCTCGGAACTTCAGATGAACTAAAAACTGCATGCAGGAATTATGGACACATCGAACGACAAAAGCGCTCAGATCAAAAAAATCCTTCGGCAACAGCTGATTGCAGACCGTCAGGCCATGCCCGACCGCGCGGTATGCGCCACCATGCTGCAGCAGGTCATGCGCATTTGGCTGGTGGCCCGTACCGACACTGTTATAGGGGCTTACTGGCCTATCAAGGGCGAATTTGACCCTTTGCCCGCCCTGCACCGCTGGAAAGAAGACGGCGAACTGCTGGACGAACCCTTGCGCCGGCGCATTGGCTTGCCGGTGATCGATAAGCTCACCAAAACCCTGACGTTTCACGTGTGGTACCCCGGCTGTCCCATGGAGGAAGACGCCTACGGTATTCCCAAACCCAAAGACACCGACGTGATTCAACCCACTTTGCTGTTTGTGCCCTGTGTGGGCTATGGCCCGGGCGGTTACCGTTTGGGCTATGGGGGCGGGTTTTACGACCGCACTTTGGCCAGCCTGCAGCCCCAACCCTTTACCGTGGGTTTGGGCTTTGCCCAAGGTTTTGTGGACGACCTAGAGCCCGAACCGCACGACATTCCCCTTGACGCCATCTTGAACGACCATGGGGTGGTGTGGCCGGTGTGAGCTTGACGAAACGCCTTGCTGTAGGCAAACTGGTCAGATAACTGGTTTGATGGAGTTCCTTATGCACACTTGGCCCGTACAAGACGCCAAAGCGCGTTTCAGTGAATTTTTGGACGCGTGTCTTTCAGAAGGCCCGCAGATGGTCACCAAGCGTGGCGCTGAAACCGCTGTGTTGGTGCCGGTGCACCAATGGCGCCGGTTGCAGTCGAATGCTCGCCCGACGCTCAAGCAATTGCTGTTGGCAGACCATTCCCGCACTGAGGTACTGACACCGGCGCGGGTACAAGCCAAGCGCCGACCCTTACCCGCTTTGTAAACGACCAAACATGTACTTGCTTGATACCAATGTGGTGTCTGAACTGCGCAAACCCCGCCCCCATGGCGCGGTGTTGGCTTGGATTGAATCGGTGGACGATGCCCAGTTGTTTGTATCGGTCGTAACGCTGGGAGAAATCCAAGCCGGAATCGAGCTGACGCGAGAGCAAGACGCCACAAAAGCCAACGAGATAGAAGTCTGGCTGGAGCAGGTGGCCAGCGCCTACAACGTCTTGCCCATGGACGCAGCCACTTTCAGGCAATGGGCCCGTTTGATGCATAAAAAATCAGACACGCTGTATGAAGATGCCATGATTGCGGCCACATCCAAGGTGCATGGCTTAACCGTGGTTACCCGAAATGTGGCTGATTTTCAAGAGCTGGGGCTCAAAGTGTTCAACCCGTTTGGCAGCACATGACAGTGTTGCCCTTGCACCACCCCTGAGCTTCAGTTTCGATAAGTCTTATTTGCCCTTAGCCAAAATTCGGGCGTCTTGCTCGTATTTATTCAGGTTGGCCACCAAAGTTTGGCGTTGTTCTGCAGAGGTGCTGTTGTGAATATCGGCCAGCGTGCGGCAAGCGTGGGCTTGCCAAAGCTCCACCCGCGCCTTGTAAACCGGGTCGGGAGACTCCTGGCTGCGCACCAGCAGGGCCAACATTTCGGTTTTGACGTGGCTGGCACGGTTGGTGTTGCCTGCATGCTCGCCCAAGGTGGTCAGCATGTCTTGCTGGCGGCGTTGGCGTTCTATCCAAGCCAAGCGCGGATCAAACGGAGAGGTGCTGATGCTTTGGCGCAGCACCTTGAGCTGCGGTTCTTCCAGGCGGCCGTAAAAGTCCTCAAACCGGTCCACGGTCTTTTTGAGTCGAAGCTTGGCCAAGTCGCCAGCGGAGCCGTCTAGCCACTGTTTGCGCCACTTGCGGTTGTCGTTTTCAAACTCCTTAGCCAAGGTGCTGAGCTGCTCGGGCTGCAGCGAAGGGGCCCAATCGGCCAAAGCGTCTGCAGATTGCTCCAGCAAGCGTTTGGCTGCCGCTTGTATTTGCTCGGATAAGTCGCAGGCTTGTTGGGGGGTAATGGGCCCTTCCGCCACCTTTTGCAAGCGCGCCAGAAGGTCGGCGTAAATGGGGAGTTCTTGTTGGCGGTGCCAGGCCTGCAGCTTGGCCAGACCGCTTTTAACGACAACGGTCTGAGGTTTAGAAAAATCAAAGTACCCATCAAGCCACCAGTAGCTCAGGGTGGGGGCTTGGTTGTAGGCCACCTGAATCGTGCTGCAGCCCGTCAGCATCAGAAGAGACGCGGTGAGAGCCCCTAAAACCGCATGCCCACAAACTGCGCGGTACTTGAGGCGGTTGGCTTCCAGCCCGGCAGGTATCCAAGTCTGAACCTGTTGGCTGTGCCGCCTAGAATGACGGCTTTTGAACCCCATGCAAAATGTCCAGAATCTAGAACATAAAAACGTGATGTCAGAACTCAATTTGGCGGTGGATGTGGTCATCATGGCGGCTGGCAAAGGGACCCGCATGATAAGCAAGCTGCCCAAAGTCCTGCACCGTCTTGCTGGGAAATCCCTTATTTTTCATGTCCTGGACACCGCAGCGGCGCTTTCGGCCCGCCAAGTGGTGGTGGTGACGGGCCATGGCGCAGACCAGGTGGAGCATGCCCTGCAACAGGCCGAAACCGCTTTACCCCCAATCAAGCTGGTTCGCCAGGAACCACAACTGGGCACGGGGCATGCGGTGCAAGAGGCGGTGCCGCATCTTCAAAATGACGGCTTGGTGGTGGTGCTTTCGGGTGACGTGCCCCTTACCCAAGCCCACACACTCAAGGCGCTGATCGCGGCCAGCCAGGGCAACCAGTTGGCTTTATTGACTTTAAAAATGCCCGACCCGACAGGCTATGGGCGCATTGTGCGAAACCCCACCACCCAAGCGTTGCAAGCCATCGTGGAACAAAAAGACGCGACCCCCGAGCAGCTGGCCATTGGCGAGGTTTACAGCGGCATCATGGCAGCACCCGCTGCCTTGCTCAAAACTTGGCTGGCCCGTTTGGACAACCGCAACGCCCAAGGCGAGTACTACTTGACAGACGTGGTCAAGTGGGCTGTGGCGGATGGTGTGCCCGTGGTTGCGCATCAGATTCAAGACGCGCTTGAAGTGGCGGGCATCAACAACCCGGCCCAATTGGCTGAGCTGGAGCGCGCCCACCAGTTGCGGCTGGCGCATGCCCTCATGCACCAAGGTGTGCGGCTGGCTGATCCGGCTCGGCTGGACGTGCGTGGCGAGCTGGTGTGCGGGCAAGATGTGGAAATTGACGTCAACTGCGTCTTCAGCGGCCGCGTGGTGCTGGAGGACGGCGTGCGCATCGGGGCGCATTGCGTCATCAGCCAAGCCCAAATTGCTGCGGGCGCGGTGGTACACCCATTTACCCATATAGAAGGTGGTGCCAACCCGAAAGACCTGGTGGAAGTGGGCGAGGGCGCGCTGGTGGGGCCGTTTGCCCGCCTCAGGCCCGGCGCCAAGCTGGGTGCAGATGTGCACATTGGCAATTTTGTAGAAGTTAAACAAGCCACGCTGGCCGCAGGCGCCAAAGCCAACCATTTGGCCTATGTGGGCGACGCCCAATTGGGCGAGCGCGTGAACTATGGCGCGGGCAGCATCACCGCCAACTATGACGGCGCCCATAAACACCAAACCATGATTGAGGCCGATGTGCACATTGGCAGCAACTGCGTGCTGATCGCCCCCGTCACCATTGGCGCGGGCGGCACCGTAGGCGGGGGCTCCACCATCACCAAGGACACTGCTCCCGGCGTGCTGACGGTGGCGCGCGCCAAGCAAGTGAGCTTGACCAACTGGAAACGCCCTCAAAAATCTTGAGCTACCCCATGCAGCAAGCGCACCCGACCAACCCCGTTCGCCCGGATAGCTCTTTGGATCCAACTGTTTCCGAAGTGCAGCGCCTGCATCAAGAGCTGCTGCGCACCCAAGCGGCATTGGCCGACTTTGCCTACACCGTCTCGCACGACCTGCGGGCCCGTGTGCGGCATGTGCTGGCCTACACCCAGTTGGCGGTGGAAGACTTGGGGCCTGCGCTCTCGCCCGAGGTGAAGGGGCATCTGGACACTGCATCCGAAGCGGCCACCCAAATGGGTTTGCAAATTGACGGGCTCATGAAATGGGCGCACCTAGACCAGGTGGAGTTGCAGCCCACTTCGTTGTGCCTGCATCAGCTGGTGCAGGAGGTCCGCCAATCTCTTGAGCCTAACGTGTTGCAGCGGCAGTTGCATTGGATCTTGCCCAGCCAAACCACCCAGATTCATGCCGACCCGCATATGGCGCGCGACCTGCTGCATCACCTGCTCTCCAACGCCCTCAAGTTCACTCGTACCCGCCCCTTGGCTGAGCTGCACATAGGGTGGGAACAAGAACATGCCCCCTCCGCCCCGCTCTGCCGTGTGAGCGTGCGGGACAACGGCGTGGGCTT